>DATEIR010000008.1:0-41653 GCA_035278885.1 Gemmatimonadales bacterium | reverse complement strand
CGCCCGCCCTTCGCGCAGCGCCGCGACCGCGCGCACTCGCCGGACTTCCGCCACTCCGACCACGTCGCCCGCCCGATCAGCCAGCGCCGACGCGCGATCCAGCTCGGGATACGCCAGAGGGATCTCGCCGACGTCCACCCGAAGCTCGGCCCGCCCGGTCGTGGTGAGCGCCATGAGAGAGGGCTCGCCGACGAACTCGGCGTGCCGCACCGCCTGGCCGATCGCCTTGTCGGCCTCCGGATACTCCGCCATCTGGCGGTAGGTCAGCCCCAGATTGTGGTAGGTCTCGGCGGTCCCGCGGCGGTCGCCGAGCCGCTGGTAGCTCAGCAGCGCGCCCCGGTAGAGTCCGACCGCTTCGTCGGGGCGTCCGCGCAGATGGAGCACGGAGGCGAGATTGTTGCACGCCCGGGCCGCGATGAGACTGTCCTCGAGATGGGTCGCGAGGCGCAGCGCCTCCGCCAGATGCTCCTCGGCCTCGGCCAGGTGGCCCCGCTCGAACGCCAGCACGCCCAGCAGGTTGAGCGCGCGCATCTTGCCGTCGAGATCGCCCCGCGCGCCGAACCGCCCCAGCGCCTGCTCCGCCAGGGCGGAGCCGTCGGCGTATTGGCCGAGTCGGGTCGCCGCGGTAGCCGCCAGCAGCCGCGCGTCGGCCGGGAGGTCGGCCCGCGCCGACTCCTCCCGCCGATAGCGGTCGAGCGCATCGCGGAAGCGGCCGGTGCGGACCAGCTCCCGCAGCTGATGGGTGGCGTCGTCGGCGAAGGGCGCGACCATGGGGCCTCGATCAGTAGGCCAGGGCGTACCGACTGAAACCCGTGAGCTCGGCGTCCGCCTCCTCGAGCTCCTTCACCACCGCCGTGCCCACGCGCACGAACGGATCGCTCGGCGTCTCCTGCCGCCAGATCGCCATCGTGCGCTCGATGTCGTCGTCCGACCCGTCCACGCTGCCGTCGTCATTGAGGTCGCCGCGGGTCTCCTCGTACCGGATCTTGAGCTCGGCCGGCTCATCCGGGGAAAAGGTGAGGCCGCTGGGCTCCATCTCGAACAGCATCTGGGCCGGATTCACCACCCGGATCGTGATCAGCACCGAATCGCCTTCGGCGATCGGGCTGCCGTCCGGCCGGGCCTGAAGGGAGGGGCCGTCGACGCGAAGGCGGAGATACTCCTCGCCCGGCTGACCCTTGTCGTCCTGAAAGTAGATCCGGGCCTCGGCGTCCTGTCCCTTGACCGCCCAGAAGCTGGCCTCGGGGTTGTAGAGCGGAGGTGCGTCGCCGGGCAACCCGACGATGTTGAGCTCGGCGGGCGGCCTGGAATCGCCGGTGGAGGGGCTGCTCGAATCGGAGCAGGCCAGCAGCGCGGCCACCGGGGCAAGGAACGGCAGAACACGAATACGCATGGGATGCATCCTCTCGAGCATCAGTCCATCTCGCCATCGAGCAGCCGCTGCAGTCTCGGCCGGGAGATCCCCAGCCGGCGGGCCGCCTCGCTCTTGTTGCCGCCGGTCAGGTCGAGCATCGACCTCGCCGCGGTCCGGACCACGTCGCGCAAGGTCGCCGGGAACGGCAGCGCGTGTCCCCCTCCCGGCGGCGAGGCGTCCGCCCCGAGAGGCTCGAGCGCCAGAGTACCCGCCGGCGACAGCACGACCGCGCGCTCCACCACGTTGCGGAGCTCCCGGATATTGCCGGGCCACGGGTGCCGCCGCAGCGCCTCCCGCGCCGCCGCGCCCAGCTCCGGCACCGGCAGGCCGTATCCCCGCGCGATCCGCTCCACGAACGTGCCCGCCAGCAGCTCGACGTCGTCGGCCCGGTCCCGAAGGGGCGGGAGCACCAGCGCCACCACGTTCAGGCGGTAGTACAAGTCCTCGCGGAACTCACCGCGCCGCACCGCCTGCGCCAGGTCGACGTGCGTCGCCGCGAGCACCCGTACGTCCACGGTGCGACCCTGCTGCCCGCCGACCCGCCGGATGGTCCGCGACTCCAGGGCCCGGAGCAGCTTGGGCTGCAGCTCGAGCGGCAGGGTGGCGATCTCGTCGAGAAAGAGGGTGCCGCCGTGCGCCATCTCGAAGAGACCCGGCTTGGCCGCCACGGCGC
Organism: Gemmatimonadales bacterium; assembly: GCA_035278885.1. Classification (GTDB taxonomy): domain Bacteria; phylum Gemmatimonadota; class Gemmatimonadetes; order Gemmatimonadales; family GWC2-71-9; genus CAVVWJ01. Next base: position 39,566 of record DATEIR010000008.1, on the reverse strand, counting down.
CGGTGAAGGCGCCCCGCTCGTGGCCGAAGAGCTCGCTCTCCAGCAGGTTGACCGGAATCGCCGCGCAGTTCACCTCGACGAACGGCTCCCCCGCGCGGGGACTCGCGTAGTGCAGCGCGCGCGCCAGCAGCTCCTTGCCGGTTCCGGTCTCGCCGCCGATCAGGACGGTCAGGTCCCGATGGGCGGCCACCCGACGCGCCTGCTCGAGGGTCTGACGCAGGGCGGCACTGTCGCCCAGGATCGCCTGGAACCCGCTGGACTGCCGCTCTCCTTCGGCGAAGCGCTCGGCCTCCAGGCGTCCTTCGGAGCGCCTGGCCTCGCGCTCCAATCGGCGGCGGAGGAGATCGAGGTCCGCTGGAAGCGCGAAGTAGTCGGCCGCTCCGTTCTGCAACGCCGCCGCCGCGATCCGGTGATCGGCCGCGGCCCCGATCAGGAACTTCGACCCTCCCCCCTTGCCGTCCACCAGCAGGTCCACCCCGGCGCTCTCCTCACCGCCGGCCAGGATCAGCGTGGCGTCGGCCTCCGGCCACGACTCGCCGGCGTGGGGGCGGCTCTCGACGACGGCGCCGCCCAGCTCGGACAGGAGCTGGCGCAGCGCGGCCTGAAAGCTCTCCGAGATCGTCACCATCCCGACCCGCCAGGTGGGACCGGGCGTCACCCTGCCCGGCCCCACTCAGGGTCAGATCCCGGCCGCGGCATCGTCGGCGCCCTGTCCGCCGCTGCCATGGTCGTCGCTGCCGTCATCACTGCCGCCGTGGTCGTCGGATCCGTCGTGGTTCTCGTCCTCGAAGGCATGGAAGCTCCGGGCGATGTTGTCGGCCACCAGCGCACCGCTGGCCGACGATGGATCGAGCAGGTTTCCGCCCGCGTCGCGGAACCAGGCGTCGAGATTCGCGAAGAGCGTCAGGTCGGTCGTGCCGCTGCCGTCCACCACGAGCGGCGGATTCAGCTCCAGCTTGAGCTCGGCCTCGAGATCGCTCACGAAGGTGAACGGGGCCCCGTTATAGGTCCCCTCCACCTTGACGCTGGCGTGGGTGAAGTCGGGATGCTCGGCGACGAAGGCCGCGTCGGCCGCGGTGTCATCGTCCGGCTCCCGGATCTTGAACTTCACTTCATCGTAGGTGCCGGCCGGCACCCTGGCGGTCACGGTTCTGGCCGCCCCGCCCACACCCAGCGGCAGGTCGACCAGGAAGGGGCCGACCTCGATCTCGGCGCAATCGTCCTCGGACGAGCTCGACGCCTCGCAGGTGCTCTCGTGCGTCTCGTTTTCCAGCTCGATCTCCCGCAACACGAGCTGCACCCGGGCGATCTCCAGGCTGTTGCCGCCGGCGTCGGTGTAGGTCTCGGCGGCACTGAGTGCCGCGGCGCCGGCAACGGTCGCCGCGGCCGGACGGGTCGCCAGGTTGAGGCTCAGCTGGGCGTCGCCGGCCGGCCCGCTCCCGGTGTCACTGCAAGCCGCGAGGAGCAGCGCCACGCCAACGGCGCCGCGAGTGAGGACGGAGTGCATCGTGGTTCTCCTGATAGTCTGGGTCCGAAGATGGCTCGGGATCGCCGGACCTCAGGGGCAACCCATGTGCCGCCCCCACCCAAAATCCAACGCGGTGATTGACTTCGACTTGCGCTCCCAGTCCTTGCCAGCGACGCCGCCGGGCTGGAATGATCCATTATACCGTGGAACGAATCGTTACAACTATAATTGGCGCGTCGCCGGAATCGTCCCTCATCAAGGAGCCAGCGGTGACCGCACGCCGATACGCGATCGGGAGTCTGGCCCTGTTATGGACGGCGACGGCCGCGGCGTGCGGGCGCCCCGACCGGCAGTGCGAGGGCTGCGAGACTCTGGTCGTCGCCGCCGTGAGCGAGCCGTCCACGCTCCTGCCGCCGCTGGTCGGCGAGACGGTCGGACGAGACATCGGCGACCAGGTGTTCGAGCGGCTGGCCGATCTCCGGCCCGGTGCGGCGTCGATCGACAGCGCCGCCTATCTGCCCGCGCTCGCGGCCCGATGGGAAAGAGTGGATTCGCTCACCTGGCGGTTTCACCTCCGGCCCGGGGCGCGGTGGCACGATGGACGGCCGGTCACCTCGGGCGACGTGCGTTTCTCGTTCGAGGCCTTCAGCGACAGCACGATCGGCTCACCGGCCCAGTCGGTGCTGGCCGGCCGAGTCGCCATCGTTCCGGAGGATTCAGCCACCTTCCTCGTGCGGTTCACCGAGCCGTCGCCGGAGCAGCTGTACGACGCGACCTATCACGTGCGGGTCATCCCGGCTCACGTGTGGAGCGCGATTCCCAAGGACGGCTGGGCCGCCGACACGGCACTGGGACACCTCGTGGGAAGTGGTCCGTATCGAGTGGCCCAATGGCAGCGGGGTCAGTTCCTCACCCTCGCGGCCGACACGTCGTTCGCGCCGGCCCCGGCACTCCGTCGGGCGATCTGGCGGTTCACCAGCGACCCGGACGCCGCGCTCAATCTGGTCCTGAGCCACGAGGCCGACGTGCTCGAGGCGGCCGCGGGCCCCGATCGCGAGCGCCGGGCCGAGGCGGACTCGAGCGTCCGGATCATCCGCTATCCATCGGCTGCCTACGGTTTCCTCGGGTTCAACCTGACGAGTCCGAAGGGGCACGCCGGGTCTCACCCGGTGCTCGGCGATCGGGCCACCCGACGCGCGCTGGCCATGGCAATCGATCGGGCGACGGCGGCGAAAGCGGTGTTCGGTCCGTCGGCCAAGGCGCCGCCCGGACCGATGTCACAACTGCTCTGGCTCTGGAGCGACAGCATCGCGATCCTGCCGTTCGATCCGGCGGCGGCCGCGCGCGAGCTCGACGCGGAGGGTTGGCGAAAGGGCCCGGACGGTGTGCGGGCGCGGCACGGTCGGCGGCTCGGCTTCGACATCCTGGTGCCGACCACCAGCGCTGCTCGCCGGCAGCTCGCCACGCTGCTTCAGGAGATGTGGCGCTCGGCCGGCGCCGCGGTGACGGTCACGTCAGTCGATTTTCCGGTCTTTCAGGAGCGGCTGGGGCAGGGCCGCTTCGATGCATACATCGGGGCTTGGCTGGACGAGCCGAGCCCGAGGGGGCTCGCGGACCAATGGACGCGGCAGGGCTGGGCGGCGCTCAACTACGGGCACTACGCCAATCCGCGCTTCGACTCGCTGTTCGCGCGGGCGAGCCACACGGCCAGGGTCGCGGAGGCCGGCCACGCCTACCGGACGGCGATGGATACCCTGAATGCCGACGCCCCGGCCCTCTTCCTGTTCGCGCCGGCCAACGCGGCGGTGGTATCGGCCCGGGTTCGGGGGCTCGAGATCAACCCGTATAGCTGGGCGAGCGGGCTTCGGAACTGGAGGGTGGAGTGATGGCTGCAACAGATTGCAGGGACCGGCCCCGCAAGGTGCGGGATTGATGACGCAGGTCCGCCATTGCAGTTCCGTAAACAAATCGTTCAAGTAGCTTGACACCGGAAATTAGCCAAAATCCACGGTTTCAATCCGCTCGCCCGATCGGCACCTCTACCACCGTATAAAACTTCGACATCTCCAGAGTTGGAGGGCATGGGCATTGCTCTACCCTCCAGACGCAGCAGCCCGCGACCTCCGACGCCTCCTGAGAGGACCGGCCGGCGGCCACTCGTGACCGCGGTACCGTCGCACGGCGATCACCTCCACCGGAGTACACGATGACGAAGTGGCCCCGCGGTCTTACCGCTCTCGCCCTCACCGCCGTGCTCACGGTGGCGGCCGCCTGTTCCACGGCGGACGATACCCTCGGGCCCAACGCTCCTGCGGCTCCGATGCAGATCGCGCCGTCGGCCTCGCTGACCGACCTGGTGCGCAACCTCAATCTGCTCACCTGCTCGGCGCAGCCGTATGTGGCCAAGACCCAGACCGTGGGCAGCGCGGGCGGCACGATCATCGTGGGCACCCACCGCCTGGTGATTCCGGCCGGTGCGCTCGCAAGTCCGGTACAGATCAAGGCCGAGCAGGTGACCGGGAAGGTGAACTCGGTTCGATTCTCGCCGGAAGGCCTCAAGTTCGCGAAGCCGGCAACGCTGAAGATGAGCTACTCCAACTGCTCGTCGCTGCTGCTGGCCAAGCGGGTGGTCTACACCAACGAACTTCTCGGTATCCTGGAGCTGCTGCCCTCCCTCGACGACCTGAAGACCAAGTCGGTCTCGGCGCCGATCCGGCACTTCTCGAGGTACGCCGTGGCCTGGTAACGCTTGGCGCACCCGCTCCACTCGTCTCCCGCCGCTCGGCCGGACCCGGACTCGGGGTCTCGCCGGGCGGCTGAGCTTCTGGCGGAGGCGGTCACCGAGGAGCGGGCCGGGCGCGTCGCCGAGGCGGCGGAGCAGTACCGGCTGGTCGGGGACCTCGCGGCGGCGGAGGGTGACCGCCGCACGGAGTCGGAGGCATGCCGTCGGCTCTCGGTCATCCTGCACCACAGGAACGAGCGGGAGCGCGCCCGCGCTCTCTGCAGCCGGAGCCAGGATCTGGCACGGTCCGCCGGCGACACCGTGCTGGCTGCTGAGGCGCTCAACGTGCTCGCGGGGTTCGATTTCGAGTCCGGAGCGATGGATTCCGCGCGGGCACGGTACCACCAGGCGCTCGAGCTGGCCGGTGAGCTCCCCCGGCTCCGGGGCCGGGTGGAGCAGAACCTGGGCATTCTGGCCAACGTGCAGGGGGACCATGCCGGCGCGGTTTCCCACTACCGCCGCTCGCTCGACGCCTTCGAGCGCTCGGGCGACGACCGCGGCCGCGCCATCGTCTACCACAACCTGGGCATGGTCAGCGCCGACCGCACGCGGTGGCACGACGCCGAGCGATACTACGCGCTGAGCCGGGCCCTGGCGAGGCAGCTCGGCGATCAGCACCTCGAGGGACTCTGCCTGCTCAACCGCGCCGAGGTCCTGGTCGCCAGGCAGCGGTACGAGGAGGGCCGCGCCGGGGCGGAGCAGGCGCTGGAGATCTTCAACCGACTCGGGGCCCGGCTCGACAAGGCGGACGCCTACAAGGTCCTCGGCGTGGTCTACCGGGAGACCGGCCGCCCGGTGCTGGCGGAGTCGCGACTCCGCTCGGCGATCGAGCAGGCGGTCGCCACCGGCTCGGTCCTCAGCGAGGCGGAGTCGTCACGGGAGCTGGCCCGGCTGCTGCAGGCGCTGGGTCGGAACCAGGAGGCGCTGCAGCTGCTCGGCGCGGCCCACCGGCTCTTCGGCCGGCTCGACGCGCGGGTGGATCTGGTGGACGTCGCGGGCAAGGTGGCCCAGCTGGAGGAGACGTACACGGCCGTGGTTCGGGAGTGGGGTCAGTCCATCGAGTCGTCCGACAGCTACACCTTCGGCCACTGCGAGCGAGTGGCCGGGTACGGAGTGGCCGTCGCCCGGGCTCTCGGGCTGGATGCGACGGGGCAGACCACGGTGCGGATGGGCGCCTATCTCCACGATCTGGGCAAGGTCCGGGTGCCCCACGAGATCCTCAACAAGCCCGGCCCGCTCACCCCGGAGGAGTTCGAGGTGATCAAGCAGCACCCGGTCTGGGGCCTGGAGCTGCTCGCGACGGTGCACTTCCCCTGGGACATCAAGCCGATCATCCACTGGCACCACGAGAAGTACGACGGGACGGGCTATCCCGAGCGGCTCAAGGGCGAGGAGATCCCCCTGGGCGCGCAGATCATCTGCATCGTGGATGTGTACGACGCGCTCACCACGTCCCGAAGCTATCGCGGCGCACTACCTCGGGAGGAGGCGGTGCGCCGCATGGAAGCGAGCCGGCACTGGTGGCAGCCGGACGTGTATCGGGCGTTTCACGAAGCCGTATTGACCCCCTGAGCCCGCCACCACGCCTGGCCGGCCTCGGGCAGCAGATAGATCGGATCGTAGTACTCGTAGGTCCGTGAAAGGGCGTCCGCGGCATCCGCCTCGATCGAGGTGCGGTAGTTCTTCGTCCAGTAGGAGATCCCCCGCTCCCGATCGTATTCGGTGACCTGGTGGACCCAGCGCTTCCCGACGAAGGGCACGTCGCAGACCAGCCGCGGAGTCGCGAATCCAGGCAGGTAGCCCATGATGTCGTGCTGGAGCCGCTGGGCCTCGAACACGCCGAGCCGCCAGTGCTCGGCGTTGGGAATCATGTCACACATGTAGAAGTAGTAGGGCATGATCTTGGCATGGTCGAGCATCATGAAGCAGAGCTCGACCAGCTCGGCCGCTGTGCTGTTCACGCCGCGCAGCAGCACTCCCTGGTTGCGGACGTCGCGGAAGCCTATCTCCAGCAGCCGGTGCACCGCCCGGCCCACCAGCGGAGTGATCTGCTCCGCGTGGTTGGCATGGCAGTGGAGCGCGAGATCGACCCCGCGCTCGAACGCCTTCTTCGCCAGCCGCTCCATGCCACGCAGCACGTCGTCCTGGAGAAAGTGCTGCGGGAGGCCGATCAGGCCCTTGGACGCGAGTCGGATGTCCCGGATGTTGGGGATATCCAGCAGGGCGTCGACGAACGGCTCCAGCTGGGTAATGTGGAGATTGGCGATGTCGCCGCCCGAGACGACCACGTCGCGCACCGCGGGGGTCCGCCGGAGGTACTCGAGGATCTGCGCGTGCCGGTTCTTCTGGGGCACGGTGAACTTGAGCTTGTCCACCTGGGGCACGTCATTGCCGACCAGGTCCATCCGGGTGCAGTGCCCGCAGTACTGCGGGCAGGTGGACAGGAGCTCCGCGAGCACCTTCGTGGGGTAGCGGTGGGTCAGTCCCTCCACCACCCACATGTCGGTCTCGTGCAGGCTGTCGCGGGAGGAGCGGGGGTGATTGGGCCAGTCGGTCCGGCGATCCGCCAGCGCGGGTGCCATGTACCGGCGCACCGGATCCCGCCACAGGTCGGCCGTGTCCATGGTGTTGACCATCTGCGGCGGTATGAGCATCGACATCGTGGCCCGCCGCTCCTGATCCTGACAGATACTCTCAACCAGATCGTCGGGCAGCAGGTGTCCCAGAGCCGCCTTCAGCTCTCCCAGGTTCTTGATGGTATGGCGGCGCTGCCAGACGGCACTCTCCCAGTCGGCCGCCGATACCCCGCGGAAGCCGGGCAGCCGGTTCCAGTCAGGCTCGACGTATTCCCGGCTCAGGGGGTAGGGGAGGGGTTGCCCCGTGTCCGCGGCAGACTGTCGATCGCTGGGTGTCATCCGAGGGGTCCCGGAGATGCTGGTGGCTACGACGGCTACCCCGTCGCGAGCGTCTTGACGAAGACCAGCTGATCGTCGCCGGGAGCGTAGAAGTCCGGAATGACCGCGGCCTGGTGGTACCCGCGGGCCTGGTAGAAGGCCCGGGTCGGGCCGTAGTCGGCTCGTCCGGCGGTCTCCACGATGATCAGTCGGGCGAGACCGCGCAACCGGTCCTCCATGGCCCGGATCAGCGCGGTCCCGATTCCGGCTCCCTGAGCGGCGGGGTCCACGGCCATCCAGTAGAGATCGAAGGTGCCCACAGTGCACGGGGTGGGGCCCCAGCACACCCAGCCGACCAGCCGGCCGTCGAGCTCTGCGCCAAGGGCGAGGTAATCGGGGGATCCGGCGACCGCGCCGTCGAAGACCTCGAGGGCCACGGGCACCTCGTCGGCGCGGAAGACACCGACAGCCCGGGTCAAGGCCTCGATCCGGCCCCGGTCGGCCGGGGTGAGCTGTCGGAGGACCGGTGAGGTGAGGGTGCCTCCCCCGCTCACGCGGCGGAAACGCCGCTGACCAGGGCGGCGGCCGCGCTCGAGCTCTGGGAGCGCATCAGCGCCTCGTCGACCACCTGCATGACCAGGTCGTCGTAGCTCCAGCCGAAGGCTCGGCCCATCCGGGCGAGGCCCGCGTTGCTGGAGAGGTCGGGGCAAGGATTGACCTCGAGCACGTAGGGCTGCCCCTCCTCGTTGAGCCGGAGGTCTACCCGGCCGTAGCCCTCGCCGGCGGAGACGTATACCCAGGCGTCGCGAGCCACCTGGCCGATCCGTTTGGCCAGCTCGGCGTCGACCTCGGCCGGGCACACCGGCAGCGTGCCCTCGTCCTCCGGGCTCCCCGGGAGCCACTTGGCGGCGTAGCTCACGATCGGCCAGGAGCCCTCGGGCATCCCCTCGAAGCGGATCTCGGCGATCGGCAGCATCCGCTTGCCCACGAAGCCGACGTTGAACTCCCGGCCGGCGACGTACTCCTGGACCAGCACCTCCTCGAACTGTTCGAGCATGAGGGCGACCCGCTTCTTGAGGGCGCGCTTGGAGGTGCAGACGGCGCCGTTGTCGATCCCGACGCTGGCGTCCTCGGCGGCCGGCTTCACGATGGCCGGCAGTGGGAACTCGGCCGGAACCTTGTTGCCCTGCGCCAGGACGAAGGCCGGGACCGGGAGTCCCGCGGCCGAGAGCAGCGTGTTGGCGACGTGCTTGCGGTGCGCGATAGTGGTGGGCCAGTGCCGGCACCCGGTAAAGGGAACCCCGGTGAGCTCCAGGGTGCCCACCACGTAGTCCTCGAACCGGGCGTGGCCGTTGATCCCTTCGCAGAGATTGAAGACCAGATCCGCCCGGCGGACCCGGGAGATCCAGCGGAAGTCGCCCAGGCGGACGGGGAGGAGCTCGACCTCGTGGCCCCGGCGGCGAAGGACGTCCCGGACCTCGTGGACGTTGCCCACCACCGCGGCGACGTCCTGCGGGCTCCAGTCGTCGCTGCCGGCGTCGTACAGGATCGCGACTCGCATCAGGCTACCTCCGCCAGGAGTGAACGGCCGCTGATCCGCCGCCACGCGATGTCGGCGACGGTGCGGATGAGGTCGTCGTAGCTCATGCCGGCCGCGCGGGCGGCCTTGGGGAAGCACGAGTTGTCCCGCGGGTCGGGCAGAATGCCCGGCAGCGGGTTCAGCTCGACGACCATCGGGCGACCGGCGGCATCGCACCGGATATCGATGCGGCACCAGTCGCGGCATTCCAGGGCGTGGTAGGCGCCCAGCGCGGCGGCGCGAACCTGCTCGGCCAACTCCTCGGGAATCCGGGCCGGGCACTCGAAGATCTGCAGGGGGTGGCTCGGAGAGTCCCACAGCCACTTGGCCTCGTACCCGTAGATAGGAGGCGCTCCCTTGGGGAGCGTATCAAAGTCCATGCCCACGATGGGCAGGCAGCGCGCCTCGGTGCCGTTGCCGAGCACCGCGACCGTGAACTCGGGACCGGAGAGGTAGGTCTCGATGAGCACGGGCTCGGCGTAGGTGGCGAGCAGCTTGGACACCTGGCGGACGAGCTGGCTCCGATTGCGGCAGACGCTCCGCACGCTCACGCCCTTGCCCGAGCCCTCGAAGGCCGGCTTCACGAAGAGCGGAAACGGCAGGTTCACCGCGCGAGCATCGGCCGGGCTGTGGGCCAGCGCGAACGGGGCGGTGGGGACCCCGTGGTAGCGCAGCACCTCCTTGGCCCGCCGCTTGTCCAGCGCGAGGCCAAGGGTCAGCGGGTCCGAGGCGTGGCAGGGCACGCCGAGGAACTCGCAGATGGCCGGGACGTGACCCTCGCGGTTGGGACCGTAGAGTCCCTCCGCGATGTTGAACACGAAGTCGGGGCGGAGCAGCGCGAGGCGAGCGGGGAAGCTCTCGTTGGCCTCGAGGCGGTAGACCTGACCGACGGTGGAGAGCGCCGCCTCGACGGCGTCGATGGTGGCGGGCTCGTCCCACTCCGCATAGAGATCGGGCTGCGCGAGGTCCTCGCGCAGCGCGCGCATGCTGGATTCGTCGAGAGAAGAGGGGGAGGTGGGATCCGCCCCGGCTGGGTTAGCCGGCGCCTCGGGCTTGAGATTGAAGGCGAGTCCTATCCGAACTGCCAAAGGCACCCTCTACAAAAAAGGCCGTCCGCGAGAGACGAGCCAGGACGAGTTGGGTACGTCGACGAAACTAAAGTAAGAAAAAGGTTTCCGACGCACAATAGTTTTTGGGGAAAGGGGAAGGGCGAATGGCGAAGGTGCCGCGCGAGAGCACCGGCCTGCGACGAACTCTTCGAGTGCTCCCTTCGCCTTTCTCCCTTCGCTCTTCGCCTCCGACCGCCTACACCTTATGAAATCCGACCCGTCCCGCCTCGCTGCCGTCGCCCGCGGAGTAGATCTCGAAGTCGGCGAAGAGCGCCGGCGCCTCCTGCTGCAGCAGCCGAAGGCAGGCGATCGCCATCCGGCGGATCTCCAGCTCGGCCCCTTCCCCGAGGCGAAGCTCCAGCATCGTCCGCCAGGCGCGGACGTTCGCGCTGGCGACGATCTTCACCTCGGTCGCGTTCGGTAGCACGCTTCGTGCCGCCTCGCGCGCCATCTTCCGCCGATGCACCCGGCTCTCGACCCACTCGTAGCGCGCCATGAGCTGCTCCACCGCCGCGACGTAGGCGGACTGGGCAGCCTCGACCTGCGCGGTCCACGCCGCCTCGAGGGCGGCGTCGCCCTGGATCGCCGGCGGCATGACGAAGGCCGCATGGGATTCGTCCACGTAGCGCTGGGAGAGCTGGGAGTACCCCCAGCCGGCCCGATGCCGCACCAGCTCATGGCTGCAGGAGCGGGAGATCCCCTCGATCAGGACGGCGTAGGTGCAGTGCTCGAACACCGAGCCGTGCCCCTGCCGGAGGATGTTCTGGAGATACTCCGCGGTGCTCCGCCCCGCCGGGTTGTGCTGGCTCATGTAGCAGAGCCGGCCGGCGAACTCGGCCAGTCGCTCTCCGTCGGTGGACTCGCCCTGCCACTGCACCGGCAGATGCGCCGGCTCGAGGAACTGGGGCCGGGCGACGAGAGTGACGCGGGGCTCGCGGATGATGTCCATGGTCCTGGGTCGCTGGGGTGAGGGAGCGGTGGCCGGCGCTCAGCGGGCGTCGGCCAGCTCGAGCCGGGAGCGGGCGTAGCCGCCGCCGCGCTCGATCTCTCGAAGCGCCCGAGCGATGTCGTCGGGCAGCGGGGCCGCGTCGGCGCCGACCTTGAGTCGACCGATCGCCGGCGCGCCGGCGGGAAGGATAACGCCGGGCGCGAGGATTCCGAGGGGGTCGAAGAGCTGCTTGAGCCGGCGGAAGAGGGCCACCACGTCCTCGCCGTAAATTCGGCCGAGGAGACCCGCCCGAAGCCGACCGTCGCCATGCTCGCCGGCGGGCGTGCCGCCAAGCCGCACCAGCGCCGACGTCACGTCGTCCAGCAACTCGGCGACGGCGGCCTCCCAGCCCGGGCGCCGGACCTCGGGCAGCAGGTTCACGTGCACGTGACCGTCGCCGGCATGACCGAACATCACGGCCGCGATGCCGCGAGATGCGGCAGCCTGCCGCACCGCGCGAATGTAGTCCCCGGTGTGCTCGACCGGGACGCATCCATCCTCCACGACCTGGAGCGAGCGTCGATGCTCCGGCAGCCCGGCCAGGATCGGACTCGCGGCGTGGCGCAGCGCCCAGAGCCGAGCCGCCGAGCTCGGGCTCAGCGCCGTCTCCACCGACGCGGCGATCGGCCGCACTGCCTCCGCCGCCGCGTCCACCGCCCGCGTGAGGTCAGCGGCATCGGAGCGCTCCAGCTCGACCAGCAGGACGGCTTCGGCCCGGGCCAGTCCCTCGGCCTCGACGGCTCGACTCACCAGCTCCAGGAAGGAGCGATCGAGCAGCTCGATCGCGGAGGGCCCCGCCCCGTGCAGCGCCGCGACCGCCTTGACCAGGTCGTCGAGCGATCGCAGCTCGACTCGGAGTGCCGCGCGGTGAGCCGGAACCGGATCCAGCGCCCACTCCACGCCGACGACGAGGCCCAGCGTGCCTTCCGAGCCGACGATCAGGTCGAGCAGGTCGCCGCTCGCGAGCCAGGCATCGAGAGCGTAGCCAGAGGAGTTCTTCCGGGTCCGGGGAAAGCGGGCGGCGATCAGGTCCGCCGCCTCGCGCAACGCCGGGGCCAGCTCGGTCTCGAAGCGCCGCGCCGTCTCCACCGAGCCGTCGCCGCTGCCACCACCGCGGCGGAGGACGAGGACCTCGCCGGCCGGCGTCACGAGCTCGACGGCGCGCACCCAGCGGCGGACGCTGCCGTAGCGCACCGAGCGCGCGCCCGCGGCGTTGGTGGAGACGAGGCCGCCCACCGTCGCCCACCTGGCGCTGGAGGGATCGGGCGGCAGGCGAAGCCCGTACCCGTCGGCCGCGGCGTTCAACTCGGCGAGCGTGATGTTGGCGCCGGTGCGGGCCAGGCGCTCGCCGGGGAGAATCTCGAGCCGCCGCTCCAACCCGGTGAGGTCCACGACCAGGCCCTCGCCCACATTTCCGCCGCCCATGGCGCTGCCCGCGCCGCGCGGGATCAATGGGATGCGATGGGAGGCAGCCCACCCGACCAGGGATATCACGTCCTGCCGGTCGGCGGGTACGCAGACGGCTTGCGGCACGATTCGGTAGATGCCCGCACCCTCGGCGTAGGCGGCGCGGGCGCGGAGGTCGGTGCGGTACAAACCCCGGATGGGTGGGGGAGGCAGCATCGGGAAAAGCTTACTATCTTGGGGCCTATGTCGGACACCCCGCGCGCCCAGCTCATCCACATCGACGTGGATCGCCGGCTCGGGCACGAATGGGACGAGTGGGACGGCCGTCCGTTGCCCAATCAGGGCGATTTCGACTCCGCACCGACGCTCTTCTTCGGCTGGGCCGCGCTGGCGCTGGTGACCGGCGGCGGCCTCATCGCCGTCGCCCTCTTTCTCCTCGGCCCTCGACTGGCTTCGCTGCACCCGGCTCTACCCGGGGTCCTCTGGGTCGCGCTCGGCGCGACCGCGCTGGTTCTCGCCCTCTGGTGGGTGGGCCTTTTCCTCTCTTATCGCCTGGGCCGGCCCCTGCTGCCGGAGCGTCTGGCCGAGCGGGGACCGTTTCTCCGGCTGATGCGCCTCACCTCGCGCCTGGCGGAGCGGTTTGGCCGGCGGGACTGGGTGGAGAACGCGGCGGTCAAGGTCTACAACGCGATGGCGCTGGTGCGGGGACGCAAGGTCGGCACCGGGGAGCTCCTGCTCCTGATCCCGCGCTGCCTCTCGCGCGAGACGCTCGACGGCGTGCTCGGCATCGCCGGCAAGTACGGGGTGCCCGTCTTCGTCGCCACGCGGGGCCAGCTGGCCCGCCGAGTCATCCGGGAGCGTCGTCCCCGCGCCGTGGTGGCAGTCGCCTGCGAGCGGGACATGGTGAGCGGACTGCACGACGTGGCGGGCAAGGTGCCGGTTCTCGGGCTCACCATGACGCTGCCGGCCGGGCCCTGCAAGGATGCCGGGCTGGATCTCGGACGGCTGGAGGAGTGGGTTCGGGCGTACGTGGCGTAGGGAAGCCGAAAAGCGAAAGGCGAAGGGCTGCGCTTTTCGCCATTCGCCTTCTACTGCTCCTCCCCCTCCTGCGGCGCCGTCGGGGCAGGCTCCTTGGCGGATTCCGGCGGAGGCGGGCCGCCCCAGCGCTTGAGCATCCCGGCCAGCTCGGCTTCGACTTTCACCGCCACCGGATGAGTCTTGGGAACCTGGCGATCGAGCTCCCGTTCGGGCAGCGAGGGATCCGCCAGGGGCCGATACACCGTTTCCACGGTCAGCACGGTGTTTCCCGGTCGGCCGGGGTCGGCCCACGCGCGTACCCGCACCACGCCGGTGCCGAGGGGCATGCGTCTGGTGGCGTGCCCGGTGGCGGAATCGATCCAGCGGCTCTCGATGTAGCCGTCGCGGGCGCGGACCCGTGCCAGCGGGATCGAGTCGGCGACCATCGCCTCGGCCAGGCGGTTGGTCGCCTCCTGCGGGACCAGCCGGATCTCGGTCGAGGCCGCCGCCGGAACCGGGACGATCGCCGGGCGGGTCGTCTCGGGGCGACACCCGGCCAGCGCGACCATCAGGGCGAGACGGGGGAGGCGCACGTCAGTGCTGGTGCGGAGGCGTGCCCGGGGGATCGACGTGGCCGGCGGGCGCTCCCGAATCGGCCGTCGCGGCGGAGTCCATGGCGCCTGGGGCCGGATGCTCATGCCCCTCTTCGGCGTGCTCGTGGGCCTCGTCGTGGTCCGCGTCCCCGTCCCCGTGCTCCTCACCCTCGCCGTGATGGTGGTGGCCTTCGGCGCGCTCGTGGAGCTCGCTCTGCAGCGCCTCGGTCGGCACGCCCGCCGCATGCTCGAACACCAGCTTGCCGCCGTACACCCCGGTGGCGGTGAGAACGCCGGCGCCGCCCAGCCCGAGTGCCAGCGCCAACGCCCGCTCGGCCTGCCCCATCCGCGCCTCGCGGAAGATCCGCCAGACCGCCAGCACGGCGAAGATCCCTCCGGTGGTCAGCGCGAGCCGCTCATGGATTCCCATCAGCCGGTGCACCTCTTCGCCATGGGCGATGTGGTCTTCGGCCTGGAGTCCCGAGATCACCGCCGCGATGGCGCCGAGCGTCCCCAGCATGAGGGTCCAGAACGAGGCGGTCCGGAGCCCTTCGCGCCGGGTCGCGGCGGCGAGCAGGTCGAAGAGCACCGCGGCGATCAGCAGCGCCGTGGGCAGATCGTTGAGCGCCGCGTGGAGCCGGGGCCAGTCGTAGCCGAGCATCGGGTCCTCTCAGACGGTGAGATCGATGGGGCGGGGCGGGTCGGACGTGTAATCATAAAACCCCCGGCCCGATTTCCGGCCATGGAAACCTGCGGCGACCATCCGTCGGAGCAGCCCCGGCGGGGCGAAGCGTGCCTCCCGATACTCCTGGAACAGAACCTCGCCGATGCTGACCGCGGTATCGAGCCCCACGAGGTCGAGCAGGGTGAACGGGCCCATCGGGTGACCGCAGCCGAGCTGCATGCCGCGGTCGATGTCGGTCACCGAGCCGGTGCCTTCTTCGAGCGCCCGCACCGCGTCGAGCAGATACGGCACCAGAAGGCGGTTGACGATGAAGCCGCTCCGGTCGCGAGCCACGATGGGCTCCTTCCCCAACGCGCGCACGAACGCGACCGCGCTCTCGAAGGTCTCCGCCGAGGTCCTGAGGCCGCGGATCACCTCGACCAGCGGCATGAGCGGTACCGGATTGAAGAAGTGGAGGCCGACGAAGCGCTCGGGGCGACCCGTCGCCGTCGCCAGCTCGGTAATGGAGAGACTGGAGGTGTTCGAGGCGAAGATCGTCTCGGGCGGGCAGCGGCCGTCCAGCTCCCGCCAGACGGCGCGCTTGAGTGCGGCGTCCTCGGGAACCGCCTCGATCACCAGCTGGCAGGCCTCCAGTGCCGAAAGCTCGGTAGTCCAGGTGAGTCGGGTGAGCGCGCTCTGCCGCATTGCGGGGTCGAGCCTGGCCTTGCCCACCAGGCGGTCGAGCGAAGAGCGGATTGCGGCCTCCCCCCGTCGGAGAGCTGTCTCGCTCACGTCGCGCACCACGGTGGCGCAGCCCGCGACCGCGGCCGCCTGAGCGATGCCGCTGCCCATGAGACCCGCTCCGGCCACGCCGATGCGATCGAAGGGCACCATGCCGCTCCCGTTCAGGGCTTGAGGGCCTTCCGGACTTCGTCGGCCAGCAGGTCGATCAGCCCGGGGGCACGGGGCGGAAGCCGTCCGCGGCCCCCCGGGCTCTGCTCGAGATTGTCGAGCGCGCGCTCGAGGCCGAGCTGGACTCGCGCGGCCACCGGGCCGTAGCGCTTGAGAGTGGCGTAGCCGAGCCCGAGCCCGATCGGAAGCGGGATGAGCGCGGGCAGCGCGAACGCGCCCATCGCGAACAGCAGGCCGCTGGTCACCACCCCGCCGCCGACCAACGCGGCACTTCCGGCCACCGCCTCGGTGCGGACCTTCTTCGCGGTGGCCGTCAGCGCCACGTGGGTAAACCCCGTCTCCAACGCCAGGACCGTCGCCGACACCGTTTCGGCCTTGGCCAGCATGATCGGTCCGCGCCGGGCGCTGAACGCCCCCGTGGAGCGGCGGAAGGCCGCGTGAAATCCGCCGATCGGCTCCCAGGTGATGCGGCCCGGCTGGTGCCGCTGGACGCAGAAGAGCTCACGCTCCTCCATCCAGCGGATCAAGGCGTGTTCGACGACCTCGGTCTCGCCCCGGACCACCCGCTGCGCCACGATCGACCCGGGGCCGACCGTCCGCTCGAGCAGCCCGCTGGGGGAGACGCCGGCCAGCCGGGTGCGCTCCTCCAGCAGTGCCTGCTGGAGATAGCGGCTCGGGATCCCGACCTCCTTGCCGAGGGCGAGGACGTCGTCGGGCGTGAGGCTCTCGCCGATGTCGCGCTCGGAGGTCTGCAGCTCGGCGGCCCGCTGGATGATCCGCTCCAGCGCGGCCCGGTCGAACCGGGCCGGCGTGCCCTCGCCCATCCGCCTATTCCTGCGACGGCGTCCGCGACGCGGCGGAGAGCCGGAGCTGCGACATGAGGGTGGAGAGATCTCCGGCGGGGAGGGCGGGCCCGGGCGGCTCCTCGCCCGATGCGGCCGGCGCCGGCGCTACGGACTGCAGGAAGGGTCGGAAGAGCTCGATCGGTATCGGGAAGATGGTCGTGGAGTTGTTCTCCGCGGCGATCTCGGTGACCGTCTGGAGATAGCGCAGCTGCAGGGCGCTCGGCTCCTTCGCGAGGGTTCGGGCGGCCTGCGCCAGGGTCTCCGAGGCCTGCAGCTCGCCCTGCGCGGCGATCACCTTGGCCCGACGCTCCCGCTCGGCCTCCGCCTGCCGGGCCATGGCGCGCTTCATCTGATCGGGGAGATCGACATCCTTGACCTCGACGGCCGAGACCTCGATGCCCCAGGGGTCGGTGCGCTCGTCGATGATCTTCTTGAGGACCCCGTTGATCTTCTCCCGGTCGGAGAGCAGCTCGTCCAGCTCCACCTCGCCCAGGACCGACCGCAGGGTCGTCTGGGCCAGCTGGCTGGTGGCGTAGAGGTAGTCCTCGATCTCGATCACCGCCTTGGCCGGGTCGCTCACCCGCATATAGAGCACGGCGTTGACCTTGACCGAGACGTTGTCGCGGGTAATCACGTCCTGGGGCGGAATGTCCAACGCCACGATCCGCAAAGAGACCCTGCGCTGGCCGGCGAAGAGCGCGGGCAGGAAGATCAGCCCCGGACCCTTGGTGCCCCAATAGCGGCCGAGGAAAAACGCGACGCCCCGCTCATACTGGCGCAGCACGCGGAGGCTGGCGAAGGAGTACAGCACCGCCAGCCCCAGGGCGCCGACTACGAGGTCCATGTGCTCTCCACGATGACGGCAATGCCCTGGCCACCGCCGATGCAGGCGGCGCCGAGACCGTAGCGGCCGTTCCGGCGGCGAAGGGCGTGCAGCAGGTGCAGGGTGATGCGGGCGCCGCTCGCGCCGAGGGGATGGCCCAGGGCGACGGCTCCACCATCGAGGTTGGTGCGCTGACGGTCGAGCCCCAGCTCGCGCTCGACGGCGAGATACTGGGCGGCGAACGCTTCGTTGATCTCGATCAGGTCCATGTCGGCCAGGCTCAGGCCGGCCCGCGCGAGTGCCCGGCGCGCCGCCGGCGCCGGGCCGAGGCCCATCCGTGCCGGATCCACTCCGCTGACGGCCCACGCGGCCAGGCGTCCGAGCGGTCTGAGGCCGTGGTCCCGGGCGTACTGTTCACCGGCGAGCACCAGGGCGCCGGCCCCGTCGCTGATTCCGGAGGCGTTGCCCGCGGTGACGACGCCGTCCTTGCGGAAATATGGCGGCAGGGTGGCGAGCACCTCGGGGGTCGTATCGGGGCGCATGTGCTCGTCGGCGGCCCAGGGGCGGGTCCCCCGGGTTTTCCGATCCGCCACCTCGACCGGTACGACCTCGTCCGCGAAGTCGCCGCGCGCCCAGGCCTCCCGCGCGCGCGCCTGGCTCAACGCCGCGAAGCAGTCCACATCGGCGCGCTCGATGGCGTACTCCCGGGCCAGGTTCTCCGCGGTCTCGGCCATGGAGAGGTCGCATTGGGAATCCCGGAGCGCGGCCCATAGCGGATCCTCGAGCGGCGGGGTCGAGCCCAGCCGGAGCCCCCAGCGCGCACCCCGCACCACGTGGGGCGCCTGGCTCATGGATTCGGTGCCTCCGGCGAGGACGACCACCGATTCGCCCAGGAGGATCTGCTGTGCGCCCTGGACGACCGCCTCGAAGCCGGAGCCGCAGAGGCGATTGACGGTGACCGCCGGAGTCGCGATCGGGAGGCCGGCGCGAAGGCCGATATGGCGGGCGAGGTAGGGGGCATCGGCGGAGGTCTGCAGCACGTTGCCGAACACCACGTGGTCCACCGCTTCGGCGGCGACGCCGGAACGGGCCAGCGCCGCGCCCGCGGCGGCCACGCCGAGGTCGGTGGCGGACAGGTCCTTGAGCGTCCCGCCGAAGGCGCCAAAGCCGGTGCGCACGCCGGAGAGAAAAACGACCGCCGATTCCCGATCCATGCTGCGGGGAAATATAGCTAGATGGTGGTGCCGCTCATCACGACAGCGCCCTTGGGAATAACGACTAAACCGTCGCGGACGTAGAAGTTAGGCCCGTCGAGATGGGACGCCTTTCCTTCCGGAGAGATGGTGACGTCGTCCCCGATCCGCGCGTTCTTGTCCACGATGGCGTGGGAGATCCGGGTGCCTTGTCCGATCCCGATGGGCGGCGCGCCGAGGGGCGAGCGGCGGTCCGGCGTCTCGTAGTAGTCCGCGCCCATCACCAGCGATTCGCGGATGTCGGCACCGGCCTCGATCCGGCTCCGCACTCCGATCAGGGTGTGCTCGATATGCGCGTCGTTGATGATGCAGCCGTCGGCGATGAGCGAGCGCTCGATCCGGCTCTTGATGATCTTGGTGGCGGGGAGGTACCGCGCGTGGGTGAAGATCGGCGCGGTCGCGTCGTAGAAGTTGAACTTGGGGAGCGGTGCGCAGAGGTCGAGGTTGGCCTCGTAGAACGAGCGGATGGTCCCGATATCCTCCCAGTATCCCTGGTGCTGGAAGGCGTAGACCCGGTGAGTCTCGATGATCTTCGGAATCACGTGCTTCCCGAAATCCGCCTCGGGGCCGGCCAGCGCCTCCTCCAGCACGGCCCCGTCGAACACGTAGATGCCCATCGAGGCCGGCAGCGCCTCCGGATCCACCGGCTCGTCCAGTCCGGGCACCCGACTCCAGTCCACCCTGAGCGATGCCAGGACATCGGGGTCCGACGGCTTCTCGACGAACCGGGTCACCCGGCCGTCGGCGTCCATCTGCATGATCCCGAACGCGCGCGCCGCCTCGGGGCGCACCGGGGTGGTCGCGACGGTGACCTCGGCACCGCTCGCCACGTGGCGCTCGATGAAGGCCCGGATGTTCATCCGGTAGAGCTGATCGCCGGAGAGGATGAGCACCAGCCGATGGGGGTAGTCGTTCAGGTGGAGCAGGTTCTGCCGGACGGCATCGGCGGTCCCCTGGTACCACTGCTCCCGGTCGGTACGCTGCTGCGCGGCCAGGATCTCCACAAAGCCAGGGGAGAAGGTGTCGAACCGATAACTCTCCTGGATGTGACGATGCAGCGAGCTGCTGTTGAACTGGGTCAGGACGAAGATGCGGCGCAGGTCCGAGTTGAGGCAGTTGCTGATCGGAATGTCCACCAGCCGGTACTTTCCGCCCAGGGGAACAGCGGGCTTGGCCCGATCCTTCGTGAGGGGAAAGAGCCGAGTGCCGGCCCCGCCCCCCAGCACGACGCTCACCACGTCCTGCGGCCGAATGCTCGACGTCCAGGCGGTCACGCGCTCACGCCTCGCTCACCGCGCGCCCGCAGCTCACGCAGTGCTTCCATCCGGGCTCGATCTCGCTGCGGCACCCGGGGCAGAGCAGGATGGTCTGATTCTGCCCGCAGTGAGGACAGAAGTTGACCGCGCGGCCACTCGGAAGGCGGCCGCCGCAATAGGCGCACCGGCTGGCCGACCCGGGCTCCGGAATCGTCTCGGGATCGGGATCCGGTCCGGCGTCGTCATCCAGCTCGGCGAGGGCCGCGAGCCCGGGGATCTCGGGCAAGGCGATGGGCTCCGGTTCCGACTCCGCCACCAGCTCCGGCTCTTCGCGGGCCGCGCCGCGGGCCAGGGACTCGGGGCGCAGCGTGATCAGCACCGATTCGAACGAGTGCAACGCCGCCAGGTCCGGGTTGGCGGACGCCAGCTCCTCGGCGAAGCGCGCGCGGGCTTCCTCCGGCTCGGTCCTGACCAGGCCGCCCTCACCCGCGCACAGCCGCATCAGCAGCAGCTCGTACTCTTCGCTCGTGTCCACTCCCAGGGCGCGGCGGTTGGCGCGATAGGGCACCAGAGAGTTGATCACGTCATCGAGCGGCAGCGGATGGCGCAGGCGGGAGGGGTCGGTCGCGGCGAGCTGCTGCACCAGCCGGCGATACAGCCGCTCCAGATCGGTCACGCGAGCCTCGGCGCTGGGAAGAGGTAGCGGCAGCTTAGGCCGCGGCGGGCGGGGCTGTCAAGGAAGCCGCTACTCCGCCAGCGCGAACGGGTCGCCTTCCCGGAGCCGGGCTTCGAGCGCGCTGAAGTCCGCGTCCGGGTCGTAGCCGGCGAACAGTCCGGCCTCGCGCTTGGCCGCCAGCCAGGCCTCGAACCCGGACTCGACCAGCCCGTCGGACGTGTGCTGCTCCCGCGCGGCCAGCACGGCCAGATCGTTGGCGTACTCGTTCTTCGGGTGACCGCGGTGGCCCCGGACCCAGGTCCACTGGACCTCGTGCCGTCGGGCGGAGGCGACGAGCGCCTGCCACAGCTCGAGGTTCTCGATCGGGCCTTCCTTCCGCCGCCACCCTCGGCCGATCCAGCCGGGCACCCATTCCCGCATCCCGCGCACCAGGTACTGGGAATCGGAGACGATCAGGACGTCCAGCCGGGCGCCCTTCTGGGCGAGGAGCTGGAGCACGGCGATCGCGCCGCTCAGGGCCATGCGGTTGTTGGTCGTCGCGGGCGAATGGAGAGACAGGTCGCGCCGGTGAATCCGCCCGTTGCGGGAGCGGGCTTCGACCACGCCGCCGGCCCCGCCCGGATTGTCGCCCTCACGCCCGTTGCCGAGGCAGCTCTCGTCCAGATGCACGACCGCCGCCGAGGTCATCCCACCACCTGGAAGCCGTCCACCTCGTCCAGCCGAAGGGTGATCTCCTCGCCGGTCATGGGCAGTCGCCCAACCAGCGCATCACGTCGGTCGACCGTGGTGAGCCGGAGCGCGGTCACCACGTACTCGGTTCCACGCCGGGTGACCGCCACGCGCCGCCCGTCGCGGGTGGCGCGCTCCAGCTGATCCATCCGGTCATTGGTCCAGCGGAAGGAAGCCATGGAGGAGGTCAGGCGCTGCGCAGGACTCGAACCGAGCCGGCCGGTCCGTCGGTGAGCCGGCCGATCACCGCGGCCGCCGGCGTGCCGGCCTCGCGGAGCGCCTCGACCAGCGCCTTCTCGTTCTCCCGGGGCACGGCCAGCAGGAGCCCGCCCGAGGTCTGCGCGTCGGCCAGCAGCAGGCGGTCGGCGGGCGGGATGTCGTCGGCCCACTCTACCGCCGAGGCTGCTTCGAAGTTGCGCTTGGTGCCACCCGGCACGACGCCCCGGGCCGCGAGGTTCCGGGCATGGGCCAGGAACGGGATCTCGTCGAACGCCAGCTCGGCGCCGACCTCGCTGGCGCGCAGGATGTTCCCCAGATGGCCCAGCAGGCCGAACCCGGTCACGTCGGTGCCCGCGCTTACGCCGACGCTGAGGGCGGCCCTGGCCGCGCCGTCGTTCAGGGTGGTCATCACCCGGACGGCATCGGCCATCCCGCTCTCCAGCAGCGCGTCACGCTTGAGCGCGGTGGACAGGATGCCGGTGCCGAGCGGTTTGGTGAGCACCAGGCGGTCGCCGGCACAAGCCCCCGCGTTGGTCAGCATCCGATCCGGGTGGACCTCGCCCACAACCACCATGCCGAAGAGCGGCTCCTGCGAATCGATCGAATGCCCGCCCAGCACGAGGCACTTGGCGCGCTCCGCCACTTCGGCGGCGCTGTCGAGGACTTCGCCCAGCAGCTCGGGCGGCAGCTTCTCGCGGGGCCAACCGACCAGGTTGAGCGCAAACAGCGGGGTGCCACCCATCGCGTAGACGTCGCTCAGCGCGTTCGCCGCGGCGATGGCGCCCCAGGCCCGGGCATCGTCCACGATCGGCGTGAAGAAATCCACCGTGGCGACGATCGCGCGGCTGTCCGTCAGGCGGAAGACGGCGGCGTCGTCGCGGGTGGCGGCGTCCACCAGGACGCGGGGATCGCCGATGCCGGGCACATGGCGCAGCACCTGGGCCAGCTCCGCCGGGCCGAGCTTGCAGGCGCATCCGGCGCCGTGGGACAGGGCCGTGAGCCGGATTTTGGGCTTCGGGTCGGTCGAGGTCTCGGTCATGCCCGGAAGTTACATCGGCCGGAGCCGGTTACGGTCCTTGCGAGGCCCGGAGGGCCGCCCGGAGCCCGACCAGCGCCCGTTCCTGCTGCGCAGTAGCCCCGAAGCTGCCGTCGGGACGCTGGCGGGCCGCGAGCGCCGGGAGAGCCCGGCTTACCAGGGCAAGGGCATCGGGGCTCCCTGCGGCCAGAAGCATGTCGAGCATCGGAAAGAGGTCCGCATCGCTCCACCCGCCATCGGTCCCTTGGCGCTCCGCTATCACCGGCAGCAGCCGGTGGCTCGCGTCGCTCCAGGGCGGCCCGGCTTCGGCGAGGGCGTGCATGCCGGCGACGATGGCATCCGGCGCCAGCGCGGATACCCAGCCGGTCCACTGTTCGGCGAAGCGGGCCAGACTCTCGAGGTGCCGGCGCACCGGCGGTCGACTCGACTCTCCGGCCCGGACCATGGCTCGGAGCGCGAGCGTGCTCAACGCGAAGCGCGCGGCCGGCTCGGCTCGGAAGACCTTGCCATTGGGGAGGGTGACCGGGGTAAGCCGCTGCCCGGGTGGCGCCGGCGAGAAGAAACCGGCCAGAAAGTGCTCGCAGACGCGGCGGGCGTGCCGCTGCTTGTCGCAGCCCTCGCCGAAGGCGCCGCTCCTGCCTTGGAGCGCGCCGAGCCATCGAACCGCCGCGCGAACGGGCCGGCTTTCGCTCGGCTCGCCGAGGTCGAGCAGCTCGTGGACCCGCCATATGGTCGGCAGCGCCGCACCGCCGACGCTGCCATCCGGTCGGAGCTCCCCGGCGAGTCGCTCGCGCAGCTCGAGTGCCAGCTCGGGATCGTGGGGGCCGGGTTGTCCGAGCGCCATGCGCGCCAGGATGCCGGGGCGGCTCGGCTGCGCACTGAAGTAGAGCGCAAGCCGAGCGACCAGGTCCGGGCTCATCCCGATCCCGCTCCCAGTCGCCACGCCAGGATGCCGCCCGCTGCCAGCGTGCGGAGCATCCGCACCAGCCGCAGCGCGGCCGGCGTACGCGGCGTTCGCATTCGCGGCCCCGCCGGCGTCTCCGCTCCGCCCGGCCACTCGCGCAGCGCCGCGACCAGACCGAAGACGAGCCACCAGGCGCCCGCGCCGAGGCTGCCGAACCAGAGCGCGCCGAACAGGGTGAGGAGCAGGGCCTCACCGACGACCAGCAAGGCGGCGCGCCGGCCCAATTCGCCGCCCCGGCGTGCGATGATGTCCCAGAGCAGGAGCCATCCTGTCACCAGCGCCCAACCGAGCAGCAGACGGCTCAGCGCCATCGCATCACCGGACGCCGGGAATGCTGTCGGGGGCGTAGAGGCGTCCTCGGCTCATGACCCGCTCGATTGCCCGGGTGTTGCCTATGTCGGCGAGCGGGTCCCGGGTGAGGATCACCAGGTCGGCCACCTTGCCCGGCGCCACCACGCCGATCGAATCCACCCCGATGAGGAGTGCGCCATTCCGGGTAGCGGTCAGCAGGGCATCGTTCGGCGAGAGGCCCGCGCCGGCCAGCAGCTCCAATTCCCGGTGCAGGCCGTAGCCGGGCACCATGAGCTGGTTGGCGGCGTCGGTGCCGGCCGCGATGATCCCCCCGCGGGCGGCGAAATCGCGGAGGAAGCGATCCTGCACCTTGCGGGCGCCACGGAAGGCCTCGAAATCCTCCCTGCTCCATCCGGCCCGCTGCGCCATGTCGGTCACGTTCCATCGCCGGCGCTCGAACTCGGGGACCGCCAGGTACATCGAGTCCTGCAGCAGGGTGGAATCGTCCAGCCGGCTCAGGGTCTCATGCAGCAGCAGCGTCGGCACCACCACGGCGCGCCGTTCCGCCAGCTCTGCTGCCAGCCCGGCGAGCGCGGCGCTGTCGAGTCCCACCCAGGCGCGCTCCGACGCGGTCCAGCCGGCAAAGAAGGAACGGGCATGGGCCGCGTAGAGTCCCGACGGGTCGGCGACCACGGCCTCGGGGATGCCACTCATGTGCTCGATGGAGGCCACACCGGCCCGCACCGCGGACCTGGCGTCGGTCAACCCCAGGTGCGCGCTCACCCGGACGTTGAACGGACGCACCTCGTCCATGATCGGCACCAGCAGACTGCGATCGATGCGGGTGTAGAGCTTGATGAAATCCACCCCATCGCTCACCAGTCGATCCACCGCCTTCCGCGCCTCGGCGGGGGTGTGGACCTCGATGGCGTCAGGGTAGGTCGGCGGAGAGCCGTCGATCATCGCGCCGGCCGCGTACACCCGAGGTCCGATGCGCGCGCCGCGGTCGAGCTCGTCGCGCAGGCTCAGGGCACGCTTGAGCGGCCCGTGCGCATCCCGGACGGTCGTGACGCCCCAGGCGAGATACCGCGGAATCGACCAGCTCAGGACGCCGGCCTGCGGATCGATCAGGTGGACGTGGCCATCGATGAGGCCGGGGATGATCCAGTGGCCGCTCACATCCACGCGAGTGGTGCGCGGCGGAAGGGTGAAGCCGTCGGCGCTACCGACCGATTCGATCCGGGCTCCGCGCACGATGACCACGGCATTCTGGAGCACCGGACCGCCGGAGCCATCGATCAGCGTGGCGCCCACCAGCGCGATGCCGTCGGGAGCGCGCGAGCCGCACGCCGCGAGCAGGCCGAGCGCGAGCGCGGCGAGCAGGTCCAATGTGCGAGAGAGCATCCACGGCCGGGAAGAGGTGCTGGAAGGTGGACGAGCGTCGGAGGCGATGCAAGCGGGGGAACAGTGGGCGGAAAACAGAACACCCGGGCGCCTCGTGCCAACGAGACGCCCGGGTGCATTTGTTCGACGTGGCTGTCAGCGCCGCCCGGACTTCCGCCTGGCGGTCTTCTTGGCCGGCCGCTTCGCCGCCTTCTTCCTTGCCGGCCGCCGGGCCGCCTTTCGGGCGCTCTTCCTGGCCGACTTCCGGGCCCCTTTCTTGGCCGCCTTCTTGGCGGCTCGCTTGGCGGACTTCTTGGCGACCCGCCTGGCGGTCTTCTTGGCCGCCTTCTTGGCGGTCTTCTTGGCCGGCCGTTTGGGGGCTTTCTTGGCGGCCTTCCGAGCCGCCGGCCGCGCCGCGGGCGTACTCCGGGTGGTCCGCGCGACCTCCGCAGGCGCCGCCGCCGGCATGGGGGCCGCCGGCGGGGGGGCTGGCTCAACCGGCAGGGGGTCCATCCAGCCAGAGCCTGACCAGCCCATCTCCATATAATGAAGGTCGGCCATCGTCGCTCCTTCGGGAAGCGGTGCGGCGAGGAACCCGCCGCCGGTCGCGAGGCGCCGCGCGCCCGCTCAAGAGACGAGATATAACTTGCACATCTTCAATGCTTGTGCAAGCCTAGGCAAGGCAACGACCTGAGCGCCGTTACCCCGGTCCACGGAACGCCCACTCCGGCCTCAAGTCGTTGCCGAGGAATCAGTTCCGCGACCCGACTCCGGGGCCGCTGCGACCGGGGCCGGTGCGCGGTATAATTACGGCCATTCTCCCACACTCAATCCGGACGCCCCTGCTGGTGACTCTGCATCCGCATCTCCAGGTACGCGCCCGTCGCTCGCCCGCGTGGATGCTCGCCCTCGTGGCCGCCTGGATGGCGGTGCCGAGCGGCTCGGCATCGGGCCAGACCGCGGCCGAGGTCCAGATCACGCCCGAGACGATGACCCTGGGCGTCGGTCAGCGGCAGGTGCTGTTCGCCACCGCTTACGACCGGCAGGGTAATCTCATCACCAATGCCCGCTTCACCTTCCTCAGCAGCGACACGCTCATCGCCAAGGTTACCAAGGAGGGAGCGGTCCTCGGGGTGAGCCCCGGCCTGGCCAAGGTCGAAGCCCGGGTGCAGGGCCGGCGGGCATCGATGGCCGTCCTCATCACGGGTACCGGCGCCGCCGAGGATACCGCGGCGCGGTCGCCGGCCCCGGCCGGCACGGTGCTCACCCTCGATCCGCCGGCCCTGGACTTACTGCCGGGTGAGAGCGTGACCCTCACCCCTCACGCACAGCGGGAAGACGGCACGCCGGTAGACCCTTCCCGGATCACCTGGAAGTCGCTGCGGCCCGAGGTTGCCGCCGTGGACTCGGCGGGCCTCGTGATCGGCGTCGGCCCTGGCCGCAGCATCGTGCAGGCGACCACCTCCAATGGTCTCATGGCCACGGCCCCGATCGAAGTCGCTCCGGCCAACATCGCCTTGTCGGGCACGCGCGTCGTGGTGGGGCCGGAGGAGAGCGACACCCTCTTCGCCGTGATCCCATCCCAGAACGGGCGAGCGGTGCACGGCGGCATCCAATGGCAGGTGCAGGACACGGCGATCGCGAGCGTCGGCCCCACCGGGATCGTCACGGGACGGCAGCCGGGACAGACCGAGCTCATCGCGACGGGGTTCGGCCAGGAGCGGCGCGCGACCGTGCTGGTGCACCGCGTGCCGCAGTCGCTGGTGATCACACCTCCGGCCGGCACACCGATCCAGCTCCCGGTGAAGGGCGTCCGCCGCATCTCCGCGGTCGCCGAGGCGGCGGACAGCACGCCCATCCCCGAAGCCCGGGTAAACTGGACCGTAGGCGATACGGGGCTCGTCGCCTTCGACCAGGTCAAAGGGACGCTCACCGGACTGGCCCAGGGCCGCACGACACTCACGGCGCAGATCCACGGCTTCGATCCGGTGATCTGGACCATCGAGGTCATCCCCGGCACCATCGGCCTGGAGCGCAGTCGGCTGGGGATGGCCGTCGGGAGCCGGGATACCCTGGGCGCCGTCCTGCTCGACGACGCCGGCAAGGCGATCGGACGTCCGCCGGAGCTCGAGTGGGCCAGCGACCATCCCGACGTGGTGCGGGTCTCCTCGGCCGGGCTGCTCGAAGCCCTCAAGCCGGGGCGCGCCACGATCATCGCGACCGGCTCCTGGGGCAAGGCCGATTCGGCCGAGGTGCTGGTGAGCGGCGATCTCCTCATCGCGTCGAACCGGGGCGGGGCGCTCGGGATTTACCAGATGAGGAGCGCGGACCCCGTCGCCATGCTGCCGATATTGAGCGACAGCGCGCCGTCGCTGCAGCCCGCGCTCTCGCCCGACCGGATCCGAATCGCCTTCAGCTCCGAGCGCGCCGGCGCGGGGTACGACCTGTACGTGATGGACGCGGACGGTCGGAATCTCAAGCGGCTCACCACCGCCCCCGGCACCGAAGGCGAGCCGGTCTGGACGCCCGATGGGCGGCGCATGGTGTTCACCGGGACGCCCACGGAAGGCACGCCGCAGCTCTTCGCCATCAACGCGGACGGAAGCGGCCTTCGGCAGCTCACCGAAGGCAAGGGCGGCAGCTATTCGCCCACCATCTCCGCCGACGGGCGGCAGCTGGCGTTCATCTCGTCGCGGGAGGGAAGGCCGGAGCTGTACGTCATGCCGCTCGACGGCGGCGAGGCGAGGCGCCTGACCAACACCGGCGACAAGGAGTCGCAGCCACGCTTCCTGCCCGACGGGACGCTGGTCTTCGCGGTGAGTCACTCCAAGGGCTCCCGGGTCATGCGGACCACGGCCGCCGGTGAGAGCGCCGTCCTGTTCGAGACCGAGCAGCCGATCGCGTCGCTCGCCGTCTCGCGGGACGGCCGGCGCGCCGCCTACGTCACTGGCCGGCTGGCCGATCTGAACAAGCCGAAGGCTCGCTTCGCGCTGTTCCTGCGGCCGCTCACCGGCGACGCCGCGCCGACGGCGGTGCCTCTCCGGGCCGGCGAGCGGGTGGCGAATCCGTCGTTCTGAGGAGGGCGGCACGCCCGAGCGGATGCAGGCCCTCACGCTGACCGAGGTCGGCGGACTCGAGCACCTGCTGCTGCAGGAGGTGCCCGCGCCAAGGCCGATCTCGCCGCATGACGTGCAGGTGCGGATTCGCTGCGCCGCGCTCAACCGGCTGGACCTCTTCGTCAGTGGCGGGCTGCCGGATCTTCCGATCACCTTTCCCCACGTGGTCGGCTCCGACGGTGCCGGCGTGGTGGAGTCGGTCGGCGCGGAAGTCACCAGCGTCCGGCCCGGCGACCGGGTGATGATCAACCCCGGGATCTCCTGCGGGCACTGCGCCGCGTGCCTCGAAGGCGAGGAGCCGCTCTGTCCCGACTACGCCATCCTGGGCGAGCACCGGCCGGGCACCGCGGGCGAGCTGGTGGTGGTACCGGACGTCAACCTCGCTCCGGTGCCGGCCGACATGTCGTGGCCCCAGGCCGCCGCCTTCTCCCTCGCGACGCTGACCGCCTGGCGAATGCTGGCCGGCCGCGCCGGGCTCCGGGCCGGAGAGACGGTGCTCGTCTGGGGCGTCGGCGGAGGGGTGGGGATGGCCGCGCTGCAGATCGCGGTCCTGCTGGGTGCTCGGGTGATCGTCACCAGCGGGTCGGATGCGAAGCTGGCGGTCGCCCGGCAGCATGGCGCCGCCGTCACGCTGAATCACGCCACCGATGACGTGGTCGCCGCGGTCAAACGTGAGACCGGCGGGCGCGGCGCCGACGTGGTGGTCGATTCGGTGGGCGAGCGCACTTGGGATCCGAGCCTGCGGGCGGTGCGACGGGGCGGGCGCATCGTAGTGTGCGGGGCCACCACCGGCCCGCGCGTGGGCTTCGATCTCCGGCGCCTCTTCTGGCGGCAGTGGAGCATCCTCGGCTCCACGATGGGCAGCCGACGGGAGTATGCGGAGATCGTCCGACTGGCCCACCAGGGCCGGCTCCGGCCGGTAGTCGATCAGGTCGTGCCGTTGGCCCGCGGCGCCGACGCGTACGCCCGCATGCAGCGGGGTGAGCAGACCGGCAAACTCGTCATCGAGGTGAGCTCGTGAACGAACTCTGGGAGCGACTTCAGATCGGCGCGGAGCAGATCGGCAGCGTGGTGCCCGCCTTGGCCGGCGCGGCGGTCATCCTGCTCACCGGGTACTTCCTCGCCCGGCAGGTGCAGCGCTGGGCCGATGAGACCCTCAAGCGGGTCGACTTCAACCGGGTCGCCGCGGCCGGCGGCCTGGATGAGGTGGTGGGGCGCACCGGCTCGCGGCTCGACCCGGTGCGCGCCCTGGCCAAGCTGATCTTCTGGCTGGTGATGCTGGTGGTGATCCTGCTCGCGAGCACCGCGCTCGGGCTGGAGAGCATCAATCAGATGTTCGGGATGATGCTCTCCTTCATCCCGACGCTCATCGCCGCGATCGTGATCGTGATTCTCGGCATGATCATGGGCGAGTTCGTGCGCAGCCTGATCCTCGCGTCGGCGGGGGGTGTGGCCGGCGTGCCGACGGTCGCCAAGATCGCCAAGGGGGCCGTGATCCTGATCGCCATCTTCATGGCGCTGCAGCAGGTGGGGGTGGCGGAGGAGATCGTCACCGCGGCGTTCACCCTGATCCTCGGCGCCGTGGCCCTGGCGGTAGGACTCGCCTTCGGACTGGGGAACCGCGACCTCGCCGGCGAGATCACCCGGCGCTGGTACGAGGAAGGTCAGCGTCGAGACCGGCGGCGCACCGATCGGCAGGGACCGAATACGCCGCCGCCGGGCGAGCCGCCGATGCTGGACTGAACCGCCTTTCCTACTTCACCTTCATCCTCGCCACCGTCTTGCTCCCGTCCGTTCCCTTCACCGTCACATAGAGCGCATCGTTTCGGCCGAAACCCGCGAGGGTCGCGCCGGCTGGCAGCGAGACCGCCCGGCTCCACTTGCCGGCCGAGTCGAACACGTCGTACGTCAGCGGCGCATCCTCCTCGCCGCGGGGACGCTGCAGCCAGACCTCGCCCTCGGGCCGGCCCAGGGCGAAGTCGAACGGCGGCTTGGTCTCGGCGAACGGATACTCGATCTGCAGCTCCTGCGGCATGCCGAACTGCTTGCCCCGCTCGCGGACCTGGGCCAGCACGCGGTCGCGGTCGGCCTGGGTGACCGGCTGGGGAGTGAAATCGTGATGCTGCCCGAGCCGCCAGCCGCCCTCGGGCGAGCGCCAGTCGACCCGATTCTCCCGGCCCCGCGCGACCCAGGCGGTGCCGTTGGGCAGCACGCCGAAGAAGTCGTTCGGGGCGAACACCTTCGCCGCTTCCTGCATCTGCTCACCGAAGCGGGCCTGGCCGTACTCCGGACCGGCGAGACGGGCCACCGTGTCCACGCCCCGATCGGCGAGATTGATGCGCAGCACCGCGATGCTGTCGGGGCGCACGGCCGCACCGGGCTCACCCCCGCCGAGCACGGACTGATAGTCGATCTTGTAACCGTGGCCCACCTGGTCGTAGGCGAGCACCGGCGTGTGCCCCGCGACCGGCGGTATCGGCAGCACGCCGAGCGCCTTTCCCTGCTCGTTCCAGAGGGTGGTCCGTACCGCGCTGAAGTCCACCAGGGCGATGGTGTCGCCGGCGAGGTGAGACACCCAGCCCGGGAACTTGTACTGGTCGGGCGGCGCGCCCGGGGACAGCGAGTCCACGGGGGTGCCGAGCGTGTCCACCTTGCCCGCGGCGAGATCGCCGATCAGAAACACCTTGTTCCGGGTGTCCGCGAAGGCGACGCGCCCGTCCGCCAGCTCCACCACGTTGCTGAGCTGGGCGAACCTGCCCGGCAGCTTGGCCTCGAAGGTCGCGCTGCCGCCCTGACTTTGGGCCTTGGAGCAGGCGGCGGCTGCCAGCAAGCCGATGGCGGTCAACAGTTGATACGCCTTGGTCACGCGGGATCTCCGGTCAGGGTGCCGCCTGGTCGGCGGTGAGTCGGAACAGAACGAAGCGGGTACCATGCTGCACCCGCTCGGCGACCAACGCGGTCTGGTCGCCAACGGCGAGGATGCGGCCCGGCCCGGGCACCCGCACTTCGCGCAGCAGCCGCCCCCGCCGGTCCACGACGTGGTAGCGGCGGGAGGAATCGACCGGTGCGCGGCTCTTCTCCAGCCAGATGCTGCCGCCCGGATCCGAGAAGGCGGCCTCGAACGGCGGCTTCACGGGTGCGAACGGCAGCTGCTCGGCGGTGGCTCGCAGCTCGGGTGGAAATTTGCGCAGGAATACCTCGCGGTCGTAGCGGGTCACCTCGAGGACACGGTCCGGCAGCGCCTGACCCTCGGTCCATCGCCCCTCCGGCCCCCGGACGTCGACCCGATTGTGGTACACCCGCGCTACCCAGAGCGAGCCGTCCGCCAGCGCGCCCCAATGATCGGTGCCGCTGAACACCCGGCGCTCGAAACGGCGGCCGGCGTCGCCCATGACCTCGGCCAGATCGAGCGGCGCCAGGCGAGCCAGGGTGTCTATACGCGTGATCCGGGCATCGCTCGCCACCACCGCGGCGGAGTCGCGGTTGCCGGAGCCGTCGGGGCCCGGTGGCGGCGCGAGCTCGAGGTAGAACCGGCCGGTGCGGTCACGGCCTTCCGGCAGCGCACCGCGGGCTACCGCCGCCGCCGGGATGCTCCGCACCAGATGACCCTCCAGCGTCCAGACCGAGGTGCGCCGGAGGCCCCAGTCGCCCACGTAGAGGGTATCTCCGAGCGCGAACACCTGCGCCGGGTTTTTGATCTCGCCGGTCTTGCCCAGAGGGGTCGAGCGGTGGCTGGTGAAATCGAGCAGGGCGACGGTGACGTCGAGCGGGGCGACTACGGCCCAGCGGCTGCCCCCCAGCCAGGCCGCACTGGGAGTTTCGGCGAGGCCGGTGGCGATCGTGTCGGCGGTGGAGTGGAGCTCGACGATCGGCGTCGGCGGTGCACTCTCGCCGCAACCGGAGAGGGCAAGCGACAGGGAGAGCGTGGCCAGCCGGAGGCGGGTCGCGGGCATCCGCCAAATCTAATGGCCTAGCGAAGGATCTCCTCGAACAGCGTTAGGGCGCGCGGATCCTCGCTCTGCCCCAGCCAGAAGAGCGCCGTCTGCACGATCTCGGGCTCTCGGCTGGAGCGAACGATCCGGATGAGGGCGGGCACACCCTCGTCGGCGGGGCGTTGGGAGAGCGCGAACACCGCCTGCTTCCGCACCTCCAGCTCGCCCCGGCCGTCATGCACGATCGAATCCAGCCCGCGCGTGGCCTCTGCCCCGGCCGCCTGTCCCAGCCAGAAGACGGCTTGACGGCGGGTCTCCTCCGCCGCCCGCGGGTCCCGCGCGAGGCGAAGCAGTGTGGGCCAGACGACGGCGCTGTCCGCCATGGTGGCGGCGGCGACCAGGTGCTCCCCCGGCTCGCCGGCGGGCACCGCCAGGTCGAGGAGCACGCCCGCCGCCTCGGGCGCGGAGACCTGGCCCAGGTCGACCGCCCCCGCGCCCGACCTCCAGCGGCCGCCGACGTAGGTGTCCGCCGAAGTGACGCGACCTCCGCGCATTCGGAGCGAGACCCGCACCGGCCCCCGCTCGCAATCGCTCTCCCATTCGTCGTTGTCGTCCGCCTTGTCGTGGAAGGCGCGGTCTCCTCCGCCGCAGACGTCCGGCTTGGCCGCGAAGCTCAGGTGAATCGGCCCTTCGCCGGCCGCACGAATCCGGGAGGCCAGCCCCTGGCCGGCGAGCGGGACCGGAACCAGGAAAAGCGGCGCGAGGGCGCCGAGCAGGATGCGTGGGAGGCTCATGGCTCAGGGCGCCTCGATGATTTCCTGCAGCGCCTTGGCGGCGCGCGGATCGTCGCTCTGGCCCAGCCAGAAGAGCGCCTTCTTGCGCAGCTCCGTGTCCGGGTCCTTGCGCGCCACCGCCAGCAGCCGGTCCACCGCCGCCGGATCGTCCTGTTGCGAGAGCACGAACAGGAGCTGCTCCTTGAGCTCGCGGTCGCTCAATCCGTCGTACAACGCCCCGAGCTCGCTGACCGGTACTCCCGCCTGACCGGCCGAAAAGAGCGCCTGCTTGCGGATCTCCATGGGCTGGGCCGCATCCCTGGCCACGCTCAGCAGCCAGCTCCGGCTCTCCTTCGTATCCTGCTGGGAGACGGAGAAGAGCAGCTTCTTGCGCAGCTCGACGCTCTTGACCCGTCCGTACAGGCTCCGCAGGTACGCGCCGCTTTCTGGGTCGTCGCTCTGGCCGATCCAGAAAATGGCTTTCTCACGGAGCTCCTCCGGCACGTCGGAGCGCTCGGCGTAGCCGCGGAGCGCGGCGCGGGCGCGCGGGCTTTCGTGCTGCGAGAGCGCGAACAGGGCCTTCTCCTGCAGCTGGCGATCGCTGGATCGCCGGAGGATCGAGTCCAGCGCGGTGACCGCCTTCTCGGTCCCGACCTGGCTCAGCCAGAACACCGCCTGCTCGCGCACCTCGGGATCCGGGTCGTTGCGCGTGGTCTCCAGCAGGATGTCCTCGGTGCCCTCGCGGCCGCCCTGCGCGATCAGAAAGACGGCCTTCTGGCGGAGGCACGCCGAGCCGGCATCGCGCCGGGCCAGAATCCGCTGGAGGATCGGCCGGGCCTTCTCGCTGTCCATCTGAATGAGGGCGTTGACCGCGGCGATCTTGATGTCGTCATCACCGCCTTCACACTCCCTGCCGCGCTTGCCGGGCTTGAGCGGGTCCGAAGGATCGGGGGGCTCGGGCGCGTCCGGCGCTGCGGGCGGCACCGGAGTGGCGGCGTTGACCGGGGGGACCGGCGGCGTGGGCGGCGCGGAGGCAACCGCACTGGCCGCGCGCTCCACCGCCACCGCGGCGGTCGGGTCGCCGCGGCGAGCGAGCTCCCCCTGGATCCGCCGCTCCAGCGCCGCGGCATCACCCTGGGTCGCCGCCTTGGGGAAACGGGCCCGTTGGGTGCGGAGCGCCGTGAGCGCGGTTCGCAGGCTGGCGTCGTCACCCACTCGGTACAACGCGAAGGCCTGCCAGTAGTAGGCATCGGGCGCGTAGGCCGAGCTCGGATACCGCGCGGGCAGCCGGCCGAAGAGACCGGCGGCGGAGTCGAACTGCCGGCGCCCCAGCGTCTCCCGGGCGGCCCGGTACAGCGAGTCGGCCGGATCGCCCTGACGCCAGGGCGGCGGTGGAACCTCGTCGGGCAGTCGCGCCTGGATGGTGAGGGTCGGCTCGACCGGAGCCGAGGCCCACCAGTGACCAGTGCCGATCGCCGCCAGGGCGAGGCCGAGCTGAAGCCGAAACATCACAGCGCTCCGTGGTTGGGCATCGCGCCGGTCGGCACGGCTTGCCGCAGTCGGGAAAGGACGTCGCCCCGCTCGATCCCGTCCCGGATCAGGTCGAGATCCTGGGCGGGGGAGCCGGGTGAGAGCTGCGCGATCTCGGCGAGCACCAGCTCCAGATCCTCCAGCAGCCGCCGGGTGGCTTCGTCGTGCGCCGCGGGCGAGTCGAGCAGCAGGCGGTTGCCGGCGAGGAGCTGGCGAGCCGTGGCCGAGGCCAGGCGGTGATCGCCGGGCCGCTCGAGCGAAGCCCGGAAGAGGGTCAGGAACGCCTCCGACTGCGCGAGGTGCTCTTCGGCGGCGAGGCGATAGGCGGTCGGATTGACCCGACGCGTGTCCGCGGTATCGACGCCGTTGCTCGCCAGCGCGGGCGCGGGGCTCGGCCCGGGCACCGACATCCGCCCGATCCCGATGCCCACGGCGAGCAATGCCGCGGCGGCTATCGCCCACGGCGTCCAGCGAGGCCGCGGCGCGCGGATGGGGACCCGTCGGCGGGTTGAGATCGCCTGCCACATCTCGTCCCGTGGGGTCGGCGGCGGGACGTTCACCTCCCGCGCCAGCTCCCGGATCCTGTCGTCCAGTGGATCGCGATCGTCGTCGTGCACAGGCATCACTCCCTCGCGAAATCGGCCAGGGCCTCGCGCAGACGAGCGCGGGCACGGAACAGCTGGGCCTTCGAGGTTCCCGTCTGGACGCCGAGCGCCCGGGCGATCTCCTCGTGCGTATACCCTTCGACGTCGTGCATCACGAACACCGCGCGGTAGCCGTCGGGCAGCGCCGCGATCGCCTCGCCCAGGCGGGTCCGAAGATCGGGATCGGCCTGGGCCGGCTGGTGTCCGAGCGGCCCCGCGTCGTCCAGCCCCACCTCCCGGTCGCGGGCCCGGCGCACCTGGCGCAATCCGTTCAGCGAAACCGAGATCGCGATCGAGCAGAGCCAGGTGCCGAGAGCCGACTCGCCCCGGAACCCAGCCAGCCGGTCGAAGGCGCGGATGAAGGTCTCCTGGACCCAGTCCTGGGCCCGGTCGAGATCTCCGGCCATCCGGTAGACCAGGCGGAAGACCCGGTCCACGTGCGCATCGTACAGCGCGCGCTCGGCGCCAGAGTCCCCTGCCAGCACTCGGCCGATCAATTCGCGGTCGTTCACGGGCTCCGGAGCTTGAGAGTCATCGTGCTGGGCCGTCACTCTGACAACAGGAGCTGCCGAAGGGTTGGCCGTGGTCGGGCCGTCGGGACGCAACCTTCCATCGCCCGATAGCATCTCATGTACGTGGCAGGACCGCCGGATGCTTCAAACTGAGACATCGAGAGCCGGGAGAACTGATATGGTGCAGCTCACGCGGCGCGAGCCGGTGCCGGAATATCGGATCACGAACGAAGAGGGTCGGGCCATCGGCCGCGTGGTAGACCCGGTGACGGCGCCGCGCATCCAGCTTGGCGGGGAGACCGTCCTTCTGATCCGCTGAAACGTTTCACCTCGGTCGGTGGTAGTATCGGGATTGCGCGTTCCCCCACCCCGACCGAGGCTCCATGCGTTCTCTACGACCGGCACCCCTGCTCGCAACGCTCCTCGCCGCCTGCGGCGGGTCGACCCCCAGCGTTGCTCCCCCGACCCCCAGCGCCGCCACCACGGCGGCGATCACGCCGCAGGATCTCCGCACCCGGATCTCGATCTTCGCGGACGACTCCATGCTGGGGCGGCGGACCGGTACACCGGGCAATGCCAAGGGTAACGCCTACATCGCGGCGGAGCTGGGCCGGCTCGGCCTCAAGCCGGCCGGCGACTCGGGGAGCTTCCTCCAGCGGGTGCCGTTGCTGCGGTTTCGGGTGGACTCGGCGACGGCGACCCTCCGGGCGGGAGCCA
This sequence comes from Gemmatimonadales bacterium, assembly GCA_035278885.1. Classification (GTDB taxonomy): domain Bacteria; phylum Gemmatimonadota; class Gemmatimonadetes; order Gemmatimonadales; family GWC2-71-9; genus CAVVWJ01. The sequence goes on along the minus strand of DATEIR010000008.1, from coordinate 3,454 downwards.
ACTCCCTTGCGCTGTGGGAGTACTACCCCTATCAGCCCACCTTCCAGGTTCCGGTGCGTCCGGTGTCGGGCGCGCCGGTGGTGTACATCGGGGGGCCGGCCGATACGACGGCGCTGCCGCCGCGCGACAGTCTCGCCGGCAAGGTGGTGCTGTTCAAGGACGATCCCCAGGGCGGCAACTCGCTGCAAGCGCCCGATCTCGGCCCGGCCGGCCGGCTCGGGCGCGTCGCCGGCATCATGATCACCAATGTGGACCCGGTGATCGCCTCGTTCGACCAGGTTCTTCGGACGCCGCCGCTGGTGGTGCACGATTCGGTGAGCGTGCCGCCCGGGGCGACCCAGCCGCGGATCATCATCCTGCCCACCGCCTCGGTGACCAAGCTGTTCGGCCGGCCGCTGGACGCGCTCAAGCCGGGCGACGCGACGCCGCCCCTGCAGGGCGAGATCAAGTTCGAGGGCACCGACCTCGGTGCGACGAACGTGGTCGCGATCCTGGAGGGCGGCGACCCCGGCCGACGGGGCGAGTACGTCGCGCTCGGCGCGCACAACGACGCCATCGGCATCGTCCCGCCGGTGGAGCACGACTCCCTCCGGGCCTACAACACGGTGATCCGGCCGCGTGGCGCGAACGACAGCCCGCGCGAGCCTACGGCCGAGGAGGCCGCGAAAATCCGTACGATCATCGACAGCATGCGCAAGATTCGTCCGCCCCGGATCGACTCGATCGTGAACGGCGCCGACGATGACGGCTCCGGATCCATGGGCCTGCTGGAGATCGCGGAGTCGATGGCGAAGGCCGAGCGGCGTCCGGCCCGCTCGATGCTCTTCGTGTGGCACACCGGCGAGGAGTCGGGGCTGCAGGGAAGCCGCTGGTTCACCGATCATCCCACGGTGCCGCGCGATTCGATCGTGGCGCAGGTGAACATCGACATGATCGCGCGGGGCGGACCCCAGGACGAGAAGCTGGGCGGCCCCGGGTACATCCAGGCCATCGGCACCCGGCGGCTCTCGACCGAGCTGGGCGATCTGGCGGAAACGGTGGACCGCGACGGGAAATACGGACTGATCTTCGACTACAGCTACGACGCCGACGGGCATCCGGACAACTTCTATTGCCGGAGCGACCACTACATGTACGCCCGGTACGGCATCCCGATCGCTTTCTTCAGCACCGGGGGGCACCGGGATTATCACCAGGTGACGGACGAGGTGCAGTACCTCGACTTCGCCAAGTACACCACGGTGACTCGGTTCGTGGGCGACCTGGCGAGCCGCCTGGCGGACCTCGACCACCGGCCCGTCGTGGACAAGCCCAAGCCCGATCCCCAGGCCCCGTGCAAGCAGTGACCCGCGACCCGGATCTGCTAACCTAAATAATTATCTGCAAATCACTTACGATGCCCCTCGGCGGTTGCTCCGCCGGGGGGCTTCGGTTTATATTTGTCACGCTCGGCCACCGCCGAACCCTTCCTTAATCTCTGGCAGCGACGGACATGACCGCACCCAACTCGCGCGAGCGGATTCTCCCCCGGCTCATCGAAGAAGAGATGCAGCAGTCGTTCATCAACTACTCGATGAGCGTCATCGTGTCGCGGGCGCTGCCCGATGTCCGCGACGGGCTCAAGCCGGTGCATCGGCGGATTCTGTACGCCATGAACGAGCTGGGCCTGGTGCCGGGGCGCCCCTACAAGAAGGCGGCCACGGTCGTGGGCGACGTGCTGGGCAAGTACCACCCCCACGGCGACACCTCGGTGTACGACGCGCTGGTGCGGATGGTCCAGGACTTCTCCCTCCGGTACCCGCTCATCGACGGCCAGGGGAACTTCGGCTCGGTGGACGGCGACCCGGCGGCGGCTTACCGCTACACCGAGGCGCGGCTCACCCGGGTGGCGATGGCGATGCTGGAGGACATCGACAAGAATACGGTCGATACCCAGCCCAACTTCGACGACCGGCTGCAGGAGCCGACCGTCCTCCCCTCCAAGATCCCCAACCTCCTGGTCAACGGCTCGAGCGGCATCGCGGTGGGCATGGCCACCAACATCCCGCCCCACAACCTGCGGGAAGTGGCCAAGGCGGTCGAGCTGCTGATCGACAGCCCCGACTCGACCATCGCCGAGCTCCGGAAGGTGGTGAAGGGGCCCGACTTCCCGACGGGGGCCTACATCTACGGGCGGGAAGGAATCAAGGAAGCCTACGAGACCGGCCGCGGCCGCGTGGTCATGCGCGCCCGGGCCCAGATCGAGGAAAAGGAATCCTCCGGCCGGGCCCAGATCGTCATCACCGAGATCCCCTACCAGGTCAACAAGGAGAACCTGGTCAAGTCGATCGCCGAGCTGGGGGCGGAAAAGAAGATCGACGGGATCTCCGGGGTGAACGACGAGTCGGACAAGGAGGGGATGCGGGTCGTCGTGGACCTCAAGCGCGACGCGATCCCCAACGTGGTGCTGAACCAGCTCTACAAGCACACCGCGATGCAGTCCACCTTCGGCGTCATCATGCTCGCCCTGGACAAGGGCGTGCCGAAGGTCATGAACCTGAAGGAGCTGCTCGAGCGCTACATCGAGCACCGGCACGAGATCATCGTCCGCCGGACCCAGTTCGAGCTGTCGGCCGCCGAGGCCCGGGAGCACATCCTCGAGGGTCTCAAGATCGCGGTCGACAACATCGACGAGGTGATCAAGATCATCCGCGGCTCGGAGGACACGCCCGAAGCCGACGCCAAGCTGCGGAAGCGCTTCGGCCTGAGCGAGAAGCAGAGCGAAGCCATCCTCAACATGCGGCTGGCCAAGCTCACCGGCCTCGAGATCGAAAAGCTGGAGGCCGAGCTCAAGGAGGTCCGGACGCTGATCAAGGAGCTGAGGAGCATCCTGGCCAGCAAGCCCAAGCGGATGGGCATCCTCAAGAGCGAGATGGCCGAGGTGGTGGAGCAGTTCGGCGACGACCGGCGGACCGAGATCCTGAGCGACCAGGGCGAGTTCACCGTCGAGGACCTGATCGCCGAAGAGGACATGGTCATCACCATCTCCCACACCGGCTACATCAAGCGGATCCCGATCACCACCTACAAGCGTCAGCGTCGGGGGGGGCGGGGCCTCAACGGCGCCGATCTCAAGGCCGACGACTGGGTGGAGCATCTCTTCATCGCCAGCACCCACGACTACCTGCTCTTCTTCACCAATCAGGGCCAGCTCTACTGGCTCAAGGTGCACGAAATTCCGCAGGCCGGCCGGGCCGCGCGAGGCAAGCCGGTGGTCAACTGCATCGCCATCAAGCAGGGGGAGCAGATCGCGGCGCTGGTGCCGGTCCGGGAGTTCACCGACGACCGCTGCCTCGTCTTCGCCACCCGCCAGGGCACGGTGAAGAAGACGTTGCTCTCCGCCTACGGCAACGTGCGGACCAACGGCATCTGCGCCATCAACGTCGAGCAGGGCGACGAGCTGATCGACGTGCAG
>DATEIR010000007.1:0-34253 GCA_035278885.1 Gemmatimonadales bacterium | reverse complement strand
GGACCAGCGGGCTGGGGCGGCGGGGCGGCGGGAGGCGTGCCCACCGCCGGCGCGGTGGACGGCGGAGCGCCGTCGGCCGGCCCCGGACCCGACCCACCCATCACCCCGCCCACCGAGCCGAAGGGCGAATGGATCGGGCAGAAGGCGTTGGGCTCGGTCCCGGGAATGAACGACTCGATGTAGTGAACGTCCTTGGGGCAGAACGGGGTGGCCTTGTACCCCGTGGTCTTGTCGATGTCGAGGGCGGTGAGGCCGTCGGGCCGAGGCCACGCGGGCGGAATCGCGCGGCGCTCGTAGACCTCCCGCATCATCGCGGTCCAGGCCGGCGCGGCGAGCGCGCCACCCTGCGCGTTTGCCTTGATTTTCTTGGGCTGGTCGAAGCCGATCCAGACGCCCGTCACCAGGTCCGGCGTGAACCCGATGTACCACACGTCGTAGCCATCGTTGGTGGTGCCGGTCTTGCCGCCGGCCGGGAAGTTGATCCGGGCGCCGACCGAGCCGACCGCGGTGCCGTGCCGCACCACGTCGCGAAGCACATCGGTCATGAGCCAGGCGTGGGCGCTGTCCATGACCGCGACGCTCCGGACGGTCGGCTGCCAGACGATCCGGCCGGTCCGATCCTCCACCCGCAGGATGGCGTTCGGCACGGTGCGAGTGCCGAGGTTGGCGAAGGTGGTATAGGCCGCGATCATCTCGAGCGGGATCACGTCGGCGGAGCCGATGTGGATCGACGGCACCGGCGGCACCCGGGTGCTGATGCCGAACTTGGCCGCCTCGCTCACCACCGCCTGCTCCCCCAGCTCCATACCGAGCTTGATGGCGATGGTATTCCGCGACAGATAGAGCGCCCGGCGCAGCGTCATCGGCCCGTCGAACTCGAGATCGTAGTTCTGCGGAGTCCAGGGGGGCTCGAGCGAGTCCACGATCATGCTGAGCGAGTCGTCCACCATCACGTGTGAGAGCGGATACCCGGCCTCGAGCGCGGCGGAGTAGACGATCGGCTTGAAGGTCGAGCCCGGCTGGCGCAGGGCCTGCGTGGCCCGGTTGAACTTGCTGTCGTTGAAGTCCCGCCCACCCACCATGGCGCGGATCTGCCCGGTCTTGGCGTCCAGCGTCACCACCAATCCCTGCAGGTACGGCGTGGTGGTCTGCTGGCCGTTGTCCGGCTTGTCCGCCTTGGAATCCTGGTAGTCCCGGTAGCTGGGCCAGGTGAACTTGCCGTCCGCGCCGCTCTCGATGGCCTCCAGACGAGCCTCCAGCGCCCGCTCGGCGGCCTGCTGGGTGTCGAGGTCGAGCGTGGTGTAGATCCGGTAGCCCGAGCGGTAGAGCTGGGAGCCGAACTTGGCATCGAGCTGCTGGCGCACGTACTCGACGAAGTACTCGGCGACACCGCTGTAGTCGGAGCGGGAGGAGAGCAGCAGCGGATAGGCCTTCCACCGCTCGGCGTCGCCGGGACTCAGGAGGCCGTTGTCGCGCAGGAGGTTGATGACCGTGTTGCGGCGCTGGATGCTGAGGTTGGGGTTCTTCCGGGGATTGTAGGTGGACGGCGCCTTCGGAATGGCCGCGAGCGTGGCCGCCTCGGCCACGTTGAGGTCGCGCACCGATTTGCCGAAGTACCGCTGGGAGGCGGCCTCCACCCCGTATGCCCGGTTCCCCAGGTCGATCTGGTTGAGATAGAGCTCGAGGATCTTGTCCTTGGGATAGGCCGCCTCGATCTCGCGCGCCACCTTGGCCTCGCGCAGCTTGCGGCGCAGCGACTTGTCCCGACCGCTGATGTCCTCGGGCCAGAGATTCCGGGCCAGCTGCATCGTGATGGTCGAGAACCCCTCGGCCATCCGCATCTGGGTGACGTTGCTCTTGACCGCGCCGAAGAATCGGTACCAGTCGATCCCGTGATGCTCGTAGAAGCGCTTGTCTTCGGTCGAGATGAAGGCGGCCTTCACCACCGGCGACATCTCGCCCAGCGGGACGACCGTGCGACGCTCGAGGCCGAGATCGGTGATGAGCCGCCCGTCGGCGGCGTAGACCTTCGATGCCTGATTGGGATCGTAGCCGCCCAGCTCGGCGATCGAGGGACAGGTATTGCCGGCGCAGGCGCGACCCCAGGCCGCGGCCAGCACCGCCAGCCCGCCGGCCAGCACCGCGAGGAAGGAGACGAGAATGATCCGCAGGGCGCGGGAGGAGGGGCGCAGCCGGCGCAGCTGCGCGGGAAGCCTGAACGCCATGCCGCAAACCTAGCCGGTTGCGAGGCGTGATTCCAGCGGATACGATTGGCCGCTATGACCGAACTGCTGTCCACACTTGCGGCTCGCGGCTTCCTGCAGGACGCCACGCCGGGACTCGAGGAGCGGCTCCGGGCGGGGCCCGTCACCGCCTATATCGGGTTCGATCCCACCGCGGCATCGCTTCACGTGGGCAGCCTGGTGCCGGTGATGGGCCTGGCCTGGCTCCAGCGCTTCGGGCACACGCCCATCGCCCTGGTCGGCGGGGGGACCGGCATGGTGGGCGACCCCAGCGGCAAGCGCAAGGAGCGGCCGATCCTCGCCCCCGACGAGATCGACCGCAACGCCCAGGCGATCGGCCGCCAGCTCGCCCGCTTCCTCGCCTTCGAGGGGGCCAACGCCGCCCGGCTCCGCAATAACGCCGACTGGCTGCGGCACCTGCGGCTGATCGACTTCCTGCGCGACACCGGCAAGCACTTCACCATCGGCTACATGATGCAGAAGGAGTCGGTGCGCAGCCGGCTGGAGACCGGGATCAGCTTCACCGAGTTCAGCTACATGGTCATCCAGGCCCACGACTTCTGGCACCTCAACCGGACCGAGGACTGCGAGCTGCAGATGGGCGGCAGCGACCAGTGGGGGAACATCACCGCCGGCATCGAGCTGGTGGCCCGGCGCGAGGGGTGCCAGGTCCACGGGCTCGTCTTTCCCCTCATCACCACGGCCACGGGCGCCAAGTTTGGCAAGAGCGAGGCCGGCAACGTGTGGCTCGACCCCGCGCGCACCAGTCCTTACCAGTTCTACCAGTTCTGGGTCAACACCGACGATCGCGACGTGGAGCGCTACCTCAAGCTCTTCACCTTCCTCCGGCTGGAGCGGATCGAGGCGACGATGGCGGAGCACGCCGCGGACCCGGGCCGGCGCGCGGCCCAGCGGCTGCTGGCCCGGGAGGTGACGGCGATGGTGCACGGCGAGGAAGCGGCGGCGCAGGCGCTGGAGACGGCGGTCGCGATGTTCGGTGGGAGCGGGGGCGACCTTGCCCGGGCGGAGCTGCCCGAGCGGGTCGTGTCGCGCGCGAAGCTACCCGGCGAGATCCCGATCGTGGACCTGCTGGTGGCGAGCGGCCTCGCGACCTCCAAGGGCGACGCCCGACGGGGCATTCAGGGCCGCGGCTTCTATCTCAACGACCAGGCCATCGACGCGGTGGACCTGACCCTGGACGAGGACCACCTGCAAGGGCCGTCCGATCGCCGATTCGTGATCCTCCGCAAGGGCAAGAAGAACTACGTGCGGCTGGTCCTCACCGACTGATCCCTACCAGCGACTCCGCCGGGATGTGCTTCTCGGCGGCTTGGCGCCGAGCATTCCGAACAGACCTCGCACTACTTCCCGTCCGATCGTGCGACCGATCGTCGCGGTGAGCGCGCCGACCATGGCGCCGCCGGCCACCCTGGCGACCTTGTCAACGGTCGAGGTCGCGCCGGCACCGGAGCCGCGAGCGGGCGCCGGTGCGCGGTCGTCGACCGCGGGCGCTGCCGTTTTCGCCATCCGTGCGGCCAGCATCTCCCGGGCGCTCTCCCGATCCACCGCGGTCCCGTATTCCGGCAGCAGCGCCGACTGGCGGATGTCGGCCTGCAGCTCGTCCGGGGTGAGCGGCGCCATGCGGGAGGCAGGGGGAATCAGCCGGGTGGCGACGACCGGCGTGGGTGAGCCGCGCGAATCCAGCACGGTCACCACCGCCTCGCCGATGCCGAGCGCGGTGAGCGTCTCCTCCAGATCGTAGAAGGTGGTCTTGGGAAACGTGCGCACGGTGGCACGGATGGCGGCGTCGTCGTTGGGCGTGTGGGCCCGGAGGGCGTGCTGCACCCGATTGCTGAGCTGGGCCAGCACTTCCCCGGGAACGTCCTTCGGCGTCTGGGTCACGAAGTAGACCCCCACGCCCTTCGACCGGATGAGCCGCACCACCTGCTGCACCTGGGCCAGGAACTCCTTCGACGCGTCGGCGAAGAGCAGGTGGGCCTCGTCGAAGAAGAAGGCGAGCTTGGGCTTGGGCAGGTCTCCCGCCTCGGGCAGGTTCTGATACAGCTCGGCCATCAGCCACATCATGAAAGTGGACCAGAGCAGCGGGCGGTCCTGCACGTCGCTCAGCTCGAGGCAGGTGACCACGCCGCGTCCGTCGGAGGTGAGCTGGAGCAGGTCCTTGACGTCGAATTCCGGCTCGCCGAAGAACTGCCCGGCGCCCTGCGACTCCAGCTCGATCATCTTCCGCAGCAGCACCCCCACGGTCGCCGGCGACATCCCGCCATACTGTGCCAGCGCCGGCTTGGCCTCGTCGGTGCCGAGGAACTGGAGGACCGCCCGGAGATCGGAGAGATCGAGCAGCGGCAGCTGGCTGTCGTCGGCGTAACGAAAGACCATCGTCAGCACGCTGGTCTGGGTGTCGTTGAGCGACAGCGCCTTGCCCAGCAGCAGCGGGCCGAAGCTGCTGACCGTGGCCCGGAGCTGGACCCCGAGCTTGCCGCTCAGGCTCGCGAACTCGACGGGTACCCCTTTGGCCGTCCACTGCCAGCCTACGTCGCCGGCGCGCGCGGTGACCCGGTCGCTCGCCTCGCCGGGCATCGCCAGCCCGCTCAAGTCGCCCTTGATGTCGGCCACGAAGACGGGAACGCCCTGGGCCGAGAGCTGCTCGGTGAGGAGCTGGAGGGTCTTGGTCTTGCCGGTGCCGGTGGCGCCCGCGATGAGCCCGTGGCGGTTCATCATCGCGAGGGGGATCCGGACCTTGGGCTCGGGGTGCACCTTGCCGCCGGCCTCCAGCGCCGCACCCAGCGTGACCGACGGGTCGGTGAAGCCGTATCCCGCCTTGAGGATCTCGTCGAAGGTGCTCATGGGTCCCCCGGCCTGCGTGAGAGGCCGGCGAAGAGAGTCGCCAGCCGATCGTTCAACCGCTCGATGTCGTAGTCCTGCTCTACCCGCGCGCGTCCGGCGTCCGCGAGCTCGGCCCGGCGCTCAGGATGCGCGGCCAGCTCGGCCAGTTGCACCGCCAACGCTTGGGCATCGCGCTCCGGCACCAGGATGCCGCTCACGCCGTGCTCCACCAGCTCGGGGATTCCCCCGTGACGGGTGCTCACGACCGGCACTCCGACGGCCATCGCCTCCTTCAGCACGTTCGGAATCCCTTCCTCGTCGGCGTTCTCCGCGGTGACGCTGGCCGCGACCAGCAGGTCGGCGCGATCCAGTGCTTCATGAACCTGCTGCTGGCTCTGCCAGCCGAGGAAGCGCACCTGCTGCTCGATCCCGAGGCGACGGCCCTCGGCCTCGAGATGCTTCCGGAGGGGACCCTCCCCCGCCAGCTCGTACTCGACCGGAACGCCCCTGTCGCCCAGCCGGCGGACCGCATCGAGAACGTACCCGATGCCCTTCTTCTCGACCAGCCGGCCGATGGTCAGCAGCCGGAGCGGACCGGGCGGCCGCACGCGGCGGTCTTGCCAGGGCCAGCGGGTCAGGTCGATCCCGGTGCGATGCACCACCACCCGTTCGGGGGGCGCACCCAGCGCGAGCAACCGGCGGGCGAAGGCGTCGCACACCGGCAGCAGCAGGCCGGCCCGCCGAAAGAGTGCGCGATACACCCGCGTACCGCGGATGGCGACGAACTTGGTGATGTCCGCCCCGCGGAATGCCACGGCGAGCGGCCCCGCGAGCGCCCCGCTCCGCTGGAGCCGGAGCGCACGCAGCCCATCCTGGCCGAAGGCGGCATAGCAGGCGTCGTAGCGTACCGCGGGGAGAAAGCTGGCGGCGCGGCGGAACTCCTCCAGCGTCCAGGCCCGGCGCCAGAAGCGGAGCGGGTCCAGGGTCCGGAGCAGGACCCGGCGCTCCGACCCGCCCCGAGCCGCAAGCATTCGGACGGCCTCGTGCCAGCGGCCCGATGTCGGCAGCGAGATCGGGTATCGTGCCGCCAGGCCAAGGCGCTCGATGTCGGGATGAAAGGTCACGCCGGCCTGCGGCCGCTCGGCGAAGATGGACACCTCGTGCCCCCGGCGGACCAGGCCGGTGATCTGATTCAGGAACGGGGTCTCGGACAGCACCGGGAACTCGCTGGCGAGCACGGCGATCCGCATCTTCACTCCGCGCCGAGCACCTCGGCCACCCGCTCCATCTCCGCCACCGTGGTGTAGCAGTGCGGACTCAACCGGATGGAGCCTTCGCGGAGGCTGCAGATGATCCGCTCGGCCTTGAGCCGGCGGTGCGCCTCGGCCACTCGATCGGGCGCCACACAGAGGATCCCGCTGCCCCGCCCATCGCGCGGCGAGGTCACCGGCACGCCGGCCCCATCCGCCCACTCGAGCACGGGCCGGTGCAGGCCGCGCAGGTGCTCCGCAATCCGGTCGATTCCCAGCTCGAGCAGCAGGCCGACCGACGGATTGAACCCGGCGAAGTCCTGGTACGGCAGGGTCATGAGCTCGAAACGGCGGGCGTCGCCCCGCAGGGTGGGATCGTAGCTGGTGAGCCGGGTCAGGTCATCGGTGTTCTCGAAGGCCAGCCAGCCGGTGATCGCCGGGTCGAAGGAGGGGATCAGCTCGCGTCGGACGTAGACGAACCCAGTCCCCCAGGGCGAGAGCAGCCACTTCTGCCCGCCGCACGCGAGCACGTCCACCTGAACCCGGCCGACGTCGAGCGGGACCTGGCCGATCCCCTGGATGGCGTCGACCACGAGCCAGGCACCGGCCTCGCGGGTGGCGGCGGAGAGCCGGGGCAGATCCACCGCGTAGCCGCTGCTGAACTGCACCTGCGACACGGCGACACAGCGGACCCGCGGGTCGCGGAGCCGCTCGAGAAGCCGGTCCTCGTCGGGCCAGCCCGACGCCGTGGTGGGGACCAGCTCCATGCGCACGCCGCGGTCCTCCAGCCGCATCCAGGGGTAGACGTTGGCGGGGAACTCGCGGTCGCTCACCAGGACGACGTCGCCCGGCTTGAACGGCAGCGCCCGGGCGGCCAGTCCCAGCCCGAAGCTGGTGTTCACCGTAAGCCCGATCTCCTCCGGCTGCGCACCGATGAGCGCGGCGGTGAGCCGTCGCGACTCGATCAGGATGCCGAACATCTCGCGGTCGGGCAGGAGGTATGGCATGCCCCGGCGACGATTGAACTCGTCGAGCACCCGGCGGGTCCGCTCCGGGAGGGGGCCGATGCTGGCGTGATTCAGGTAGGTGGTGGTCGAGGTCCAGGGGAACTCGGCGGCGCGGAGGGCGTCGACGTCGTAGGGTGGCGAAGAGCGAAAGGCCAAAGGCGAAGCCCGCTCACTCACGGGCTACCTCGCCGCGGATCCAGGGCTTCCCGCAACCCATCGCCGACCAGGTTGAACCCCAGCACAGCCGCTCCGATGGCGAGCCCCGGCGCGAAGGAGACCCAGGGCGCCACCCGGAGCAGGTCGCGACCGTCGGCCACCATGGCACCCCAGCTGGGTGTCGGCGGCTGGGCACCGAGTCCGACGAAGGACAGCGCGGCTTCGGCCATGATCGCCCCGGCGATGCCGAGGGTCGCGGCGATGATCACCTGGTTGCGCACGTTGGGCAGGAGATGGCGAAGAAGCACCCGCCGGTCGGGGGCGCCGAGCGCCCGCGCGGCCAGGACGTATTCGGAGCTTCGGAGGACGAGGATCTGGGATCGTACCAGGCGGGCCATGCCGGCCCACCCCACGACGCCGATCACCACGAACACGGTCGGCAGCGAAGGCGAGACCGCCGCGGCGACCGCAATGAGCAGGAGCAGGGTCGGAAAGGCGAGGGTCACGTCGGCCAGCCGCATGACCAGGGCGTCCACCCAGCGCCCGTAGTACCCGGAGAGCAGGCCGAGCGTGACGCCGAGCGCTGCCGCCACGGCCTGGGAGATGAGACCGACCGAGATGGACAGCCGGGCACCATAGAGCACCCGGCTCAGCACGTCCCTTCCCTGCGCGTCGGTTCCCAGCAGATAGCGTCCCCCGGGGCCCAGCAGGTAGGCATTCCGGAGGTCACCCGTGATCGGATCGAACGGCGCCAGCCAGGGCGCGAGCAGAGCCGCGAGCACGACCAGCCCCACCAGTCCCAGCCCGGCCTGGAACCACCGGTCCCGGCGAAACCGGGCCCACAGCACACCTTGCGCCATCGCCGCCCCGTGATCTGGGTTACCCTCGCGAGGGGGGACCCGCGCACCACCTTGCACCGTCCGGTCGCACGGCGCGTGGCGCATGATTTTTGCACCTTGGCTCGGGGTACGTTACGCAGGTCACCTCAGCCGGGGCAAGCGAGTGAACCCGGACCGTCCTTTCACCCTGGTACTCAGCGGCGGCGGCCTCAAGGGGCTGGCCCACATCGGCGTGCTGCGCGCGCTGGAAGAGCGGCGCCTCGTGCCCAGCCTGGTCGTGGGCTCGAGCATCGGCTCGCTGATCGGGGCGGCGTGGGCGGCGGGCGCCTCGGTGGAGCAGATGGAAGCCCGCGCGCTCGCGGTGCGGCGAAGGGACGTGTTCCAGGTCGCCCGGGTGGACGTCGCGCTCCGGCGCCTGCTCGCTCCCGCCCTCTACCGGCGGGAGCCGCTGGAGCAGCTGGTCCGGAGCCTGATCGGCGACATCACCTTCCGACAGCTCGCGCGTCGCCTCCTGGTCAACACCACAGACCTTCATTCCGGCATGCAGGTGATGTGGGGCCTCCCCGGCCTCCTCGATGCCCAGGTAGCCGACGCGGTCGTCGCCTCCTGCGCGCTGCCGGGCATCTTTCCTCCCAAGCTCATCCAGGGCCGGATGTACGTGGACGGGGCGGTGATGGAGAATCTGCCGGTCCGGCTGGCCGCCTCGCTGAGCGAGGACAGTCCGATCCTGGCCGTCAACGTCGCGGCGACGAGCGTCCTGCGGGAAGCCCACGAGACCGAGGGCTTCGCCGCGACGTACATCCGCGGCCTCGAGATCGTGATGCAGACCCAGATCGAGGGCCAGCTCCGCGACTGGCACGGACCCCCGCTCATTCTGGTGCAGCCCCGGGTCGAGCACATCTCCATGTTCGCCTTCGATCGCACGCCCGAGCTGATCGAAGCCGGCTACCGGGCGACGGCGCAGACCCTGGATCAGATGGGTGGGACGCTGCAGACGCTGGCCAACGGAATGCACCCGCTTCGGCGGCTCCGGGTGCTGGTGGACGAGGAACGCTGCGTCGGCTGCGGCGCCTGCGTCGTCCAGGCGCCCAAGGTGTTCCGGCTCGACGCCCGGGGCAAGGCGGTGGTCCACACACCGCTCCAGACCTGGTCGCCGATCGAAGGCGCGTACGTCCTCAACTGCCCGACCTACGCGATCAGCGTGGCTCCGGAGGATTCTGCGGCGTAACGCGGAAGAGAAAGACGGCGGGACCCTTTTCGCGACGGAAGGGGATCCGGCTCCGCAAAGGCGAGCGATAATAGCGGTGCACCCGGACCCGGCCCCACGGCGCGAGGCAGCGGGTCAAGAGCGACTCGTCGTAGAGCCGACGCCGGCCGGCCTGATCGGTGAGATCGCCCAGCGGGGTGGTGCCGACCACCGATCCGCCCCCCGCCAGGTAGCCGGTGAGCTCCCCCACCAGACCGCTGTCGTCCTCCACGCTCTCCAGGGCCTCGTTGCAGTAGATCAGGTCGAACTGCCTGGGGCCGGGGGCCACGGTGGTGAACACCGGGCGGGCGGCGGATCCGCGGAAGCGCTTGGCCTGCGCGATCGCGGCCGGCGAGATGTCGTAGCCTACCGCTTCTCCGCCCATCCGTTGGACCCGGATCGTGAACACCCCGTCCATACACCCGAAGTCGAGCACCCGGCGGCCTTCGGGAGGATACCGGCGCAACAGGATCCGCTGCCGCCACTCGAGCTGGGTGAGACGCCAGTCGAGGTCGGTGGCGCGCGGGCCGAATCGCTCCACCCATTCGTGGTAGTGAGTGTCGTAGCCTTCGGTGGGAACGGTGGCCGGAGAGTCGAACATCAGGTCGCGACGCCCACGCCGGCCGGGGCCAGCTCGTGGCCGATGCGCCTCAGGTCGGCGGCGACACGGTCCCAGTTGTAGAAGCTCTCGACGGCGCCGCGGCCGGCCTGCCCCAGGCGCCGCCGCAAGGCGGGATCGTCGAGCAGACGCCGGAGCGCCACCGCCACCGCTTCGGGCCGCTCGGCGTCCACCAGCACGCCGGTCTCCCCATCACGCACGGCCTCGGGAATGCCGCCGCTCCGACCCGCGACGACCGGCACGCCGCAGGCGGAGGCCTCGACCAGCGAGATCCCGAACCCCTCGACCCTCTGCTCCAGCAGGCGCGAGACCCCGAGATAGACCTCGGCGACGTTGTAGAGCGCCGGCAGGTCGCGGTCGGGGACGTCGGTGAGGAAACGGACCCGGTCGCCGACGCCGAGCTGGCGAGCCTCCTCCTGCAGCGACTCCTGCTCCTCCCCGACCCCGACGACCGCGTACCGGAGGTCCGGATAGTCGCCCGCCAGCTGGCCGAGGGTGTGGAGCGCGGTATCGATGCCCTTGTGCCGCGTCAGCCGCGCCACCGACAGCAGCCACCGCCCCTCGCCGAGCTGATACCGCTCGCGCACTTCCCGCGCATCGACCCCGGGACGGAAGGCCTGCTGGTCGGCGCCGAGCGGCACGACCCGCACCAGCTGGGGAGTGGCCTCGACGTCGAGCTCGCCCAGCAGGTGCAGGCAGCGGTCCCGGGTCCATTGGCTGTTGGCCACCAGGACCGTCGCCGAGGACAGGAGGGCCCTGGCCGTGCGGCGCTTGAGGGCGGACTGGTGCACCTGGTGCTGCAGGATCAGCAGGTCGCCCCCGTGGAGCAGGACGCCGAAGGGCGTGCCCAGCCGCTCCATGGTCCATTTGGCGGGGTAGGCCGCGGGCTTGATGTTGCCGCACCAGATGAACTCGGCGCCGACGGAGCGGGTGAGCACGGCCGCCCGGCGGGACCAGGCGAGGAGACCAGGAATGCTCCGAAGCTTCCGCGCCGGCAAGGGGAGGCGGTCCACCCGATTGGCGAAGGTGGCGTCGACATCCGGGGCGTCGGGATGGAGACCGGTGGAAACGACCAGGCTTCCGGGCGGGTAGCGGCGGGCCAGCTCAGCCATCCACCGCGCGATGCCGCCGCCGATCGGCGGGAAGTCGTAGGTGAGCAGCAGGTGGGGCCGCATGATGAGCAATCTAGCAGGCGACGCGCGTGGCGTGCCGTTCGGCGACCTCGCGTCCGATGCGGAGGACGTCCGCCGCCACCCGATCCCAGTTGTAGTGCGTCTCCACCGCGACACGGCCCGCCGCGCCCATGCGACGACTCAGCTCGGGATCGTCGAGCAGCCGGCGCACCGCGGCCAGTCCCGGTCCCGGGTGGGTCGCGTCCACCAGCAGCCCGGTCTCCCCGTCGCGCACCGCGTCGGGAATGCCGCCGTCGGCCCCGGCGACGACCGGAAGCCCGGATGCGGACGCTTCGACCAGGGAGATGCCGAATCCCTCGACCATCAGCTCGGTGGGGCGGGACAGGCCCAGGTAGATGTCGGCGGCGCAATAGACGGCCGGCAGGTCGCGATCGGGCACCCCGGTGAGGAACCGTACCCGGTCGGCCACGCCGAGCTCGGCGGCCAGCCGCTCGAGCTCGGATTGCTTGACCCCCGACCCCACGATGGCATAGTGCACGTCGGGCAGCTCCCGGTGGAGCGCGGCCAGGATGTGGAGGCCGGTGTCGATGCCCTTGTGAGCCGCGAGCCGCGCCACCGTCAGCAGCCAGCGGCCCGGGCCCAGACCGTAGCGGGCCCGGACCTGGGTCGGATCGATGCCGGGCCGGAAGTGAGCGGGATCGGTCCCCAGGTTCACGGTGCGCACGTCCACCGCCGCGGGGTCGAAGCCCAGCTCGCCCAGGACCAGGAGGCTGAGCTCGGTGGTCCAGCGGCTTTGAGTCACGAACACCGCCGGCGCTCCCAGCAGAGAGCGTCCCGCCAGTCGCTTGCGCACCGAGCCGAGGCGGTGACGAAGCAGCAGGAGCTCGGTGCCGTGCAGAAACACGCCATGGGGGACGCCCTGTCGCCGGGTCACCCAGTTGGCCGGATAGGCGGCCGGCTTGAGGTTGCCGCACCACATGAGCTCGGGGCGTACCGCGCGGGCCAGGACGGCGGCGCGGCGACACCAGGGCACCCACCCGCCGACCGCTCGAAGCCGACGACTCTCGATTTTCATCCGATCCACCGGATGGGGAAATCCCGCGTCGAACTCCGCACCGCCGGCGGTCGAGCCGGTGGAGACCACGAGCCCTCCGGGCGGATACCGCCGGGCGATCTCGGCCATCATCCGGGAAATCCCGCCGCCGATGGGCGGAAAATCGTAGGTGAGGAGGAGGTGGGGCCTCACGACCCGATCGCGGCCAGCACCGCGCGCTCGTACCCGTCGACCATCGCCGACATCGGAAAGCGGGTCTCGATCCTCTGCCGGCCCGCCGCGCCAAGGCTCGCGCGCAGCGCCGGCTCGGCGGCGCAGCGCTGCAGTGCCGCGGCGAGCGCGTCGACGTCCTCCACCGGCGCCAGGAGTCCGGCCTCTCCCTCCGCTCCGAGCAGCTCCGGGACGCCACCGACACGGGTGGCGACCACCGGCCGGGCACAGGCCATCGCCTCGGCGATGGCGTTGGGGAAGATCTCCTCGCGGGCAGGATGCAGATAGACGTCCGCCGCGTTCAGCGCCTCGAGCACCTGCGTGCCGCGCAGGAAGCCGGTGAAGATCGTGGCTACTCCGGAGTGCCGCGCCCGGTCGCGCATCTGTTCCGCGTGCTTGCCGTCACCCACCAGGACGTACACGGGGTCCGCCCCCCCGGCCTGGAGGCGCTGCAGCGCCTGCAGGGCGAGGTCCTGTCCCTTGGCCCGCTCCAGCGCCGACACGGTGAGCACGACCAGACGCCCGGACGGGATTGCATGCGCCGCCCGGAAACGGGCGCCGGCCTCGCGATCGGGACGGTACCGCTCGGCATCGTAGCCGTTGTAGATCACCCGCGAGGGGAGCCGGCGCAGGGCGGGCGAGCGCGCCAGGGCGTGGTCACGGACCGCTTCCGCCTGGTACAGGCACATCCGGGTCCGCGCGAGCAGCACGAACCGGTCGGTCAGGCGGGGCGGCGTACCGAGGGTGCTGATGTTGTACCGGTACAGAATGGCGACGCCGAGGCCCAGGCTTCCCCAGCCGGCGAGACGGAGGTCGCGCAGCTTGTCGACGATCACGGCCTCGGGACCGAACTCGCGGAGCCGGCGGCGGAACCCGCGGATCTCGCGCAAGCCGGTATCGCGCGTCGGAGTCAGCCCGACTTTCAGACCCGAACCGGCGAACCCCTCCGCCACCGACGGCTCGCCGGTGTAGGCGCAGACCTCGTGGCCCCGCGCGGCGAGGCCCGCGCCGATCTTGCCCAGGCTCACCCCCGACCCACGCCAGCTGCGAGCCGAGGTGAGCAGCGCCACCCGCATCGGCCGGTTCATCCGTCGCTCCGGGTGCGGCGCTCCAGGTCCCAGAGATGTGCGTACTTGAGGAACGCGGTCCAGCCGCCCAGCACCGAGGTCACGAACCCGAAGCTGCCGTCCCGCCAGCCGCCCTGTAGGATGTAGGCCCGGAGAAACCGGCTGAGCGGGCGGCCGCCCAGATCCCAGAGGCTGGCGCGCGCTCCCCGCTCGAACATGTCTTCGGCGCCCCAGCGGGCGTAGCGGTTCATCTTCTCGACCTGGTGTCCGAGGTCACGGTAGGGAACGTGGACCAGCGCCGACCGGAGCCGGCCTTGGTCGGGAACGTGCTCCAGGCCCTCGTGGACTCGCCGGCCCACGTAGCGGCGGTCGCTGGTGAAGAGGCGGACCACCCAGTCGCGTCCCCAGCGGCCGCGGGTCAGCTCGCGGCCGAGATAGAAATTCTGTCGCCGGACCTGATACACGGGGTGCGAGGGCGCGGCCACGACATGGGCCAGCTCGAGGCGCAGCGCATCGGGAATCTCCTCGTCGGCGTCGAGGGCGAAGACCCATCGATTCCTGGCGGCCGCAATGGCGGCGTTGCGCTGCGCCGCGATGGTGGGCCCCGTGCGCTCGAGCACCGTGGCTCCTGCCGAGCGCGCGAGCGCGACGGTGTCGTCGCGGGAGCCGCCATCCGCCACCAGGACCTCGTCCGCCCAGGCCAGGCGTCCCACGCAGGCGGCGATCCGGTCGGCCTCGTCGAGCACCGGAAGGACGATCGTGAGCGGGACCCGGGTCCCCGGCAGCGGCGCGCTCAGGCCGGCTTCCGCGCCACCAGCATGAGCGTGCGCCCGAACAGGAGATCGGGCGAGAGCAGGTGGGCCGCGATCTGCCGGTTCGCCTCCCGCTGGCGGGTGTCCGATTCCCGGGCCAGAGCGCGCCGGGTGGCGAGCTGCACGAACGGCCAGGCCCAGGCGTGCAGCAGCCCATACTTCCGGATCCGGTCGGTGGTCACTCCCTCGATGGTGAAGCCGGTCGTCCGCAGGATGTAGCGCAGCTCGTAGTAGGTGATCAGATGGATGTGGTCGTGCACCGGCGCCTTGTGGTGCTCGTTCATGGGCCGGGTGGCGAGCGGAAAGAACCCGGTCCAGAAGTACCGCCAGCGCGAGGCCAGTCCCAGAATGTTCGGCGTCGAGAGCAGCAGCCGTCCACCCGGCTTGAGCACCCGCCAGCACTCCCGCACGAAGGCGAACTGATCCTCCAGATGCTCCACGCCCTCCAGGCAGGACAGGTACTCGAAGGAGGCGTCGTCGTAGGGGAGCCGCTCGGACAAGTCGGCGTACCGCACCGGCACCTCGGGCACCCGGAACTGGTCGGGATAGAGGTCGCACGCCTCGACCTGAAAGCCGAGCTCCAGCAGCCGTCGCGCGAACGCGCCGCTGCCGGCGGCCACCTCGAGCACCCGGCCCTCACGGGGCCACCCGGCGAACAGCTCGGCCGCCCGGACGTGGGTCTTGATACAGGCGTAGACCGGAAGCCGGTCCGCGGCGGGGGCGGTCGCCGGCGTGCTCATACCAGGGTGTAGTTGCGGAACTCGAACACCCGGGCGCCGGTGAGGCGCTCGATCGCGTCCGAGAGGTAGAAGCGGAGGAACTCGGTCCGGAAGTGGGGCGCTTCCACCCGCCGCTCGGCGTCCTCCCGCCGGGCGTCGACCCAGGCCCGGGCCGCGTCGGGGTGGGTCCCCTGGAAGCGGGTGAGCCCGGGAAACCAGGGCAGCAGCGGCTTCCGCGCCTCGCGCTCGCGCGACCAGGGATAGATCACGGCGCTCGCCTCGCGCTTGGCCCGCAACGCCTGGGCGGGACGAGCCCAGCCGTAGTGGAACATCTCCGCGTCGGTGAGGCGCGCCCGGATCTTCCGGTTCTCCGGACCCACCCGGAACCCCTGGGCGCCCTGATAGGGGCGGACATCGAGCGCGGGATCGAGCCGCACCGCGCGGACCTCGCGCCGGTACCAGCGCCGGTTCACGGCGATGGTATCCATGCTGCCGTAGAAGTGGAGGTACCGGACCAGCAGGCCCTCCACCCGAGCGTCGGGGTCATGCTGCGCGATGGCCCGGGCCAGCGACTCCGCGCCGCGCTCGTGCAGGACCTCGTCCGCCTGGATGTAGATCCCCCATGGATGCCGGCATGCCCGCATGGCCCGCAGCGTCTCGTCGCCCAGCACCTTGTTCTTGATCGTCATGTCCCACTCCGTCTCCAGGATCCGCAGCTTGGGATCCCGGATGGAGCGGACCAGCTCGAGGGTATCGTCCTCGGACCGGCCGACGTTCACCACCACTTCGTCGCAAACCGGCAGGATGGAGCGGATGCTCGCCTCCAGCGGGAAGTCGAGCTTGATCGCGTTGCGCACGATGGTGAAGCCGGAGATACGGACCACGTCGAGCTCCCGGGGACGGTCAGGCCGGGGAGGAATCTGTCCGCGCGCCAGGGGCGGGGCAACGGAGCACCTCGCGGTAGAGCTCCCCCGTCCGCTCCACCGTGCGAGCGAGCGCGTAGGTCTCCCGCGCCGTCCGACGCCCGGCCTCGCCGAGTCGGCCGGCGAGCGCCTGATCCGCCAGCAACCGCTCGATCGCGGCGGCCCATGCCGAAGGATCCGTCGGGGCCACGAGGAGTCCATCCGTCCCCTCGGTCACCAGGTCCAGGTTGCCGGCCGCGGCCGAGGCGATGACGGGCTTCCCCAATGCCATCGCCTCGAGCAGCGCCTGGGAGAATCCCTCCATCCGGCTGGGCAACAGCACCAGATCGAGCAGCTCGTACAGCGGCCGAATGTCCGGCACGAAGGGGAGCAGCACCACGGCATGGCGCGCCGGCACCCGGAGCGCCGCGTCCGCCAGCGCCTCCTCCTGCCCCGCCCCGGCCAGCACCAGGCGCACCGGCGTCCGGACCTGCGCCAGCGCACCCAGCACGATCGCCTGATCCTTTCGCCGGCTCACGATTCCCAGCGTGCGCCGCCCCGGGTCCCACCCGATGCGTGCCCGCCAGTCCTCCACCTCTCCCGACGTTACCTGACGGTCTACCCGCTCGGTCACCAGCCCGTTGGGAATCACCGTCAGCTTCCGCCTCGGCGTGCCCCGCCGCACCAGCGCTTCCGCCACGGCCGAGCTGACGGCGACGACGCGCGCGGCCACGCGGCTGGCGATCCAGTTCTCGAGGAAGGTCGTCCGCGGCATCTGTCGCCGGGTGGCGACGAACGGGATGGTGAGCCGGCCGCTCATGCCCAGCCACGTGAGCGCCGCCCGGTCGCGGGCGCTCTGGGAGTTCACCAGCGCCGCGCGCTCGACGGCGATGAGCCGGGCCAGCGCCGCCGCGTTGTCGCGACGGCTGTGCGGTGGAAGGGGGAGCGGCCGCACCGCCAGGCCGCGCTCCCGGGCGACCGCCTCGACCTCCGAGTCGGGCGGGCACACGAACCGCACGTCCCACCCCGCCCTCGCGAGGCCGAGACTCAGGTGCAGGGTGGACGTGACCGAGCCGGCGCCGCCGCCCTGGTGGAGCACCTGCATGATCGTGGGTGAGGACATGACGCGGGAAGATCCGTCGCCCGGCGGGGGATGACAAGTTGACGCGCTAGATTCTTGGCCCATGCACGTCGCGCTTTTCTTCTGGGGCCGGCTCCCGGTGCCCGACTACGGCGGCACCCAGCGCATGGTCGTCTGCCTGGCCCGTGGGTTGGCCGAGGCGGGACATCGCGTGTCGCTGCTGGCGGCGCCGGGGTCCCAGGTCCCCGAGACCACGTTGATCCCGGTGGATCCGGTCGAGGCCCGGCGGTCCGA
Organism: Gemmatimonadales bacterium; assembly: GCA_035278885.1. Lineage (GTDB taxonomy): Bacteria > Gemmatimonadota > Gemmatimonadetes > Gemmatimonadales > GWC2-71-9 > CAVVWJ01. The sequence goes on along the minus strand of DATEIR010000007.1, from coordinate 16,777 downwards.
CTTCGCCCTCGGCCCGCATCTGCCGAAGGGCATGGACGTCCTCCTTTCCTTCGTGCAGCTGCACCGCCCGCCCGACGCGCCCTGGATCCACCGCCTGGCCGGTAACAGGAAGCCGGGCGAGGCCGGCCCCCCCAACACGATCTACGTGAGCGAGAATCACGCCCGGCGGCACGGTGGCCATGCCTGGGTCTACAACGGCCTCGACCCTCGGGACTTCCGCTTTCGCCGGGAAAAGGACGACTACGATCTCTTCCTCGGGCGGCTGCACCGGGCCAAGGGCTATCGTCTGGCCGTCGAGGGGGCCAAGCGGACACGCCGCCGCCTCCTCGTGGCCGGCGGATGGCGGCCCAGCCTGAGTCGCTGGGTCCGGTACGTCGGCAAGGTCGGCGGCGACCGGAAGGCGGCCCTGCTGGCGGGCGCGCGGGTGTTCTGGATGCCGGCCCAGTGGGAAGAGCCCTGCAGCAACGCCATCCTGGAGGCGCTGGTGAGCGGGACGCCGGTGCTCGGGACGCGGCGCGGCTCGCTGCCCGAGATCATCTCGCCGGACGTCGGCGCCCTGGGGGATACGGTGGACGACCTGGTAGCGCTTCGCCCCGGGCTCGATCACATCGAGCCGGCGGCCTGCCGGGCCCGAATCGAGCGCTACTTCACCTATCGGGTGATGACGGAGGGTTACCTGCGGATGTTCCGGGCGTACCTGGCGAGCGGCACCCTCCCGCCAGGCATTCCGCTAGAGGGCGGAGTGGGCTAGCCCGCCGCAGTACCAGCGCCAGGCCGGCGGCGCTCAGGCGGCGACTGGCAGCGCGGGAAGCAGTGCGTGCATGCGGTGCATGTAGGTGTGCTCGCCCAAGGCCCGCTGCCGAGCGCCGGCGGCGACCTCCTCCGCCCAGCCGCGGTCCTGGAGCGCCTCGGCCGTGAGACTCCTGAGCTGCTCCGGCGAGCGCGCGACCAGGATCTCCGAGCCTTCCCTGAAGTGCCGGTGGAGATCCGGACGGTCCTCGACCACCTGGGGCACGCCGATGGCGGCGAGCTCGAACAGGCGCCGGTTGCACCCGGGGTCCGGGCCCTCGTCGGGCGCCTCGCAGTGGATGTTTACGGCGACGGACGCCCCGGCGTAGGCGCGGACGTAATCCTCGTGGTCGAGCAGCTCGCCGCGGCAGTAGTCGCGCAGCTTGGTCTTGCGCCAGCCGGGCCCCCAGATCGCCAGGCCGAACTCGACCAGCTCGAACAGCATACGCTCCCGGTGGGGGCTCGCGGTGCCGACGAACACCACGTTGGCGCGGAACTGGTCGCGGGATCGCATGGGGCGATGAATCGAGGGATCGCAACCCGGGGGCAGGTAGCCCGCCGGCACTCCGCCACTCTCCAGCTCCTCCGCCACAGCGCTGCCGGCCGCGAACACCGCATCGTAGCCTGGAGCCAGCGCGCCGACGGCGGAGCGGGAGCGCAGCTCGTCGCAGAACCAGTTGACCCAGACGGCGCCGCTCTCCCGGCGGTATGCGGCCACCGTGGCGGGGCCCAGCTGGCTGCCGCCGAGCACGATCACGATGGCCGGCGCGGTGTGGCTGAGGGCCCGGCCGAGCCGGTCGTGCACGCCGATCCGGCGGATGCGGCTCAGCAATCCGCCGTCGCCCATGAGATTGAACGCCGAGACCCGGAAGCCCAGCCGCTCGAGGGCGCGGCGCCGGAGCGCCGCGTGCGCGTGCAGCGCGTCGTCGAACGCGCCCACGAGCAGCACGCGGGCCTGCTCGAGATGATCCGGCACCAACCGGTCGGTGCCGTTGCCTCCGTGGATCCCCTGCGTCACCGCATTCCTCCGCCGAAGCGTCCGAGCCCGAGCGAACGTCGCTAAGGTAGTAATGCGGGTGGCGCGGCGCCATCGTCCGCGAGACTCTCGTCGTCCCGGAACTGGAGATCGTGCAGGCGGCGGTAGAGCCCGCCGGCGCGATACAGCGCCTCGTGGCTTCCCCGCTGCACCACTCGACCCGCGTCGAGGACCACGATCTCGTCCGCGTCCCGCACGGTGGCGAGCCGGTGGGCGATCACCAGCACCGTCCTGTCCCGCATCAACCGGTCGATCGCCTGCTGAACCAGTCGCTCGCTCTCGGTGTCGAGCGCGCTGGTCGCTTCGTCGAGAATCAGGATCGGCGGGTCGCGGAGCAGCGCGCGGGCGATCGCGATCCGCTGCCGCTGGCCGCCCGACAGGCGGGTGCCGCGCTCGCCGAGGACGGTGTCGAAGCCGCCGGGCAGCTGGCGAATGAAGGCGGCCGCGTTGGCCGCCTCGGCGGCTGCCTCGACCTGGGCCCGGGTGGCGGCGGGCGAGCCGTAGGCGATGTTCACGTGCACCGTGTCGTTGAGCAGGACGGTGTCCTGGCTCACCACACCCATGAGGGCCCGGATCGAGCGGCGGGTCAGCCGGTCCAGCGGCACGCCGTCGAGCAGGATCCGTCCCCCGCTCGGGTCGTGGAATCGTGGCAGCAGGTCGGCCAGGGTGGTCTTCCCCGCCCCGCTGGGGCCGACCAGCGCCACCACCCGGCCGCGGGGAATGGTGAAGGAGACGTCGCTCAGCACCAGGTCGCCGTCGCCGTACCGGAAGGAGACCCGGTCGTACACGATCTCGCGCTCGAACCGGGCCTGGCCCTCGCCCGGACGCTCGACCTCCACCGCCGGCTCGTCCAGTACCTGGAAGATTCGCTCCGCGCTGGCGAGGGCGACCGCGGTCACGGCCGGGTAGCCGGAGATGGTCTTGAGCGGAGAGGTGAGCCGGAGCGCCGCCATGAGGAACACGATGATCGTCTCCGGCGCGAGCGGCGCGTCGAGCCCCAGCAGCCCGGGCCGGGTGGCGGCCCACATGATGAGGATCACCAGGAAGCCGGAGAAGACCTCGGTCAGCGGGCTGGTGAGCGAGCTGTACCGCTGGGTCCGGATCACCTGGCGGCGATAGCGGCTCGCCTGCCGCTCGAACCCGGCTGCCTCCCGCGCTTCCTCGCCGTAGGAGCGGATCAGCCGGATCGCGGAGATCCGCTCGGTGACCGTCGCCGTGATCTCGCCACGCTCCCGGGTCCGGGCCCGCGCGTGCCGCCGGAGCCGCCGGATCAGGCGTTGGAGCAGGAGCACCAGGAGCGGCACGAAGGCGAGGGTGAACAGGGTGAGCCGGAAGGAGATCTGGCTCAGCACCCAGAGCGTCACGGTCACCACCACGAGGTTCTGGAACAGGGACACCAGCGAGGCCGTGATGACCGTCTTGGTTTGATCGACCTCGGTGATGAGGGCGGAGATCAGCTGGCCGGCGCGGGTGCGCTGGAAGAAGGCGAAGTCCAGCGTCAGCAGGTGATCGAAGAGCCGGACCCGGAGGTCGCGGACCAGGCCCTCCTGCGCCCGCACGGTGATCTGGGTCGAGGCGTAGGAGAGGGCGTTCTTGACCAGCAGCCCGAGCGCCAGGACCACCACCAGCCGCGCCGCGGCGGCGCCGGGCGAGAGCCCGGCCACCAGCGGCTCCACCACCCGATCTATCCACGCCTCGAGCTGGGTCGATCCGGTCCGGAGTGCGCCGCTGGTGCCGAACAGGTGCTTGAGCAGCGGGATCAGGATGACGAGCACGAAGCCGTCGAGCACCGAGGCGAGCGTGGTGGTCAGCAGGCCGGTGGCGAGCAGCCCCCAGTAGGGGCGTACCATCCGGAGGAGCCGGAGCTCGGTCTGCACCGGTCAGGCGCCGCGCGGTGTGAGCAGGGCGATCGGAAGGATCACTTCCTCCGGCGAGACCCCGCCGTGGAGGAACGCGCCGCGATAGCGGGCCTGGTATTCCCGCAGCTTGGTGGGGTACACGAAGAACCGGTCTCCCGTCGCGAGCAGCAGCCGCGTTCCGGGCGCCCGCGCCGGCAGGCCGAAGCTCGGCAGGTCGTCCACCACCAGCGCGGCGTCGGGATCCTGGGCCCGGAGGTCGTCGCCGAACTTGTAGCGCAGGTTGGCGGTGGTGTCCCGCTTGGCGAACACCGTGGCCGGCGAGTGGCAGTGGATCGAGCCGTGGTCGGTGGTGAGCAGCACCGGCACCCGCCGGCGCTCCGCCTCGCGCAGCGCGTCCCATAGCGGGGAGCGCTCGAACCAGGTCCGGGTCAGGTTCCGGAGCGCCGAGGTGTCGCGGGCCACCTCGTAGAGGGTCGAGTTCTCGGTGCGGCCGTGGGTCAGCTGGTCGATGAAGTTGAAGACCAGCGCCGTCACCCCCTCCTGCGCCAGGTGCGCCGGCAGCCGGCGGAGCAGCCCGTCGCCGTCGGCCGCGGTGAAGACCTTCTCGTAGTGCACCGGCACCGAGCGGCCGGTGATCTCCTTGAGCTGCTCGGTCAGGAGCTCGGCCTCGTGGGCATTGAGGCTCGCCTCCTCCTGGTCGCTCCACCAGCGCGGGTAGCGGGCCTTGATCTCGGCGGGAAAGAGCCCGCTGAAGATCGCGTTGCGGGCGAACGGGGTCGCGGTCGGCAGGATGGAGAAGTAATGCGCGGTCTCGATGTCGAACCGCGCCGAGATGAGCGGACGGATCATCGCCCACTGGTCCAGCCGCAGGCAGTCCACCACCACCAGAAGCGCCCGCCCGTGGGCGTCCAGCACCGGCTTCAGGAACTCGGCGCCGATGTCCACCGAGAGCGGCGGGCGGTCGCTGTCGTGGTCGTGCAGCCAGCCCGAATAGTGCCGCTGGAGGTAGCGCGCGAAGTCCTGCCGCAGGCTCTCCTGCAGGGTCCGGAGCGCGTCCTGCAGGCCGGGCTCGTCCGCCTGCCCCAGCCGCACCTCCCACTCCGCCAGCTCGGCCACCAGCTCCACCCATTCGCGCCAGGCCAGCGGGCCGGCCCGCCGCGCCTCCAGCTCGCGGAAGCGGGTGGCGAAGTCGCGGGACAGCCGCTGCTGCCGGATCCGGTCGCCGTCGAGCAGCCGGGTCACCACCGACAGGATCTGCCGGGGATTCACCGGCTTGATCAGGTAATCGGAGATGTCCGCCCCGATCGCGTCCTTGAGGGTCTCGGTCTCCTCGCTCTTGGTCACCATGACCACCGGCATCCCGTGGTCGATGGCGCGGATGGCCCGGAACAGCTCGAGCCCTCGGCGGCCGGGCATCTGCTCGTCCAGGAGCACGACACCATAGGGCTGCCGCTGGAGCAGCGCGAGGGCGTCGTCGCCATGCGCGCTGGTCTCCACGGCAAACCCCTGCTCCTCGAGAAAGAGGATGTGCGACGTGAGGCTCTCCACCTCGTCGTCGACCCAGAGGATGGATTTGGGGCGAGGCATGGGGGAAAGGTAAGGCGGGGAAAGGGGAAAGGGGAAAGGCCGGCCCTTCTTTCCCCTCTCCCGCTCCCCGGATTAATTAGTTGCCGTGGATCCCGCGTTCCTCCCGGCCCCCGACATCCTCGCGGTGCGCTTCAGCGCCATCGGGGACATCCTGCTCACCACCCCGCTGCTCCGCACCCTCCGCGCGGCGCACCCGGGGGCACGTATCACCCTGCTCACCAAGGCCCAGTTCGCCCCGCTGGTGAGTCACAACCCGCATGTCAGCGAGGTCATCGGCATCGAGCCGGGCGAGGGGATCGCCTCGGTGGCTCACCGGATCCGCGGCATCCGCTACACCCACATGCTCGACCTGCACGGGAGCCTGCGGAGCCGGCTCCTCCGGCGGCTCGTGCCCGGACCCTGGACCACCTACCGCAAGCGGCGGGTCGCGCGGGCGGCGCTCATTGTCGCCAAGCGCGACCTCTACGGAGAGGCGCCGCCCATGGCGGAGCGGTATTTCGAGGCCGCCGAGCCGCTCGGCCTCGGCCCCGATGGCGGACCGCCGGACTTCTTCCTGGGCGAGGCGGCGGACGCGCGCGCCAGGGCGAGGCTCCGCGGCCTCGGGCTCGCCCAGGATGGCCGGCCTCTGGTGGCGATGGCTCCGGGCGCGGCCCACGCCACCAAGCGCTGGCCGGACGAGGCCTGGACGGCCCTCGCCCGCCGGGTGGCCGCCACCGGAGCGGATGTCGCGCTGTTGGGCGGGCCTGCCGACGTCGAGCGGTCGCAAGCCATCGCCGAGCGGGCCGGCGTGAGCGTCGCCAGCATGGCGGGGATTCTCGGCCTCCAGGAGACGGGTGCCGTCATCCGGATCGCCGAAGTGCTGGTGTCGGGCGACACCGGGCTCATGCACATGGCGACCGGCGTCGGCACACCGGTGGTGGCGCTGTTCGGCCCGACGGTGCGCCAGTTCGGGTTCTTTCCCTACAACGCGGAGCACTCCACCGTGGTCGAGCTGGAGCTGGCCTGCCGGCCCTGCAGCGCGCAGGGTGGTCGCGCCTGCCCGCTCGGCCACCATCGCTGCCTCCGCGCGATCGCGCCGCAGGAGGTGTTCGAGCGGCTGTGCGAGGCGCTGGCATGAGCGGCTGGGACCCGGACGCGACCTCGCTGCTCGGCCTCCTGCCGCAGACCGGCCGCGGACCTCGGCGGGAAGGGATCTTCGCGCTGTGGCTCACCGTGCGCGTCGCCCAGGACCTGCTGCGTGATCCGCCGACCGAGCGGGCCCACCGCCGACGGCTGCAGGCGCTGGAGCACCGGCTCTCCAGCCTCACCCTGCCGCCGCCGCTCCGCCGGGCGTTGGCGGCCGCGATCAACCAGCTCCGGGACGCGCGACCCGAGACCGCGGCGCAGGTGCTGAGCCAGCTGGTGGCCCCCGCGCGCGAGGCCGGCGGCGCGGAGGCGGGCGAGGTCATGTCCCGGGCCGCCCGGGCGGCCCGGATGGCGGCCCGATGACCCGGCGCGACGACGATCCGATCGAGCCGGTGGAACGGCTGGTCGCACGCATCGATGCGACCCCCGCGGGATCGCCCGATCCCGATGCCGTGCCGAGCGGCTATCCGTCGCTCGACCGGATGCTGGGCGGCGGCCTCCGGCGGCAGGACCTGATCGTCCTCGCCGGCGACGTGGGCAGCGGCAAGTCGGCGCTCGCGCTCGGCGTGGCGGTGCGAGTGGCCCGGGCGGGCACGCCTGTTCTCTTCATCTCCGGTGAAGCGGAGCCCGACCGGGTGCTGGAGCGCGCGCTCGCGCTGGAGGGACGGGCCTCGGTGGACGACCTGCGTCAGGGCCGGCTCGAGCCGACGGCCCGAGCCGCGGTCGGCGCGGCGGCGGTTCGGCTGCGCGACGCGCCCCTCGCCCTCCGCCCCATGCTGGGCCGGCGCTTCGACGAGCTGCAGGACGCAGTGGAGATGGTGCCGCCGAGAGCGCTGGTAGTGGTGGACTCGATGGCGATGGCGCCGCCGCCCCAGCCCGCGGCTCGGAGCGAAGAGCGAGTGGCGCTGGTGGCCCGCGCGCTCAAGGGACTCGCCATCGAGCGCGACGTCGCCGTGGTGGCCACCGCGCCCTTGCCCGGGCTGCGCCGGGGACGACCCGACCCTCGCCCGACCCTCGACGATCTCGGCGGGCTCGGCACGGTCAAGTACGTGGCGGATGTCGTGCTGGCGATCTACCGGGAGGAGATGTATCGGCCGGGCCAGGGTGTGGAAGGCGCGACCGAGCTCATCGTCGCCAAGAACCGCACCGGTCCGACCGGGTTCGTGGATCTTTTCTTCTACGCCCGCTGGCTTCGGTTCGAGGACCTGCTCGACCCGGCCCCGTAGCCGCTCAGGACGCGGGCTTGGCCGCCGCGGAATCGACCACCGCTCCGGCCAGGTCTACCAGCGTGCCGGCGGTGTCCGGCCGGATGCGCACCCACAACGGCGGGCCGTTCTGCTGCGCGAGCATGATGATGGCGCCGGAGCGGTCGGTGGACCGCTTGACCAGCTTCCAGCCCGGGCCCGTGAGCACCGTGCGGTAGTACGCCTCCACATCGGCGATCTTGGACGGCGAGCGAACGGTGATCATGGCCGTGTTGGACCCGCCGGTCTTGGAGACCACGGTCGGGCTGGGCGGGAGCGGCAGGTTGGGCAGGGCCAGCGATAGGTCCACCGGCTTGGCCGGCTTGTCGCCGCAGCCGAGCAGGACGACGACGGCGGCCGCTGCCCAGATTCTGGTCGGGATCATAGGCCGAGGAGACTAGCCGCCGGCCCCCACGCGGTCAAGGTGGGGACGCCCCATCCGATTGCCGCAAACGGCTGTCAGACTTATGTTTCCGCCGGCGCGGCGGCTCCCGACCGGGCCTCCGCACGCCCGCCTCAACACTGTCAGCGCCAAGGAGTTCGGCCATGGCCGGCCATAGCAAATGGAAGCAGATCAAGCGCAAGAAGGCGGTCACCGACGCCCGGCGCGCGTCGTCGTGGACCAAGGTCATCCGCGAGATCACCGTAGCGGCCAAGGCCGGCGGCGGCGACCCGGGCGGGAACCCCAGACTGCGCACCGCCATCGACGCCGCCAAGGCGGTGAACATGCCGGGCGACAACATCGAGCGGGCCATCAAGAAAGGCACCGGTGAGCTCGAAGGCAGCGTCTACGAGGAGCTGACCTACGAGGGCTACGGTCCGGGCGGCGCGGCGATCTTCATCGAGGCCACGACGGACAACGCCAACCGGACCGTCGCGGAGATCCGGCATGCCTTCAGCCGGAACGGCGGCAATCTGGGCGCCTCCAATTCGGTGGCCTGGATGTTCGACCGGAAAGGCCAGGTCTATCTCGACGCGGCCCGGCACGGCGAGGATGCGGCGCTCGAGGCCGCGCTGGACGCCGGCGCGGAGGATTTCGCTCGCGAGGGCGAGCAGTACATCGTGACCACGGCGCCGGCCTCCTTCCACGCGGTGCAGGACGCGCTCAAGGCCCGCGGCTTCGCCCCCGAATCGGCGGAGCTGGCGATGGTGCCCAAGAACACGGTGAAGGTGGAAGGGGCCGACGCCGAGCGCATCCTCCGGCTGGTCGAAGTGCTCGAGGAGCTGGACGACGTCTCCAAGGTCTTCTCCAACTTCGACATCGACGCCGCTCAGCTGGCCGAGGCCGAGACCTGAGCGGGCGGTGAAGGTTCTCGGGATCGACCCGGGCACCGCCATCATGGGCTACGGCGTGGTCGAGACCGGGCCGAGTCGGCAGCCGCGGCTGGTCGAATGCGGCACGCTCACCACGCCGCCACGCGACCCCCTCCCCGCCCGTCTGCGGATCATCCACGACGGCACCTCGGCCCTGATGGCCCGGCACCGGCCCGACGCGGTCGCGGTGGAGAGCGCGTTCTACGGCAAGAACGTGCGGACGACGGTGGTGCTGAGCCACGCGCGCGGCGTCATCCTGCTGGCCGTGGAGCAGGCGGGGGTGGCCCTCGCCGAGTATTCCCCGGCGCAGGTCAAGAAGACCGTCGTGGGCCGGGGAGCCGCGCTCAAGCCGCAGGTCGGCTACATGGTGGCGCAGCTCCTCCGCCTCAAGTCGGCGCCCACGCCGAGCGATGCCGCCGACGGCGTGGCGGTGGCCCTGACGCACCTGCTCATCGCCTCGAGGCAGGCGACCTTCTTCCGCCAGGTTACCGGCGCGCGATGATCGCCATGGTGAGCGGGGTGGTGGCCGCGCGGGAGGCCGACAGCCTGGTGGTGCAGACCGACGGCGGCGTCGGCTATCGTGTCACCGTTCCCGCGGGCGTGGCCGAGCGGCTCCCGGCCTCCGGGGCTCGGGTGAGCCTGCACACCGAGCTGGTGGTGAAGGAGGACGGCTGGTCGCTCTACGGCTTCGACCGGCCCGGCGAGCGCCTGGTGTTCCAGCGGCTGCTCGGCGCCAGCGGCTTCGGGCCCAAGCTGGCGCTGGCGCTGCTGTCCGCGCTCGGTCCGGAGCGGACGGTTCGCAGCATTCGCTCCAAGGATCTGGCCGCCCTCAGCTCGGTGGGCGGGATCGGCAGGAAGAAGGCGGAGCGGCTGGTGCTCGAGCTGCAGGATCGATTCGACGACGTGCCGCTCGAGTCCCGCCCGCCCGCGCCGGCCGGCGGAGACGATGCGGTGCGGGCGCTCGTCGGGCTGGGCTACGGTCCGGGCGCCGCCGACGACGCGGTGCGGGCGGCGCTTGCCGCCGGCGCGTCCGCCGAGGATACCTCACAACTCATCCGCCGGGCGCTCCAGCAGCTCGCCGCGCGGGGAGGGAGATGAGCTCGTCATGACCGTGACCGCCGTGACGGCCGAGTGGAACTGCACCCGCTGCGGGACGACCAATCGCAAGCTGGTGCCGGCCAGCACCCGCGAGACCACCGACCGGTGCACTCACTGCGGGGCGTGGCATGTGATCCAGCCCGATACCAGGCCCGTGCGGTGGCAGGCACGCATCAAGGAGTGAGGCGGGCACGGTGCGGCGGTTCACCACGAAGGCACGGAGGCCACGAAGGGTCCCTCGGTATGCTCGGATCCGTCTCATGCCTCGTGGAAGTGGAATTGCGAAGAAATCTTTGCGGGTGCACCGGCAGCCATCACAATGCACCCACGAAAAAATCTCTGCCCGGGTTCTTCCGGCGCGGCATGCGATGAAACCTGGTGATGGCACCGAGTCCTTCGTGGCCTTCGTGCCTTCGTGGTGAACGGCCGCACGATCTACTCAAGAACGACATGACCCAGCGACTCGAAGTCACAACCCCCGAAGCCCTCCCCGAGGAAACGACCGCCGACGCCGCCCTCCGGCCGTCGCGGCTGGACGAGTTCGTCGGCCAGACCCAGGTGAAGACCTCGCTTCAGATCGCCATCGACGCGTCCAGGCACCGGGGCGACACGCTGGACCACACCCTCTTCTTCGGCCCGCCCGGCCTGGGCAAGACGACGCTGGCGATGCTGATGGCGCGGGAGATGGGTGTACAGCTCCGCACCAGCTCCGGGCCGGTGCTGGAGAAGCCCGGGGACCTGGTGGGGCTCCTGACCTCGCTCGGCCCGGGCGACATGCTCTTCATCGACGAGATCCACCGGCTCAAGCCTGCCCTGGAAGAGTTCCTCTATCCCGCGATGGAGGACTTCCGGGTGGACGTGAGGATCGCCGAGGGTCCCAACGCCCAGACGATACCGATGTCGCTCGAGCGGTTCACCCTCATCGGCGCGACCACCCGCTTCGGCCTGCTCACCCCGCCCATGCGGGCCCGCTTCGGCCTGGTCGAGCGGCTCGGCTTCTACCCCCCGGAAGACTTGCGGCGGATCGTCGAGCGGAGCGCCGCCATCCTGCAGGTGCCGATCGATGTCGAAGGCGCCGACGAGATCGCCCGCCGGAGCCGGGGCACGCCCCGGGTGGCCAACCGATTGCTCCGGCGGGTCCGCGACTACGCGCAGGTGCGCGCCGACGGCCGGATCAGCTCCGCGGTGGCGGGCGCGGCCCTCGCGCGTCTCAACGTGGACGAGTTCGGCCTGGACGACATGGACGCCCGCATCCTCACCACCATCATCGAGAAGTTCGGCGGCGGGCCGGTCGGGCTGGGGACCGTGGCCGTCGCCGTCGGCGAAGATGCGGGGACCCTGGAAGACGTGTACGAGCCCTACCTGATCCAGCAGGGCTTCCTCGAGCGCACGCCAAGGGGGCGGTGCGCCACCGCGACCGCGTACCGCCGCTTCGGCCTCACCCCGCCGGCCGGGCAGGCGACTTTCTTTGACCGCTGATTCCACCCTCCGCACCGCCGACTTCGATTACGACCTGCCGCCGGAGCTGATCGCCCAGGAGCCGTTGGCGGAGCGGTCGGGGAGTCGGCTCCTGGTGGTGCTCCGGGCCGAACGCAGGCGCGGCAGCGACGCGCGTGACGGCGGCGGCCGGCGAGGCGGCCCGCGCAGCGGCCGGGCCGACCGCCGGGACAGCGGTGCGGTGCCCTCGGTGCCCGGAGGCGCGACCCCGGCGGCCGGCGGCGGAGCCCTGGTGGACTCCCGCTTCACCCATCTCACCAGCCTCATCCCGCCCGGCGACCTGCTGGTCATCAACACTACCCGGGTCCGCCACGCGCGCCTGCTCGGCCGCCGGCCGACCGGCGCGCCGGCCGAGGTCCTGCTCATCCATCCGGATTCGGCGGGCGACTGGGTCGCGATGGGAAAGCCCGGCAGCGCGCTTCAGCCGGGCAAGCGCATTACCCTGGGCCCCGGTGTGGAAGTGGAGACGCTGGAGGTGCTCCCCGACGGCCACCGCCGGGTGCGGTTCGTCGGCGCCACCGCCGAGCAGGCGATCGAGCGCTTTGGGCGGCTCCCGCTGCCGCCGTACATCACCCGCGATCCCACCGAGCAGGACGAGCACCGCTACCAGACGGTCTACGGCCGGCAGGAGGGGAGCGTCGCCGCGCCCACCGCGGGGCTCCATTTTACGGAAGTGATGCTGGACACCCTCTCCTCGCGCGGGGTGCTCATCGCGGGGCTCGACCTCCAGGTCGGGCCGGGGACCTTCAAGCCGGTCGAGGCGGATGACCCGCGCGAGCATGTCATGCACCCCGAGCGCTACGAGATCTCCACCCGCCTTGCCGCGATGGTGGAGCTGGTCCGGGAGCAGGGCGGCCGGGTCTGGGCCGTGGGCACTACCGTCGTCCGCGCGCTGGAGAGCGCCGCGGCGGAGGACGGTCTGGTGCGAGGGGGCAGCGGGGAGACCAACCTGATGATCGCGCCCGGCTACGACTTCCGCGTGGTGGACCATCTGATCACCAACTTCCACCTGCCCCGCTCGACCCTGCTCATGCTGGTGAGCGCCTTCGCCGGCCATGCGCTCACCATGGCGGCCTATCGCCACGCCGTGGAGCAGCGCTATCGCTTCTACTCCTACGGCGACGCGATGCTCGTCCTGTGACGGCGGAGCATCGATGACCTTCTCCAACCCGGCCGCCGGCGCGGCGGCAGCGGCCAGCACCTACGTACGCGCGCTGCTCGATCTGCTCGGCCCGCGAGAGCCGCTGGACGTGCTGCCGGAGCTCATGCCCTGGCTCGATCGCCGGCTCGACGGGATTCCGGAGACGCGGATCCACCGGCCCGAAGCGCCGGGCAAGTGGTCGGTCGCGGCCGTCGTCCAGCACCTCGCCGACTCCGAGCTGATCCTCGCCGTCCGGGCACGCCTGATCCTGAGCGAGGATCGGCCGCACATCCAGGGCTTCGATCAGGACCTCTGGGCCGAGCGGTTCCGCTACGACGAGGCGTCCATCGCGATCGCCCGGGCCCAGCTCCGCGGTCTGCGCGACGCCAATCTGGACCTCTGGCGGCGGCTCACGCCCAACGACCTCGCGCGCGAGATGATCCACAGCGAGCGCGGTCCCGAGAGCCTGGGGCACCTGCTCAAGCTGATGGCGGCGCACGACCTGGTGCACCGGCGCCAGATCGAGCGCGTGCTCGGCTCGGCGTGAGCTTCACCTTCACCCTCGAAGCGACGGCCGGGGCCGCCCGCGCGGGCACCCTGACCCTGCCCCATGGCAGCGTGCCTACGCCGGCGTTCATGCCGGTGGGGACGCACGGCGTCGTCCGCGGCCTGAGCGCGGCGGACGTGCGCGGCACCGGCGCCCGGATCATCCTCGGCAACACCTACCATCTCCATCTCCGCCCCGGCGAGTCGATCGTCCGGGACATGGGCGGGCTGCATCGGTTCACCGGCTGGGAGCGGCCGATGCTCACCGACAGCGGCGGCTTTCAGGTGTTCAGCCTGGAGCAGCTCCGCACCATCTCGGAGACGGGGGTCGAGTTCCGCAGCCACGTGGACGGCACCTGGCGCCGGCTCACGCCCGAGCGCGCCACCGAGATCCAGCGCGACCTCGGCGCCGACATCGCGATGGCCTTCGACCACGTGGTCCCCGGCGGCGCGCCGCGGGAGCTGGCCGAGGAGGGGATGGAGCGGACGTTGCGGTGGCTGACGCGGTGCCGGGAGGAGCATGAGAGATTGGCGCAGGGGCGCACGGACGCAGAGGCGCAGGGACGCAGGGACGCAGGGGCGTTCGGTGAATCGCCTTCTGCGCCCCGCGACCCTGCGGCTCTGCGCCCCAGCGCCCTAGCGCCCCAAGCCCTCTGGCCCATCATCCAGGGCGGCACCTTCGATGACCTCCGGCTCCGCTCCCTCGAGGGCACGCTGGCCCGCGGGCCATGGACCGGCATCGCGATCGGCGGCCTGTCGGTGGGCGAGCCCAAGCCGGTGATGCACCGTGTCCTCGAGGTGCTCGAGCCGGGGCTGCCGAGAGAAGTCCCCCGTTATCTTATGGGAGTCGGCTTTCCCGCCGATCTGCTCGAGGGGATCGCGCGCGGAGTGGACCTGTTCGACTGCGTGGCCGCCACGCGGAACGGCCGGCACGGCACCGCATGGCTTCCGACCGGGCGGGTCAACGTGCGGGGCGCCGCGCTCAAGGGATCCACCGAGCCGCTCGATCCGGAGTGCGACTGCGAGACCTGCACCACCGTCTCGCGGGGCTATCTCCGGCACCTGTTCGTGGTCGAGGACATGCTGGGGCTGCGCCTGGTCTCGATCCACAACGTGCGGTTTCTGGTGCGGCTGGGCGAGCAGGCCCGGGCCCGGATCCTCGACGGCACCTTCGATCGCTGGCGGCGGGAGTGGCTGGAGCGGCATCGGCCGCGCTCCGTCCCCGCGGAACCCTGACCCTCACCAAGGCGTCTCATGCTCCAGGCCCAGACCGGCAGCGGCTTCACCGTCCTCCTGCTCCAGATGGCGGCCATCGGCCTCGTCTTCTACTTCCTGATCCTCCGGCCCTCCAGCCAGGCGCGGAAGAAGCACGCCGAGCTGTTGGGCAACCTCAAGAAGAACGACGAGGTCATGACCAGCGGCGGCATTATCGGCAAGGTGCGCGACATCAAGGAGGTCGAAGTCCAGCCGGGAGTGAAGGAGACCCGGGTCACCATCGAGAGCGGCACCGCGACGGTGATCGTGGAGCGGGGTCGGATCGTGCGGGTCGGCGCCGAGTCGGCGCCGCCATCGGGCCAGCGATGAGCCTCCTGCCGCTCCACCTGCTCGGCAGCCCGGTCCTGCGCCAGCGGAGCCCCGAGGTGGGCCCGGTGGACGACGAGGTCCGCCGGGTGGTGGACGACATGTTCGAGACGATGGACGCCGCCAAGGGCGTGGGCCTGGCCGCCAACCAGGTCGGCCTGGCCCGGCGGATCGCGGTGGTGGACGCCGACGGCGACCGCTTCGCGATGATCGACCCGGTCATCCTCGAGACCGAGGGCTCCTCCACGGCGGAGGAGGGCTGTCTCTCGATCCCCGAGATCTACGCCGACGTCACCCGGCCCGAGCGCGTGGTGATCGAGGCACTCGACCGTGAGGGCAACCGCTATCGCCGCGAGGCCACCGGCCTCAAGGCGCGCGCCATCCAGCACGAGATCGACCACCTCGACGGGATCCTCTTTCTCGACCACCTGAGCCTCATGCGTCGGCAGATGCTGATGTCGCGCTGGCGCCGGGGGCACAAGGACGACACCAGCTACATCAAAGAGGTCCAGCCGGCGGCCGATCGGGCCGAGTGATGCGGGTCGTCTTCTTCGGGACGCCCGAGTTCGCGGTGGCATCGCTCAAGGCGCTGCTGCGCGAGCGGATCTCGGTGGTCGGAGTGGTCACCCAGCCGGACAAGCCGCAGGGGCGCTCCCGCACCACGCTCGTGCCTCCTCCAGTCAAGGTCGTCGCCCGGGCCGAGGGCCTGCCCGTCCTGCAGCCCACCCGGCCGGTGGGTGATCTCTTTCTCGCCGCGCTGCGCCATCTCGAGCCTGACCTGGGTGTGGTCGTCGCCTACGGCCATGTGCTGCGGCGCGAGGTGCTCGACCTCCCGCCGCGCGGCCTGATCAACGTGCACGCGTCGCTCCTCCCGCGCTTCCGCGGCGCGGCGCCGATCCAGCACGCGATCCTGAGCGGCGAGCGGGACACCGGGATCTGCATCATGCGGATGGAAGAGGGGCTGGACACCGGCCCGGTGCTGCACCGCGCCGCGGTGCCCATCGCCGACGACGATACCGCCGGCAGCCTCTCGCGCCGGCTCGCCACCCTGGGGGCCACGGCGCTGGTCGAGGCGCTGTCGCTGGTGGCGGCCGGGCTGGAGCGTCCCCAGCCCCAGGACGACTCGGCGGCGACGTACGCCCCCAAGATCGGCCGCGAGCTCGCGCGGCTCGACTGGACCCGCGACGCCCAGACCCTGGAGCGCCAGGTGCGCGCCTTCGACCCCGCGCCCGGGGCCTGGACCACGCTGGAAGCGGCACCGGTCAAGCTGTTCGGCGCCACGCCGGCGGTCGGCAGCGGCGCGCCGGGCACCGTGCTCGCCGCGACCGACCGGCTCGTCATCGCCTGCGGGAACGGGGCGCTCGCGGTGCGCGAGGCGCAGCCCGCCGGCAAGACCCGCCTGGCGGTCGGCGATTGGGTGCGCGGCCGAGGCATTTCGGCGGGACGGCGCTTCGAATGAGACCGCTTCCCCGGCTGCACGCGATCACCGACGCGAGCGTGCTCGCCATGGACGACCTCGGCATGCGCGCCGCGGCCATCGCCGCCGCCGGCTCGGCGGTCGCGCTGCACGCGCGCGACCACTCGGCCGGGGGGGCCCGCATCGCGTCGGTGGCGCGGCGCTTCCTCTCGCTCGCCCGCCCGCCCGAGGCCGCGGTCTTCGTCAACGGACGGCCCGATATTGCCGGCGCGCTCGGGGCGCACGGGCTCCAGCTCGGCGCCGCCGATCTCGCGCCCGCCGAGGCACGCGCCAGCTTCCCCCGCGGCTGGATCGGGCGCTCGGTGCATTCGATCGCGGAGGCGGAGCAGGCCGTCGCGGATGGCGCCGACTTTCTCCTGGTGGGGACCATCTTCGCTACCCCGTCCCATCCCGGTCACCCGGGAGCGGGTCCCGCGCTCGTCCGCGATGCCGCCCGGCTCGGCCGGCCGGTGATCGCCATCGGCGGCATCGACGCCGGCCGCG
>DATEIR010000006.1:0-59223 GCA_035278885.1 Gemmatimonadales bacterium | reverse complement strand
GCTCGTCGGCAAGCAGGCCGCGATCGGCCTCGATGCTCTGGTGGGTGAGCCCCACGATGAGATCGGCCTTGAGCTGCCCCAGGGTCTCGATGACGGTGTGGGCCACGCTGTCGGGATCGGCGCAGCGCACGTAGCTGCGGTAGTCGCCTTGCAGGGTCAGGCCGAACAGACCGACCAGGTGTCCCGAGATCCGGACGGTGTCCCAGGGCTGCACCTTGGGGAAGGGGCTGCCGTCGGCCTGGGTACAGTTGGCGGAGATCCAGTGGAAGTTGGATTCGGCGATCCGCGCCAGCAGGGTATCGCGGGGCAGCTCGAACTCGTGATTGCCGAAGGTCGCGTAGTCCAGCTTGGCCGCGTTCAGCGCCTCGACCATCTGGCGGCCGCCGTAATACTTGCTCAGCAGGCTCGGGCTCAGCAGGTCGCCGGCCAGCACGAACAGGATGGGGCCCTGATCGGCCAGACGCGTCCGGACCGTGGCGACGCGGGCGAGGCCGCCCCGACCGTCGGTCATGGTGTCGGCGACGTAGACGTCGTTGATCAGGAGGAAGCGGACCGGATTGAGCGGCTCGGGCGGCTTGGCGCTCATGCCCACGCAGCCCGCCAGCAGCAGCAGCGCGGCGCCCCAGGCCCGCCTCACAGCTCGTCCTCGCTGCTCCGGAGGCTGCGGACCAGGTCGGTGCTCAGGACCCTGAGCTCCGAGAGCATTTCCCGCCTCGGCCACTCGGACCGGGACTGCAGGATTTCAAGCATCGAGCGATACCACCAGATGGTTTGGTCGGAGCCGGCGCGGGAGACCGTGCGCAGGTACTCGAGCCCGAGCCGGCGGAGCGCGGTAATGGTCGAGCCGCAGGAGTGCAGCTCGTCGGCCACGATGATGTCGAGGGCCCGCGGCTCGGCCAGCGCCAGCAGGGTCAGATACTCCTGCTTGCACGATTGCCACGACCGCTCGAGGCCACGGCTACCGAACTTGGGTTCCACCGCGTCGCGCGCGATCGCCAGCACGACGGGCCCGAACTTGTCGCTGATCTTCTGCTCCAGGACCGGCCGGTGCTCCGGCTCGGCCTCCTCCAGCACGTGGTGCAGGATCCCGGCGACGATGGTGGCCTGGTCGCAGCCGTAGCGGGCCAGGATGATCGCGACGTTGGCCGGATGCGCCACGTAGTCCATGCCGGCGCCGGGCGGGGCCGCGGCGCCGTAGTACTTGGCGGCGAAGGCGAACGCGTGGTTGATGCGGTCGGAATACCCCAGCATGACTCAGCGCGAGAGAGGAATGGTCACGGAATGCCGAGAAGCTTATGCGTCTGCAGGCTGAGTCGCCAGCGCGGGTGGTCGAGGCAGTAACGGAGGGCCGCGGCCGTGTTGGCATCCCGGGCTGGGCCGTCCATCGGCTGCAGGAAGAAATGCCTGAAGGCGAGCCCCTCGAAACGCTCGGGCGCCGCGTCCTCCTGGGGGTAGACCAGCTTGAGCTCGTGCCCCCGATGCACCACGAGCGCGCTCCCGGCCTTGGGGCTCACGCAGAGCCAGTCGATGCCGGCCGGCGGCACGACCGTCCCGTTGGTCTCCACCGCCACCTCGAAGCCGAGGCGGTGCAGGGCGTCGAGGAGGTCTTCGTCGAGCTGCAGCAGCGGCTCGCCCCCGGTACAGACCACGAAGCGGTCCGCCGCGCCCTCGGCGGGCCAGGTCGCGGCCACGGCGCCGGCCAGATCCTCCGCCGAGGCGAACCGCCCGCCCCCGGTGCCGCCCGTCCCCACGAACTCGGTATCGCAGAAGCGACAGACGGCGCCGGCCCGGTCCTCCTCCCGGCCGGTCCATAGGTTGCACCCAGCGAAGCGGCAGAAGACCGCGGCCCGCCCGGTATTGGCGCCCTCGCCCTGGAGGGTGTAGAACAGCTCGTGGACGGCGTAGGACATGGGTGGAATTGAGAGGGGAAGGGAGCAGGGCGAAAGGGGACGGCCAAAGGGAAATGCGAGGGGCGAAGGGGTACTACCCCACGTACCTGGCCGGATCCCGCATGCCCGCCTCCGCGAACCCCTTCAGCCGCAGCAGGCACGCCTCGCAGTGGCCGCAGGCGGCGCCGTCGGCCGCGGGGTCATAGCAGGTGGAGGTCAGCGCGAAATCCACTCCGAGCTCCTGCCCGCGGCGGACGATCTCGGCCTTGCTCATCGCGATCAGCGGCGTGTGAATCCTGATCTCCGCCCCCTCCACTCCGGCGCGCGTCGCCAGGTTCGCCATTCGGGCGAAGGCGGCGATGTACTCGGGTCGGCAATCTGGATAGCCGCTGTAGTCCAGGGCATTCGCCCCCAGGAAAATGTCCCGGGCGCCGAGGGTCTCCGCCCAGGCCAGGGCCAGGGAGAGGAAGATCGTATTGCGAGCCGGAACGTAGGTGCTCGGAATGGCCTCGCCGATCCGCTCCGGGGGCGTATCCTTGGGCACCGGGATGTCGCTCGTGAGGGCCGAGCCGCCGAAGGCGCGGAGGTCCAGCTCCACGACGATGTGGTGCGCCACTCCGAGCGCCGCGGCAACCCGACGGGAGGCCTCGAGCTCGATGGCGTGCCGCTGCCCGTACCGCACGCCGAGGGCGTAGACCTCGAAGCCTTCGCGCCCCGCCACGGCGGCGGTGGTGGCCGAGTCCATGCCGCCGCTGAGCAGTACCACGGCGCGGGGAGGAGTCATTCCCCTAAGCTACTTTGGGCCGGCGGAAAGCGGGCATCCGTCACCGGCCAAGGAGGAAGCGCAGTGCCGGCTCGAGCGCCGGGTAGCGGAAGCGATACCCGGACTCGAGCAAGCGAGCCGGCACCGCCCGCTGGCTGCCCAGCAGTGCCACGTCGGCCATCTCGCCGAACACCAGACGAAGCGCGGGCCCCGGCGCCGCGAGCAGCGCCGGGCGTCCCAGCACCCGTCCGAGCGTCTCGGCCAGCACGCGACCGGTCACCGGCTCGGGAGTGCAGACGTTGATCGGACCTGCCATCCCGTCGGTCATGATGGCGTGGTGCACCGCGCCTACGACGTCGTCGATGGCGGCCCAGCTCAGCCATTGCCGGCCCGACCCGAGCGGGCCGCCCACGCCGAGGCGAAACGGGGGCAGCATCCGCCCCAGTGCGCCGCCGGCCGGGGTCAGGATCATCCCGAAACGGGTACACGCCACCCGGATGCCTGCCGAGCGGGCCGCATCCGTGGCCGCCTCCCATTCCCGGGCCACTTCCACCAGGAAGTCGGACGCCCCATCGGGCGCTGAAGCATCCTCCGTGAGGATCGCGTCCCCCCGATTCCCGTAGACGCCGATGCCGGAAGCCGACACCAGGACTCTCGGAGGTCGAGGCAGCCGGGTCAGCGCCTGCGCCAGCAGCCGGGTTCCCTGAATCCGGCTCTCCCGGATCCGCCGCTTTCGCTCGGCGGTCCAGCGGGCGCCGATCGGCTCACCGGCCAGGTGAATCACGGCGTCGATGCCGTCGAGCCTGCCCAGGTCGAGTCGGCCAGCGGCCGGGTCCCAGCCGATGTCGTCCGGTCCTTTGGGGCGGCGCGTGATGGTGACGACCCGATGGCCCCCGGTCGTGAGAAAGGGCACCAGCGTCCGACCGAGCAGCCCGCCGGCTCCGGTGACCGCGATCGCGAGGCGAGGGCGGTCCCGATGGCGCGCATGCGCGGCAAGGTCGGCGGCGAGAACCTCGTGGCGATACTTCAGCATTCGCTCCACCCGCCGCCGAACCAGCGGCCCGGCCAGCCGGCCGGCCGCTCCGGCAGGCGGCGCAAGCTCGATCCGATCCGTGATCCGGCACGACGAGGGTCCCTGCGGCTCGAACGAGTGGGTGTGTACCCACCGGGCGAAGGGGCCTTCGACCTGCTCGTCCACGAAGCGATGTCCCGGGTCGTAGTCGCGGTGGCGGGCCACCCAGCGGAGGGCCAGCGGGCCCTGGCGGATCCGGACGACCACCGTCGCCCCGTCCGCGATGCCGCCCGAGCGCTCTACCACGTCGACCCGCTCCCACGGCGGGATCAGACGCTCCAGGGCGCCGGGCCTATCATGCCAGGCGAACGCGTCTTCCGCGCTCACCGCTACCGTGACGCTGCGCTCGATCACCTGGCCGGCTCCTGCCATCGTCTCTGCCTCGCTCTAGATTGCGGCGTGCCGCGCGATCTCGTGCTCCTGCTCGTTCTCCTCGCCTGCGGGCGTGCGGTCTCACCCGCCCCATCACCCTGCGTCGTCGCCCGCGTCGTGGACGGCGACACCTTCTACTGCCGCGACGGGCGCAAGGTCCGCCTCATCGGCGTGGACAGTCCCGAGCTGGCCCAGGGAGGTCCCGGCCGTCAGGCGCGCGACGCGCTGGGCCGGTTGCTGCCGCAGGGTTCCGCGGTGCGGCTGGAACAGGACGCCGCGCCCACCGATCGCTACGGCAGGGCGCTGGCGTGGGTGTGGAGCGATGCCGGTCTGGTGAACGAGGCCCTGGTGCGCGGGGGCTGGGCGGTGCTCTACACCGTGCCGCCGAACGTGAAGTATGCGAGCCGGATCGAGCGGGCGCAAAAGCAGGCTCGCGACGCGCGGGCCGGACTCTGGAGCGGCTCCGCCTTCGAGTGCCTGCCGAGCGAATATCGTCGCCATGCCTGCCCGACAGGCAGGTAGGCCCGTTGTGCCGCCGCCGTCGCGCGGTAACTTGGGCCGGTCACTCACCCCTGGGAGTCTTCGTGTCTCCTGCGCGTTTCCTCGCGCCGCTGGCGCTGCTCCTCGCGGGCGCCGGGCCCGCCCTGGCCCAGCGCCCCGACAGCGCGCCCTCGCCCTTTCGCCCTCTGCCGCTGCCGGCGCCGAACCTGATCCGGAACGGAGCGGGTCGGCCCGGCTCCCGGTACTGGCAGCAGCGGGTGGATTACCGCATCCGCGCCACCCTCGACCCCGGCGCCGGCGAGCTCCGCGGCAGCGAGACGATCCATTACCTGAACCGCTCGCCCGACGGGCTGCGCTACCTGTGGCTCTTCCTGGAGCAGAACATCTGCGACCGCCGGGGCATCACGGACCAGCTCGATCAGCCGCCCCTGGTCTTTCTCGGCTCGACGTTCGACTTCTCCTGCAAGGGCTTCGACGGCGGCATTCGCCTGGGCGCGGTCCGGGTAGGAACGCGAAGGGTGACCCCGGTGGTGAGCGGTACCACCATGCGGATCGATCTTCCCCGGCCGCTCGTGCCGGGCGCCGCGGTGGACCTCGCCATCGAGTGGTCGTTCAAGGTGCCGGATTACGGCGCCGGCCGGATGGGACGGGACGGCACCCTCTTCGAGATCGCGCAGTGGTATCCCCGTCTCGCCGTGTACGACGACGTGCGGGGCTGGAATCACGAGCCATACATCGGCGCGGGCGAGTTCTATCTCGAGTATGGTGGGTTCGACGTGGCCCTCACCCTCCCCGCGGACTACGTCGTGGCGGCCACGGGCGTCCTGCGCAACCCCGAGGTCACCCTGACGGCTGCCCAGCGGAGTCGCCTCGCGCGCGCGGCCCGCTCCGCGACGCCGGTCGCGATCATCACCGCCCAGGAGGCCGGCCATCCGGCGAAGACCCGCCCGTTCCGCTCGGGGACGCTCACCTGGCGGTTCACCGCCGACAGCGTCCGCGACTTCGCGTTCGCGGCGGCGCCGAATTTCCGCTGGGATGCGAGCGGGTCCGATGGCGTCCTCGTCCACACCTACTACCGGCCGTCCGCCACGGAGTGGGAGGAAGCCAATCGCATGGTGCGGGAAGGCCTGCGGCACTATAGCGAGCGCTGGCTGCGTTACCCATACCCGCACATCAGCAGCATCGAAGGCCCGATCGAGGGGATGGAGTACCCGATGCTCACCTTCGATCCGCGCGGTCCCAACCGGGAGGAACGGCAGTGGGTCCTGGCCCACGAGCTGGGCCATCAGTGGGTGCCCATGGTCGTGGGCAGCAACGAGCGGCTGTATCCGTGGATGGACGAGGGGTTCAACACCTACATCGACCTCGAGAACGCGGCGGCCTACTTCGCCGGCACGCCCTACGGCGACAGCATCGAGGTCCATCCGCTCCATCTCTATCCCGACCACGCGATTCCCGGCGCCGAGCAGCCGATGATCGACCGGCCGGTGGAGCACCACGACCTCTTCTGGGCCGGCTACCAGAAGCCGGCCCTGATGATGCGCACGCTGCGGGAAGAGGTGCTCGGCCCGGCGCGCTTCGACCACGCCTTCCGGGAGTACCTGCGGGCCTGGGCGTTCCGGCATCCGACGCCGGCCGACTTCTTCCGGCTGATGCGGGACGCATCCGGGGTGGACCTGGACTGGTTCTGGCGGGACTGGATCTACACCACCGCGCGGCTGGACCAGGCGGTCGACTCGGTCGGCGAGTCGGAGGGAAAGCAGAAGGTGTGGCTCTCCAGCCGCGGCAGCATGACGCTGCCGGTGGAGCTGGAGCTCACCTTCGCGGACAGCGCCAGCGAACGGGTGCGGCTCCCGGTCGAGATGTGGAACCTCGGGCCGCGCTTCGCGTACCGGGTCAAGGACGAGCGCCGCGTGGTGCGTGCCGAGGTGGACCCGCGCCACGTGCTGCCCGACATCGACCGCCGGAACAACCGGCGGGAGCGATGATCAGGCGCCGGCCCGCCGGACCATGAGCAGGTCGGCCACGTTGTCGCGGGTGAGCAGGCCGATCAGCCGCCCCTCGCCGTCCACCACCGGCAAGGCGGGAAGGCCGCTGCCGCGAAGCCGCTCGAGCGCCTCGGCGAATGGCAGCGTCGGTGGCAGGACGGGGACATCGGCCGTCATCGCCTCGGCCACGGTGGCGCCGGCGCCGCGCTGACTCAGCCCGCGGACCAGGTTGTCACGGGTGAGAAGGCCCTCCGTCCGCCCCAGGTTGTCGACCACGGGGAACTCGCGCTGCTCGCCCGCCAGGAGCAGCTCCACCGCCATGGCGAGCGTCGCGTGGACCGGGATGGTGTGAAACTCCCGGACCATCATGTCGGCCACGTGCAGGCCCCGTCCGGCGAGCCTCGTCTCGACCGCGGCGGCCTCGCTCCCCGCACCCAGGAAGACGAACAGCGCGATCAGCAGCAGGATGGGGCTGCCGTTCTTGGACAGCAGGACCGCCAGCCCACCCGCCACCGCCAGCAGCTGCCCGAGCGTGGCAGCCGCGCGGGTGGCGCGGCGGAGCCCCATTCGGGTGGCGAGCAGCGCGCGAAGCACCCGACCGCCGTCCATGGGGAACGCCGGAATCAGGTTGAAGAGGAGCAGCAGGACGTTGGTCCGGAAGAGCGCGTCGACGAAGGGAGTCGCCGGGCTCAGGTTCTCGATGTCGGCGGTGCCGCCCGTCAGCCGGAGCGCCACGTACAGGACGGCGGCGATGGCGAGCGTCACCGCGGGCCCCGCCAGCGCAATGAGCAGCTCCTGCCGGGGCTCGTCGGGGATCCGCTCCAGCCGGGCCACCCCGCCGATCGGCAGGATGAGCACGTCGGGAGTCCGCACGCCGAACCGGCGCGCCATCCTGATGTGGCCGAACTCGTGGAGCAGCACGCAGACGAACAGCGCGATCAGCATCGCCACCGCGCCGATCGCGCCGGGCATTCCCCCGGCCTGGTAGCCTCCCGCCGCCCAGTATGCGAGCAGCAGGAAGAAGGTCAGGTGCAGCTTGATCTCGGTCTCACCCACCCGACCGAGCGTGTAGGTCCAACGCATCCGCGGCGCCTCCGTGGCGAGGGGCGAGCCTCCGCCCCTCGCAACTTATACCGGTCGGCGCGGCGCGCGGATCACCCGATCGCCTTGAGTCCCACCTTGATGCGGTGGCCCAGAGCGAGCGGCGCCGGAAGCGACCGGGACGGCACGACGGTCGGAACCGCCGCGGTGACCGGCTCGACCCGGTCCAGGCCGAGTGGATCGCGCTCCGCCCAGAGCGCCATGGCGCGGCGGAAGATGAGCTGCGCGTCCAGTGCCGGCAGGTTGAAGGTCCGGATGTACCGCATGATGGCTTCGTCCGGAGTCGCCTCGGCCACCAGGAGCTCGGCGGTCTCGAGCGCCATGCGGACGTGAGTGGCGGCGAGCGCCTCCTGCGCCACCGAGGCCGCCAGGCGGCACTCCAGGGTGGTGCTCTCCACCTGCTGCGCCCGCCGGCGGAAGGCGCCCAGAAGCTGGTCCGGCCGGAGGGTGCCCCAGGCCGTCGAGTCGTGTCCCTCCGGTCCCTCGTCCTCCTCGACCATCTCGGCCATGGCGATGAGGGCGCGGGCCCGCACCGTATCCACCATCGCGGCCGGTACGCCGATCTCGCGGAAATAGCGGTCCAGCGCCTCGTCGAAGGGGAGACGGCCCTTGAGCCGACGGACGAATTCCACCGCCTGGATCTGATAGGTCTCGGCCAGGGCTTCCCAGGCGCGGGCGAACACGACCTGGAGCCGCATGCGGACCGAGCCGGGAAGGCGTCGGGTAGAGATCAGATTCGGAGCTGCCATACGTCCCCCTCGGTAATGCGGGAAGTGCTTGGCTGATGCAGGATCCGACACCTGACCAACGCGAGCTTCATGCCCATTTCGGCCTTGGCTCGAGACCCCCTAACCCCTTGGCTTCCGGCGGGATGCCTGACCGCTGCGGGGGCTTGCACCGGCGCTGCTGTCGGTGTGCTGCGGCAACCCCACTACTGGGCAGTTTGTGCATCGCCACCGCTACCCCCTTGCCCGGCTTGCGATTACAATTTGTCCCTTCGCCCTGAGGCAGGAGCTTCCCATCGCCACCACCGTCGCCCCGCCCACCTGGACCACCAAGGACGCCGAGAAGCTCTACAACATGAGCGGCTGGGGCCTGGGCTACTTCCGGATCAATCCGGAAGGGCACGTCCAGGTTCACCCGGATGCGAATCGCAAGCGCGGGCTCGATCTCTATACCCTGGCCATGGATCTCCATGCCCAGGGCGTGGGACTGCCGCTGCTGCTCCGCTTCTCCGACATCCTCCGCTCCCGGATCGAGGCCCTCTCGGGCGAGTTCGCCAGCGCGATCAAGGAATTCGGGTACGAGGGGAACTACACCACGGTCTACCCTGTGAAGGTCAACCAGCAGCGTCACGTGGTGCAGGAGATCGTGGAGTTCGGGGCCACCCACGGTGTGGGCCTCGAGTGCGGCAGCAAGCCGGAGCTCCAGGCGGTGCTCGGTCTCAACGAGACCGCTCACCACCTCATCATCTGCAACGGCTACAAGGACGAGGAGTTCATGCGGCTGGCCCTGATGGGCCAGAAGCTCGGGCACACCGTAATGGTGGTGCTGGAGCAGCTGAATGAGCTCGAGGTCTTCCTGAAGGTGGCGGACGAGATGGGGATTCAGCCCACCGCCGGGGTCCGGATCAAGCTCGCCACCGAAGGGTCGGGCCGTTGGGCCAAGAGCGGCGGCGAGCGCAGCAAGTTCGGGTTGGCGGCGGTCGAGCTGATGAAGCTGCTGGACCAGCTCGAGCGCCTGGGCCGGAAGGAGGTGCTCAAGCTGGTGCACTTTCATCTCGGCAGTCAGATCACCGACATCCGGCACGTGAAGGCCGGGCTGGAGGAGATCAGCCGCTACTACTCCGAGCTGCGAGGCATGGGCTTCGACATCACCCACGTGGACGTCGGCGGCGGACTGGGCGTGGATTACGACGGCAGCCGCTCCACCCGGAGCGCGAGCGTCAACTACACCATGCGGGAGTACGCGAGCGACGTGGTGTATACCATCGGAACCGCGTGCCGGACCGAGGGGCTGCCGATGCCGCACCTCATTTCCGAGTCCGGCCGGGCGCTCACCGCGCACCATGCGCTCCTGCTGGTCAACGTGACCGACGTGGAGTCGCAGATCGAGCCCGTTCCGCCCCGGCTCCGGGAGGAGCCGCACCCGCTGCTGGTGGAGATGGCCGAAAACCTGGAGGCGCTCACCGCGGACCGGGTGGAGGAGGTGTTCCACGACGCGATCTTCGGCAAGGAGCGGACCCAGGAGTATTTCGCGAGCGGCGTGTTCTCGCTCCGCGACAAAGCCGATGCCGAGCAGCTTTACCTCGCCACTCTGCATGCGCTGCAGCAGGTGATGGGGGAGGACCGCACCAGCTTCCCGGAGATCACGGCCCACATCGACGCCGCGCTGGTCGATCGCTACTTCTGCAATTTTTCCGTGTTCCAGTCGCTCCCCGACAACTGGGCGATCGACCAGCTTTTCCCCATCATGCCGATCCATCGGCTCAATGAGGCGCCCACCCGGCGGGGGACCCTGCAGGACATGACCTGCGACTCCGACGGGGTGATCGACCGCTTCGTGGGGGGGCGAAAGGGCAAGCCATCCCTCGAGCTGCACCCGGTCACCGAGGGCGAGCCGTACATCCTCGGCATTTTCCTCACCGGCGCGTACCAGGAAATCCTGGGCGACCTGCACAATCTGTTCGGCGACACCAACGCGGTCCACGTCCGCCTGACCGACCACGGTTATGAGGTCACCGACCTGGTCCACGGCGACACCGTCACCGAGGTGCTGAACTACGTGCAGTTCCACGCCTCCGACCTGCTGGCCACCTTCCGCCGCAAGGTCAGTGCGGCCAAGGACCTCACCCGTCAGGAGGCCAACTCGTTCATCGCGGATTACGTGGCCGGGTTGGAGGGGTATACGTATCTGGAAGGGGATGGGCTACCGGGGTGATGGCGGTAAGGCGGTAAGGCGGTAAGGCGGTAAGGCGGTAAGGCGGTAAGGCGGTAAGGCGGTAAGGCGGTAAGGCGGTAAGGCGGTCGGACGAGTTGCGACCGACATAGGCGGCCCTCCGGTGTCAAGCACGCCGGAGGGTCGAGCACATTCCGGAGCCAGCGTACCGCCGTACCGCCGTACCGCCGTACTGCCCTACTGCCTATCCCTCCTTCTCCTCATACATGTCCCGCAACCGATTCACCACGTTGGGATCCGCCAGTGTCGTGGTGTCCCCCATCGCCCGGCCCTCGGCGATGTCCTTGAGCAGCCGGCGCATGATCTTGCCGCTTCGGGTCTTGGGGAGGTCGGTCGAGAAGAAGATGTCGTCCGGGCGGGCGATGCCTCCGATCTTCCGGGTCACGTGCGCCCGGAGCTCGTCCTTGAGCTCACTGGACGAGTGGTTTCCGTCCTTGAGGGTGACGAACGCCGCGAGCGCCTGGCCCTTGATGTCGTGCGCCCGACCCACCACCGCGGCCTCGGCGACGGAGGGGTGGTCCACCAGGGCGCTCTCCACCTCCATCGTGCCGATCCGATGGCCCGCGACGTTGAGCACGTCGTCCACCCGTCCCAGGATCCACCAGTAGCCTTCCTCGTCCAGCTTGGCGCCGTCACCGGCGAAGTAGCGGCCCGGAAAACGGGACCAGTAGGTGTCCCGGTAGCGCTGATCGTCGCCGTAGATCGTGCGCAGCATGCCGGGCCACGGCTGCGTGAGCGTCAGGAAGCCGCCGCCCTCGGGGATCGGCTTGCCCGCCGCGTCCACCAGCTCCGCCTCGATGCCGGGAAACGGCGTCGTCACCGATCCCGGCTTGGTGGTGGTGATGCCGGGGAGCGGGGTGATCATGATCCCGCCGGTCTCCGTCTGCCACCAGGTATCCACGATGGGGCAGCGGCCCCCGCCGATATGGGTGTGATACCAGATCCACGCCTCGGGGTTGATCGGCTCCCCCACGGAGCCGAGGAGGCGGAGGCTGGAGAGATTGTGGCGCGCCGGATGCTCGGTGCCGCACTTCATGAACGAGCGGATCGCCGTGGGAGCGGTGTAGAGCACCGTCACGCCGTAGCGGGCGATCAACGACCAGACCCGGTCCGGCTTGGGCCAGTCGGGCGCTCCCTCATACATGAACACCGTCGCGGCATTGGCGAGCGGCCCGTACACCACGTACGAGTGGCCGGTCACCCAACCGATGTCCGCGGTGCACCAGAAGACGTCATCGGGCTTGAGGTCGAACACGTACTTCGTGGTCGCAACGACCTGGGTGAGGTACCCGCCGGTGGTGTGGACGATTCCTTTCGGCTTTCCGGTCGTGCCGGAGGTATAGAGGATGAACAGCATATCCTCGGCGTCCATCGGCGTGGCCTCGCACTCGGGGGACTCGGCCTCCACCATGGCCTGCCACCAGTGATCCCGGCCTTCGACCATGTCGGTGAACGATTCGTCCGCGCCGGTGCCTCGCAGCCGACGCACCACCAGGCAGTGCTCGATGGATGGGGTGTGCTCCATGGCCTCGTCGGCCAGGCGCTTGAGCGGCAGGACCTGCCCCCGGCGGTAGCCGCCGTCGGCGGTGATGAGCACCTTGGCCTGGGCGTCGTTGACCCGGTCCCGGACCGCCTCGGCGGAGAAGCCCCCGAAGATGACCGAGTGGACGGCGCCGATCCGGGCGCAGGCCAGCATGGCGATCACCGCGTCGGGGATCATCGGCAGGTAGATCGCCACCCGATCGCCCTTGCTGACGCCGAGCCGCTTGAGAGTGTTGGCGGCCTTGCGTACCTCGCGGGCGAGATCCCAATAGGTCAGGACCCGACGGTCGCCGGGCTCGCCCTCCCAGATCAGGGCGGCCTTGTTGCGGGTCGGACCATCGAGGTGCCGCTCCACGCAGTTCGCCGCCGCGTTGAGCTGGCCACCGAGGAACCACTTGGCGTGCGGCGGCTCCCACTCGAGCACCCGATCCCACGGCCGGATCCATTGCAGCGCACGGGCCTGCTCGGCCCAGAACTCCTCCCGATCGTGCTTTGCCGCCTGCCGCAGCGCTCGGCTGACGGTGGCGTGGGCGGCGAAGGAATCGGGGGGAGGGAAGCGGCGCTGTTCAGAGAGCAGGGTATCGAGCTGGTCAGAGGGCATGAATCATCGCTCCTAGGGCTCCTTGTCTTCGTACATCTCTTTCAACCGGTTCACCACATTCGGATCGGCCAGCGTCGTGGTATCTCCCAGCGCCCGACCCTCGGCGATGTCCTTGAGCAGGCGACGCATGATCTTGCCGCTCCGGGTCTTGGGCAGATCGGCGGAGAAGAAGATCTCGTCCGGCCGGGCGATGGCGCCGATCTTGTTGGTCACGTGCGCCTTGAGCTCGTCCCTGACGGCCGGCGAAGCAGCGTGCCCCTCTTTGAGGGTGACGAACGCCGCGAGGGCCTGGCCCTTGAGCTCGTGGCTCCGCCCGACCACCGCCGCCTCGGCCACCGCGGGATGGTCCACCAACGCGCTTTCGACTTCCATCGTCCCGATCCGGTGTCCCGCGACGTTCAGCACGTCGTCCACCCGGCCCAGGATCCACCAGTAGCCCTCTTCATCCAGCTTGGCGCCGTCGCCGGTGAAGTATCGGCCCGGGAACCGGCTCCAGTAGACCTCGCGGTAGCGCTGGTCGTCGTTGTAGATGGTGCGGAGCATGCCGGGCCAGGGCTGGGCGATGGTGAGGAAGCCGCCGCCCGAGGTCAGACGGATGCCCTTGCCGTCCACCAATTCGGGGCGAATGCCGGGATACGGCACGGTCACCGAGCCCGGCTTGGTGATGATCACGGGCGGCAACGGCGTGATCATGATCCCGCCCGTCTCGGTCTGCCACCAGGTGTCCACGATCGCGCAACGGTTGCGGCCGATGTGCTCGTAATACCACATCCACGCTTCCGGGTTGATCGGCTCGCCGACGCTGCCGAGCAACCGAAGGGTCGAGAGGTCGTGCCGATCGGGGTGCTCCGTCCCCCACTTCATGAAGGCGCGGATCGCGGTGGGCGCGGTATAGAGGATCGTGACGCCGTAGGTCTCCACGATCCGCCAGAACCGGTCGCGCTCCGGCCAGTCGGGCGCGCCCTCGTACATGACCACGGTGGCCCCGTTGGCCAGCGGGCCGTAGACGACGTAGGAATGTCCCGTCACCCAGCCGATGTCGGCCGTGCACCAGAACACGTCGCTCTCCTGCAGGTCGAACACGTGCCTGGTGGTGGAGGCCACGTGGGTGAGATACCCGCCCGTCGTGTGGACGATTCCCTTGGGCTTCCCGGTGGTGCCCGAGGTGTAGAGGATGAAAAGGATGTCCTCCGCGTCCATCGGCTCGGCCGGGCACACGGCCGACTCGTGCTCCAGCAATCGGTGCCACCAGTGGTCCCGCCCTTCGGCCATTTCGGCGAACGATTCGTCCCCTTCGCCGCCCGCTCGGCGGCGGACCACGATGCAGTGCCGGATCGAGGGCGTCTCCGCCAGCGCGGTATCGGCCATGCGCTTGAGGGGCACCGTCTGACCCCGCCGGTACCCGCCATCGGCGGTGATGAGGGCGACGGCGCCGGCGTCGTTGATCCGGTCGCGCAGCGATTCGGCCGAGAATCCGCCGAACACCACCGAGTGCACCGCGCCGATCCGGGCACAGGCCAGCATGGCGATCGCGGCTTCGGGGATCATCGGGAGGTAGATCGCCACCCGATCGCCCCGCTGGATGCCGAGGCGCTTGAGCGCGTTGGCGCAGCGGCTCACCTCGCGGGCGAGGTCCCAGTACGTGAGGACCCGGCGGTCGCCCGGCTCTCCCTCCCAGACGATGGCGGCCCGGTTGCGCCGGGGACCACGCAGATGCCGGTCGAGGCAGTTGACCGAGACGTTGAGCTTCCCGCCCACGAACCACTTCGCGTGCGGCGCCTGCCAGTCGAGCACCTGGCGCCAGGGGGCGGACCACTCCAGCGCCCTGGCCTCGGTCTCCCAGAAACGCTGCCAGTTCTCTCCCGCCGCGTAGAGCGCCGCGGTCGCCGCCGACCGGGCCGCGAACTCCGCGGTGGGAGGAAACCGCCGCTCCTCGCTGAGCAGGGTGTCGAGCTGCTCGGTCATGCCGAACGTTTCTCGAGGGGGACGAACGGCCGCTCCCCCGCGCCCGAGTAGATCTGCCGGGGGCGAGCGATCTTCTGATCCTTGTCCAGCAGCATCTCTTCCCACTGCGCCAACCACCCCGGCATCCGCCCCAGCGCGAAGAGGACGGTGAAGTACTCGGTCGGGTAGCCCATCGCCTGGTAGATGAGGCCGGAGTAGAAATCGACGTTGGGGTAGAGCTTGCGTTTGATGAAGTAGTCGTCCTGCAGCGCGATGCGCTCCAGCTCCAGTGCGATCTCCAGCTTGGGGTTGAGGCCGGTCTCGGCGAAGACCTCGTCGGCTACCCGCTTGATCAGCTTGGCCCGCGGGTCGTACGACTTGTACACCCGATGCCCGAAGCCCATCAGCCGGCCGTTCCCCGCCTTCACCTCGGTGATGAACTTAGGGATGTTCTCCTTGGTCCCGATCTCGTCGAGCATCTGGAGCACGGCCTCGTTGGCCCCACCGTGCAGCGGGCCGTAGAGCGCCGCGATGCCGGCCGAGACGGCGGAGAACGGGTCGACGTGAGAGGAGCCGACCGCCCGCACCGCGCTGGTGGAGCAGTTCTGCTCGTGGTCGGCGTGGAGGATGAGCAGGATCTCGAGCGCCCGCTGCAGCACCTTGTTGGCCTTGTGCCGGCCGCCGATGCTGAAGGTCATGTTGACGAAGTTGCCGATGTAGTCCAGGTCGTTGTCCGGGAAGACGAACGGCAACCCGCGCGAATGGCGGAAGGCGAAGGCGGCGATGGTCGGCGCCTTGGCCAGGAGCCGGACGCGCTGGAGATAGCGGTTGGCCGGATCGTGGATGTCCTTGGCGTCGGGATAGAAGGTCGAGAGCGCGCCTACCACGCCCAGCAGCATGCCCATGGGGTGCGCGTCGTAGCGGAACCCTTCCAGGAACTTGGTGATGTTGGTGTGGACGTAGGTGTGGTACTTGATGGTCTCTTCCCACTTCGTGAGCTGTTCCCGGGTGGGCAGCTCGCCTTCGCCGAGCAGGTAGGCCACCTCGAGGAAGGAGGCCCGCTCGGCCAGCTGCTCGATCGGGTAGCCCCGGTACCGCAGAATGCCGCGGTCGCCGTCGATGTAGGTGATGCCGCTCCGGCACGCCGCGGTGTTCATGAACGCCGGGTCGTAGGTCATCATCCCGAAGTCGTCCTCGGCCACCTTGATCTGGCGCAAGTCCGTCGCCCGGATGGTCTCGTCGGTGATGGGCACCTCGTAGGTGCGGCCGGTCCGGTTGTCGGTGATCGTCAGGGTGTCCTTGGCCACGACCTGCTCCTCCGGGGGGTGGACTGGTAGGCGGCGATGACGCCGGGTAAAACCGAGTATAACTTGCGCCCGGCCGCGTTCGCCAGCACGGCGGCGGGCCGCGGAATCTTCGCCGGATCGGCGCTCGTACGGTGGTTTCCCTTTTCCCGACGGACCCTTCTCGCATGCCCAGACTCCCCCTCCTGGTCCCGGCCCTCGCCGCCGTCCTTTCGCTGGTCTCCAGCCCCGAGCTGCGGGCCCAGAGCACGGTCGATACCACCGGTGCCGGAGCGCTCATCGCCCAGGCCACCGACTCGTCGCAGGTCATGGAGACCCTCCAGCATCTCACCGACGTCATCGGCCCCCGACTGTCCGGCTCCCCCGCCATGCGGAAGGCCAACGATTGGGTGGCCGAGCGCCTCAAGAGCTACGGCCTGACGGCCCGGCTGGAGGACTATCAGTTCGGGGTCACCTGGGAGCGCGGGCCGGCCGCCTTTCGGATCACGGCGCCGTTCACCCGAGCGGTCACCGGCCACAGCTGGGCCTGGACCGCGGGCACCGGGGGCAAGACCCTCGCCGGTCCGGTCGTCCTGGCCGACCTCTCCACGCCGGAGAGCCTGGCGGTCTACCGTCCCCGCCTCAAGGGCGCCTGGGTGCTCTCGCGTCCCTCGTTCCCGATATGGAATCCCGACGGGCCCCCGATGACCGCCGCCGACTCGGCACAGCTCCAGGCGGCGCGCGATCGTCGCGCCTCGCTCACGGCCGACACCTCCGCGGACGCGGTGTTCGCCCGGCGGCAGTTCGCCCTCGACCTGCCGTATCTCCTGCAGGCCGCCGGGGCGCTGGGTACCCTGTACGACGGTGGGAAGGAGCACGCGCTCATGACGATGAGCGGGTCGCCGACGCGGGTGGCACCGCTGCCGAACGTGGTGATCTCGCACGAGGACTACACCCTCTTCGAGCGACTCCTCCGCGCCAACATCACCCCGCGCTTCGAAGGCAAGATCGAGAACACGGTGGGAAAGAAGCCGGTCACCCAGTGGAACACGGTGGGCGAGATCCGGGGCAGCGAGCGCCCCGGTGAGGTGGTCATTCTGGGCGCCCACCTGGACAGCTGGGATCTCGGCACCGGAACCACCGACAACGGCGCCGGCTCGGCGGTCGTGATCGACGCCGCGCGCACGATCGCGCGCTCCGGCGTGAAGCCCAAGCGCACCGTACGCTTCATCCTGTTCAGCGGGGAAGAGGAGGGCCTGCTCGGCTCCCGCGCCTACGCCGCGGCGCATGCGGCGGAGGCCGACAGCATCCAGGCAGTGCTGGTGCTGGACAACGGGACCGGGCGGATCGTGGGACAGGCCCTGCAGGGGCGGGATGAGCTGGCGGACCTGTGGAAGGCGCTGCTCGCGCCGGTCAACTCGCTGGGCGCCGACAGTGTGCGCTCGGCGATGAAGAACGGCACCGACCATCTCTCATTCATCCCCTACGGGGTGCCGGGCTTCAACTTCGACCAGGACCCGCGGGGATACTTCCACACCCACCACTCGCAGAGCGACACGTACGACAAGGCGGTCCCCGGCGATCTGCGGCAGGCGACGGCGGTCATGGCCGTCACGGCGGTCGAGCTGGCCAATCTGCCGACCCTGCTGCCCCGCGGCCCCCGCTCCGAGCCGGAGAAGTATCCTACCCGGCCGTCCTCAGCCGTCGCGAAGGCCGGAGCCCACTGATCCTAGGGGTGGGGCAGGGCGACGGTGCAGGTCGTGTCGAAGCCGCCGCGGGTGTTGTAGATGGTGGTGACGCTGAGCCGCCGCGGCTGAAGGACCCGGAAGAGGTCCTCGGCGATCTTGGCCGTGGCGTGCTCCTGGAAGATCCCAACGCTGCGGTAGCTGGTGACGTAGTACTTGAGACTCTTGAGCTCGATGCAGCGGTCACCCGGCACGTAGACGATGCGCAGGGTGGCAAAGTCGGGCAGGCCGCTGTAGGGACACACCGGGCTGAACTCACGGGTCTCGGTGAGGATCTCCTGCTCCGGTCCGGCATACTCGAAGGTCTCGAGCACGCCGACGTCGACGGCCTCCGGGCCGGTGAATGGGATGGTACGTCCTTCGGCGATGGGCATGGCGCTGGGTCCGGGTGATGGAGTGGGAAAAGAAGGCGCAGGGACGCAGAGGCGCCAGGGCGCAGGGGTGCGCCCGGCGCTCACCGTACGAGAGCAGTGCGTCCAGCCTGCGCCCCTGCGCTACCGTCCCAGAATCCCTTCCTCCAGCCACCCGTGCTCGCCGCGCAGCACCTCCTGCGCGAGCCCGTACGTCGCCACGTCGTCGTTGTCGAACACCGCTGCGAACCGCTCCTCCACCCGACGCCGGGCGTGCCGGCTGAAGACGTCGGCCAGCTCGACGGCACTCTCGCCCTCCTGGGCGGATCCGTCGCCGGACTTCTTGCGCATGGCCTGGGCACGGGCACAGGCTGCGGTGATGGCCAGCAGCTCCGCGCCGATCTCCACCAGCCGTCCCAGCACCGCCTGCCGTTTTTCCAGCTTGGGCCCGAAGCGCATCATGCAGTGGAAGAGCGTCCTGGCCAGACGGCGGCAGCTCCGGTCCACGAACCGCACGTGGGTGGCCAGCGGGCCGAACTCACCGTAGCGGGGTACCCGTCCCCAGCCGAGGTACAGTCGGGGGTACCAGGTCGCGTAGTACGCGCCCGAGCGGAGCAGCGCCTGGATCTTCTTCGCCATCGGCGCCTTAGGGTCGATCAGATCGCCGGCCACGCGTAGATGGGTGTCCACCGCCTCCCGGGCGATGAAGAGCCGCATGATCTCGCTCGAGCCCTCGAAGATGAGGTTGATGCGATAGTCGCGCATCATCCGCTCGATGGCTTCCGGGCGCTCGCCCCGGCTGCGCAGGCTGTCGGCCGTCTCGTAGCCCCGGCCGCCCTTGATCTGGAGAGCGTCGTCCACGATGCGCCAGCCCACTTCGGTGTTCCACATCTTGGCCATGGCCGCCTCGAGCCGGATGTCGGCGCCGCCGCGGTCGGCCAGCAGGGACGCGAGGTCGGAGACCGCCTCCATCGCGAAAATGTCGGCCGCCATCCGCCCCAGCTTCTGGGCGATGGCATCGTGCCGCCCGATGGGCGCTCCCCACTGCACCCGCTCGGCGGCCCACCGTCGGGAGATCTCCAGCGCGCGCTTGGCGCCGGCCACCGCGGAGGCGGGCAGGGTGAGGCGGCCGGTGTTGAGGGTGATGAGGGCCAGCTTGAGACCCTTGCCTTCGCCCCACAGCACGTTCTCGACCGGCACCTTCACGTCGGTGAACCGGATGATGCCGTTCTCGATCGCCCGGAGACCCATGAAGTGGAGGCGCTGCACCACCTCCACCCCGGGCCAGTCGGTATCTACGATGAAGGCGGTAATCCGCTTGGGTCCGGTCCGCGCCATGACGACCAGGAGCTCCGCGATGGTGCCGTTGGTGCACCACAGCTTCTCGCCGTTGAGGACGTAGTGGGTGCCGTCCTCCGACAGCGTCGCCGTCGTCGCGAGCCCCGCCGGGTCCGACCCCACCTGGGTCTCGGTAAGGGCGAAGGCGGATACCGCGCCGCGGGCCAGGCGCGGCAGGTACTTCGCCTTCTGCGCCGGCGTGCCGAACAGCTTGAGCGGGGTGGGGACGCCGATCGATTGGGCGGCGGAAAGCAGGGCGGTAAGGTTGCCGTCCTGGCTGGTGACCTTGGCGATGGCGTGGGTGTAGCTGTACTGGCTCAGCCCGAGCCCACCGTACTCGGTCGGGATCTTGATGCCGAACGCCCCGATGTCGCGGAGGCCCTGAATCACCTCTTCCGGGATCTTGCCTTCCCGGTCGATCCGGTCGCTATCCACCCGCTCCCGGAGAAAGCGGTCCAGCCGCTCCATGAACGGCCGGGCGCGCTCCAGATCGGCCGGGTCGGGCGCGGGGAAGGGATGAATCAGGTCGAGCCGGAACGACCCTTCGAACAGCTCGCGCACGAAGCTGGGAGCCTGCCATTCCTTTTCCCGGGCCGCCTCGGCGACCTCGCGGGCCTCCTGTTCCGAGGCATGCGGCTGCGACGACCGGGCCGGGGGCGGAAGCACGTCAGTCATGGGCGGGCACCGGGGTGAGGGTGGCGGCCGGACGCTCGAGGCCTCGAAGGCCGTACAGCACCAGTCCGATCACGTGGCGCTTGCGACGCTCCAGCTCGGCGGTATCCTCGAGCGAGACGCCGACCGCGGGCGCGACGGTCTGGGCGTGGATGAGGTGGAACCAGCAGAGGGCGATGATGCTGAGGAGGAGCTGGGCCGCATCGCCCGAGGGCGCGTCATCGAGACCGAGCTCGGCGCTGATCGCCGCCAGGGCCTCCTGTCCGGCCGACAGGTGCTCGCCGACCGGGCTGGGTCCGCCACTCAGGGCACGCCGCTCGATCAGGCGGATGAAGTGGGGCCGGGCGGCGAGAAAGTCGAAGTAGTCGGAGACGGCGCCGGCGAGAATCGCCTCGGGCGGCTGCTGGCTGGCGAGCGCCCGCGCCCGTCCAGCCCGGACTGCCTGCCGTACCTCTTCATTACAGCGCTCCAGCACGGCCTCGTAGAGCTCCTGCTTGGATCCGAAGAAGTAGCCCGGGGTGCCCCGGGATACCCCAGCCGCAGCTCCGACCTCGCTCAGGCTGGTTGCCTCGTAACCCCGTTCGGCAAAAAGCTTTTCCGCCGCATCGAGGATGGCGGCCCGGCTTCGTGCGGGGTTGCGCTCGCGTTCGGCGGTGACCGGCACTGGGGTGACTCCAAGGCTTGCTTGTTGATCAGCAAGTTATGAAGCGCGTACCCATCCGTCAAGCATTCGGCCCCGGGGCGCCTGCCCGCCCCACGGCCCAGCCGTACACCCGGCCTCAGGCCGAGCGCTGGACCAGCTCCGGCTCGAGCGCGGCCACCGGTGACGACAGGTAGGCTTCTCGCGTCGATGCCACCAGCGCGGCGGCACCGCGCGGGGCCACTTTGCGGAAGAGCGGGAGATAATCGTCCCACTGTACCAGGATCGTGCGCGCGCGAGGGCTCGCCGTCTTCTCCTCGTGCTCGCGGATGAGGCGTCGCAGCACTTCGAGATCCTGCTCGTCCAGATCCTCCAGGCCGACCATGTCGTGGTTCACCCGACTGTCGAACGTGCCGGCCTCGTCGAGCACGTAGGCGACCCCATTGGACATCCCGGCGCCGAAGTTCCGGCCCGCGCGTCCGAGCACGACCACGATGCCGCCGGTCATGTACTCGCAGCAGTGGTTCCCGGCCCCCTCGATGACCGCGACGGCGCCGCTGTTCCGCACCGCGAACCGGTCGCCCGCCTGCCCCGCGGCGTAGAGTCGGCCGGCCGTGGCGCCGTACAGCACGGTGTTCCCGATGACCAGGTGCTGGTGGGAGACGTCCGCGTACGCCGCCCGGCGGTACGGCCGGATGGTCAGCTCCGCGCCGCTCAGCCCCTTGCCCACATAGTCGTTGGCCTCGCCCTCCAGCTCGAGGTGCATGCCCCGGCAGGTGAACGCGCCGAAGCTCTGTCCCGCGGCGCCGGCGAAGCGGAGGCGCACCGAGCCGTGGGGAAGACCGACATCGCCCGTCTCTCGCACGATGTGTCCCGCCAGCCGCGCGCCGACCGCGAGGTGGTGGTTGTGGATCGGGTAGCTGCCCGAGAACGGCAGTCCGCTGTCGAGATAAGGCTGCAGCTCCTCCAGGATCTCCTGATCGAGCGACTCCACGCCCGGGCGGTCGTTCCGTCCCAGGCGGCGGCGCCGGTCGGGCGCGCCACCGGTGACCGGAGTCGGAGAGGGCGCGAGAAGCAGCGAGAGGTCGAGCATCTGCGCCCGCGGGACCTCGGGCCGTTCGACCCGCTCGAGCAGGTCGTTGCGGCCGATGATCTCGTCCAGGCTGCGCGCGCCCATGGCGGCGAGCAGCCGGCGCACCTCCTCCGCCACGTGTGTGAAATAGGCGATGACCTGCTCGGGCGTCCCCTTGAACTTGGCCCGCAGATCGGCCCGCTGGGTGGCGACCCCGGTGGGGCAGGTGTTGATGTGGCATTGGCGGGCCATGGCGCACCCGAGCGCCACCAGCGGCGCAGTGCCGAAGCCGTAGCTCTCGGCCCCGAGCAGCGCGGCGACGACGACGTCGCGGCCGGTCTTGAAGCCGCCGTCGGTCCGGACCTCGATCCGGTGCCGCAGCCCGTTGCGCACCAGCGTGGCCTGCGCCTCCGCCAGCCCGAGCTCCCAGGGCGAGCCCGCGTGCTTGATGGAAGAGAGCGGCGACGCCCCGGTCCCGCCGTTGTGCCCCGCAATGAGGACATAATCCGCGTACGCCTTGGCCACGCCGGCGGCCACGGTGCCCACCCCCGATTCGGCCACCAGCTTGACCCCGACTCGGGCGCGCGGATTGACCGTCTTGAGATCGTGGATCAGCTGGGCCAGATCCTCGATCGAATAGATGTCGTGGTGCGGCGGCGGGCTGATGAGCGAGATCCCCGGCACCGCGTGACGCAGCCGCGCGATCAGGTCGGTCACTTTGTGCGCCGGCAGCTGGCCGCCCTCTCCCGGTTTGGCGCCCTGGACGATCTTGATCTCCAGCTCCTCGGCGCGGACCAGGTACTCGGTCGTGACCCCGAACCGGGCCGATGCCACCTGCTTGATCCGGTTGTCGGCCCGATCGCCGTTGGACAGCGGAGCGTAGTGGTGCGGGTCTTCGCCGCCCTCGCCCGAGTTGGAGCGGGCGTTCATTCGGTTCATCGCGATCGTCAGGGTGGCGTGCGCCTCCGGCGAGAGCGCGCCGAGGGACATGGCCGAGGAGACGAAGCGCCGCCGGATCGTCTCCACCGGCTCGACCTCCTCGAGCGGCACCGGCGTGCCGTTCCGGACCGCGAGCAGGTCGCGCGGGCCCGCCGGCCGGCGCGAGGCCGACCTCGTCAGGAACCCGTTGTACGCGGTCGGGTCATCGGACTTCACTGCCTGCTGCAGCGCCACCACCACGGGCGGGGCCCAGCCGTGGTCTTCGCCTTCTTTGCGAAAGCGCACCCGCCCATGGTCGGGGAGGGTGACGGCATCGGCGGTGTCCGGGTACGCCGCGGCATGGCGGGCCAGCACGTCCTCCGCCAGCTCCTCGAAGCCGACGCCGCCGATGGGTGACGCGGTCCCGTCGAAGCAGGTGGCGATCACGTCGTGGCCCAGGCCGAGGACCTCGAAGATCTGGGCTCCGCAATAGGACGAGAGGGTCGAGATGCCCATCTTCGAGAGGATCTTGAGCAGACCCTTCTCGGCGGCGGTGCGGAACTGCAGGGCGGCCGCCTCGGGCGACGGGCGGGGCGCTGCCTCGGCCTCGCGCTCCCGCCGGGAGGGCTCCCGCGCTTCGCCGAAGAGGGCGTGCACCGTCGCGAGCGCGAGCCACGGGTGCACCGCCTCCGCGCCGTAGCCGATCAGCGTCGCGAAGTGGTGGATGTCGAAGGCATCACCGGCTTCGGCGACCAGGCCGACCCGGGCCCGGAGCCCGGTGTGGACCAGGTGCTGGCGGACGGCCCCGATCGCGAGCAGCATGGGCATCGGGGCGCGCCGATCGTCGGCCGCGCGGTCGCTGATCACGATCACCTGCGCGCCGCGCCGAGCGGCCCGCTCGGCGGCGCGCCGGAGGGCGGTGAGGGCGGGGCGGAGACCTTCGACGCCCTTGGTCACGTCCCAGACCGCGTCCAGGGTGACCGTGCTGAAGCCGGCCACGTTGCGGAGCGCGGCCATCTCGTCGTCGAGCAGGACCGGATGCTCGAGCCGCAGCATCCGGGCGTAGGACGGCCGCTCCAGCAGCGGGGAGCCCCGACGACCGAGGTGCATCCGGAGCGACATCACCATCGCCTCGCGCAGCGGGTCGATCGGCGGGTTGGTCACCTGCGCGAAGCGCTGCCTGAAGTAGGCGTAGGCGCTCTGCGGCACCGCCGAGAGGGGCGGGAGCGGGGTGTCGTCGCCCATGCTCCAGACCGGATCGGCGCCGGTCCCGCCCATCGGCTCGAGCACCAGCCGCAGGTCCTCGAATCCGTACCCGAACGACCGCTGGTGGCGCACCAGCTCCTCGCCGTCGGGAGCCGCGGGCACTCGCGCGGCGTCGGGCACCAGCGTGGCCATGTACCGCGCTACCCACCGCGCATAGGGCCGCCGCGTGGCGACCCGCCGCTTGGCGTCGAGATTGCGCACCACCTCGCCCGACGCCGTGTTCACCACCAGCACCTCGCCGGGCCCCACCTTGCCGCACTCGACCACCTCGCGCGGATCGAGGTCCACCAGGCCGACCTCGGAGCCGGCCACCACCAGCCCGTCGCGCCGGACCTTGTAGCGGCAGGGGCGGAGGCCGTTGCGGTCCACCGAGGCCGCCGCGATCACGCCGTCGGTGAACGCCAGGGCCGCGGGGCCGTCCCACGGCTCCAGCACGCACTGATGGTACTCGTAGAAGGCCTTCACCGCGGGATCGATGTCGGGGTACTTCTCCCACGCCTGCGGCACCATCATCATCGCCGTGTGGACCGGATCCCGTCCCGACCGTACCAGCAGCTCCATGGCGTTGTCGAAGCTGGCCGAGTCGCTCCCCTCCTTCCAGATCACCTCCCGCAGCCGCTCGATCCCCTCCCCCCAGATCGGCGAGGCCAGCATCGGCTGGCGCATCGTCATCGCATTGCGGTTGCCCCACAGGGTGTTGATCTCGCCGTTGTGGGCCGCCAGCCGAAACGGCTGGGCCAGGGGCCAGCTGGGCAGGGTGTTGGTCGAGTAGCGCTGGTGAAAGACCGCGATGGCGCTCTCGTATTCCGGGTAGCGGAAGTCGGTGAAGAAGGCGGGGAGCTGAGTGCCGGTGAGCAGGGCCTTGTAGACCACGGTACGGCAGGAGAGCGAGCAGGCGTAGAAGCCGGGCAGGGGCAGCTCCGCCGCCCGGCGCTCGATCTCTCGTCGGGCGAGGTAGAGCGCGCGCTCCCAGGCCTCCTCATCGCCGGTCAGCGCGGGCCGGCCCACCAGGGCCTGACGGATGGTG
Source organism: Gemmatimonadales bacterium (assembly GCA_035278885.1). Classification (GTDB taxonomy): domain Bacteria; phylum Gemmatimonadota; class Gemmatimonadetes; order Gemmatimonadales; family GWC2-71-9; genus CAVVWJ01. The sequence goes on along the minus strand of DATEIR010000006.1, from coordinate 34,181 downwards.
GGGCAGGAGGCCAGTGCCGTCGGGCCCAGGGCCGCCGGATTGATGGGCACCTCGCGCCAGCCCAGGAAGGGGATCCCGTCGCCGGCCAGCACCGTCTCGACCAGCTGCACCGCGGCGGCCAGGGCGTCCGGCTCCCGCGGCAGGAAGAACGATCCCACGCCGAACGGCAGCCCGGGCTGGAGGTGCAGGCCCAGCCGGTACGCGTCGCGGTAGAAGAGCCGGGTGGGGATCTGCGTCAGGAGGCCCGCCCCGTCGCCCGAGTTGTCGGTGCTGGCCGCCCCGCGATGGGCGACCCGGGCCACCGCCTCGAGGGCCATGCTCACCACCTCGTGCGAGCGCGCGCCCGACGCGGTCGCGACGAAGCCGACGCCGCAGGCGTCGTGCTCCCGGCCGGGGTCGAGCGCCGCGGCGGCCGGCACGGCCGCGTGGGGATGGGGATCGGTGCGACGGGAACCGGCCGGGTGGATCCGCTGCCCAGGGGCGGCCATGGTACCTCCTGCAGGTGAGGCCCCAGCGGCCGGAGAGGCCGAAAGCGGGGCACAAAAAAAGGCCCGCTCCGTTCGGGAGCAGGCCGGGCGATCGCTACCTACGCGCTCGTTTACCCGGTCGCTCCCCCGGAGCGGACGAGATTGAGAAGAATGGCGAGCCGAAGCGTGGAGGCGGGCTTCATGGATGTATTATTATGCACGCCCGCGTATCAGTCAAGCGGCTCCCCCCACTTGACAGTCCGGCCGTCCGCGCGTTAGCCTGCCTGAACGTGGTGGCGATCCCACCCGGAGCCGCGCACTCCCGTTACCCAGGCCAGCCCGACATGTCGCTGTCGCTCGTCCTCGTCCTCCTCAGCCTCCTGCTTCCCCTCCTTATTGGGGTCGCAGCGGTCCGCGGCGTGCCGAGACGAGCGATGTGAGCCAGTAGCCAGCACTGCTCGAATTCCCCAGGCGCCGCGGACCCGATCCGCGGCGCCTTTTTTCGTGAACCACGCACCAGCCGAAAGCACATATGGGCCCGATCCCGACTGACGTCCTGATCTTCGATACCACGCTCCGCGACGGCGAGCAGGCGCCCGGCAATTCGCTCTCCGCCGAGGAGAAGCTGCGACTCGCTCGGCAGCTCGACGCCCTGGGCGTGGACGTGATCGAGGCCGGCTTCCCCGCGGCCTCCGAGGGCGACTACCGCTCGGTGCGCGAGGTGGCCGCCGAGATCCGCCGGCCGGTCATCACCGCCCTCGCGCGGTGCCACGAGCGGGACATCGACCTGGCCGGCGAGACGCTCGCCGGGGCGGCACGGGGACGGATCCACGTCTTCATCTCGACCTCGGACCTGCACATCCGCGACAAGCTCCGGCTCGATCGGGATCAGGTGGTGGCCCGGGCCCGGGCCGCGGTCCGCCAGGCGCGCCGCTACACCGACGACGTCGAGTTCAGCGCCGAGGACGCCAGCCGGACCGACGGCGACTTCCTCTGCCGCGTGGTCGAGGCCGCCATCGCCGAAGGGGCCACCACCGTCAACCTCCCCGACACGGTCGGGTACGCCATGCCGCCCGAGTACGCCGCGATGTTCCGCGACGTGCGCGAGCGCGTGCCCGGCGCCGACCGCGTGGTGCTGAGCGCGCATTGCCACGACGACCTCGGCCTGGCGGTCGCGAACTCGCTCGCCGCCATCGCGGCGGGTGCGGCACAGGTGGAGTGCACCGTGAACGGGATCGGCGAGCGCGCGGGGAACGCCGCGCTGGAAGAGATCGTGATGGCCGGCCAGGTCCGGAACGGCGCCCTGTCGTTCCGCACCAACGTGGACTCGCGCGAGATCTACCGGACCAGCCAGCTCCTGTCCTATCTCACCGGCGTCTTTCCCCAGCCCAACAAGGCCATCGTGGGGCGGAACGCCTTCGCCCACGAGGCCGGGATCCATCAGCACGGCATGCTGCAGAACGGGCTCACCTACGAGATCATCCGCCCCGAGATGGTGGGCATCCCGCGCTCGACCCTGGTGCTGGGGAAGCACTCCGGCCGGCACGGCCTGGAGCGGCGCTACCGCGAGCTGGGCTACGAGCTCTCCGAAGAGCAGCTGAGCGACGTGTACCGCGAGTTCACCGCGCTCGCCGACCGGAAGCGCGAGATTCTGGACGAGGACCTGCTGGCGCTGCTGCACGAGAGCATTCAGGACGCGCCCGAGGAGTTCCAGCTGAGCCACCTGCGGGTGGTCTGCGGCAGCGTGAGCCCCACGGCGGAGGTCCGCATGACCGGCCCCTGGGCGGGCGAGCGCAGCGCCCGAGGCACCGGCGACGGGCCGATCGCCGCGGCGTTCACCGCCGTCGCCGAGATCACCGGCCGGCAGCTCGAGGTGTTGAGCCTGCAGCTCCGCTCCCTCACTCCCGGGCGCGACAGCGTGGGCCAGGTGTTCCTCCAGGCCAAGATCGACGGCCGCTCGCTCTCCGGCCACGGAGCGTCCACCGACGTCGTGGAAGCCAGCGCTCGCGCCCTGGTCAACGCGCTCAACAAGTCCCGCCACGCCGAGCGGCTGGAGGCGAGCAGTCTGAACGCGGTGTACCTGTGGGGCGTATGACCGAGCTCCTCACCGGCTCCCAGATCCTCTGCTGCGTGCTGCGGGAGCAGGGCGTCGACCTGCTGTTCGGCTACCCCGGCGGCGCGATCATGCCGTTCTACCACGCGCTGCCGGAGTACCCGGAGCTGCGCCACGTGCTGGTGCGGCACGAGCAGGCAGCGGCCCATGCCGCCGACGGGTACGCCCGCGCCAGCGGGCGGCCGGGCGTCTGCGTCGCCACCTCGGGACCGGGCGCGACCAATCTGGTGACCGGCCTCGCCACGGCGCACATGGACAACACGCCCCTGGTCGCCATCACCGGGCAGGTCTCCCGCGCGATGCTCGGCCGGGACGCCTTCCAGGAGACCGACATCATCGGGATCACCCAGCCGATCACCAAGCACAGCATCCTGGTCGAGGCGGTCGAGGACCTCGCCGACGCGGTGCGCGAGGCGATCGCCGCCGCGACCGAGGGGCGACCCGGGCCGGTGCTGGTGGACGTGCCGAAGGACGTGCAGACCGCGAAAGGGGAATGGGTCGCGGGGCGCGGGGCCGCAGGGGCGCAGGGACGCAGGGGGGAGCAGTCCGGCGACTGTGCGACTCTGCGTCACAGCGCCTCCGCCCCCGACCTCGACACCGCGGCCCGCCTCATCGCCTCCGCCGAGCGGCCCCTGATCATGGCGGGGCACGGCGTCATCCTGGCCGGGGCGTACGAGGAGCTGCGCCAGCTGGCCGAGCGCACCGGCATTCCGGTGATCACCACGCTCCTCGGCATCAGCGCGTTCCCCGAGTCGCACCCGCTCCACCTGGGCATGCCGGGGATGCACGGCGAGGTGCACGTCAATCGCGCCATCCAGCAGGCGGACCTGATCGTCGGTGTGGGCCTCCGGTTCGACGACCGGGTCACCGGCAACCTCGCGGGGTTCGCCCGGGGCGCGCGGGTGATCCACCTCGAGCTCGATCCGTCGGAGGTGGGCAAGAACGTGCCGGTCGCCGTCGGACTGGTGGGCGACGCACGCACGCTGCTCGGCGCGCTGCTGCAGCGAGTGGACCGGCGGGAGTGCGCGGCATGGCGAGCCGAGATCGCGAGCTATGTCCGTCCCCGGCCCGAGAGCTACCGCGGCGACCTCTCGCCCGAGGCGATTCTCCGCGCCATCGAGGACGAGACCGCCGGCCGCTGCACCATCGTCTCCGACGTCGGCCAGCACCAGATGTGGGTCGCCAAGCTGTACCGCTATCAGCGGCCCAACAGCCACATCACCTCGGGCGGGCTCGGCACCATGGGGTTCGCGGTGCCGGCCGCGATGGGCGTGGCCCTGGCGCGCCCGGACGAGCCGGTCTGGGCCATCTCCGGCGACGGCGGGTTCCAGATGAACATGCAGGAGATCGCCACCATGGTGCAGGAGGGGATCCCGGTGAAGATGGCGGTCTTCAACAACGGCTATCTGGGCATGGTGCGGCAGTGGCAGCAGTTCTTCCACGGCCGGCGCTACTCCGCCACGCCGATCTGGAGTCCCGACTACGTCCGTCTGGCCGAGGCCTACGGGATCCCCGGCCGCCGGGTCGAGACCGGCGCCGACGTGGAGGCGGCGGTGCGCGAGGCCGTGGAGCGGCCCGGCCCGGCCCTGGTGGAGTTCCAGATCGAGCAGGAGGCGAACGTGTTCCCGATGATTCCGCCGGGCGCGTCCCTCTCCGACGCGATCGAGGCGGAACCCGGCCGTCTGGTCCCGGCATGAGCGCGGGCACTCAGGCGGTGTCGGTCCTGATCGAGGACCGTCTGATCACGCTGACCCGAGCCGTCGGACTGCTCCGACGGCGCAACTATCCCGTGCGCAGCTTCGCGGTGGGTCCCACCGCGACGCCCGGACTCGCGAGGCTCACCATCATGATTCAGTCGGACCCATCCACGGCCGAGCGGGCCGTGCAGCACCTGCAGAAGATGATCGGCGTGCGCGAGGCCTCCGCCCTGCCGCCCGGCGGCGCGGTGGCGCGCGAGGTGGCGCTGGTGAAGGTCCGCGCCCCCGGCTCCCGCTACGGCGAGCTCCTCGACGTGCTCCAGCTCTACCGCGCCTCGGTGGTGGACGATGCGGCCGCCGCGGTGATCGTCGAGGTATCCGGCTCCGAGGCCTTCGTGCTCTCGTGCCTTCGCGCGCTGGAGCGCTTCGAGATCCTCGAGGTGGCGCGCAGCGGCGCCGTGGCCCTGGAGAGCGGCGCCGCCGCCTCCCCCAACTCCTAACTCCGAGCAGACCACGCCATGAGCAACGACTCCGTACGGGTGTTCTACGACGCCGACACCGACCGCCGGCGCCTCGCCACCCGGACCTTCGCCATCATCGGGTACGGCAGCCAGGGCCATGCCCACGCGCTCAACCTTCGCGACAGCGGGGCCCGGGTGATCGTCGGGGTCAGGCCCGGCGGCCGCTCGGCGGAGGCCGCGCGCGCCGCGGGGCTCGACGTCCGACCCGTCGCCGAGGCGGCGGCCGCCGCCGACGTCATCATGCTCCTGGTGCCGGACCAGGACATGCGCGCCATCTACGAGTCCGGGGTCGCACCCGCGCTGGGACCGGGCAAGACGCTGATGTTCGCCCACGGGTTCAACATTCAGTACGGCGAGATCGTCCCGCCGTCCGGCGTCGACGTGACCATGGTGGCTCCCAAGTCTCCCGGCCACCTGGTCCGGAGCGAGTACGAAGCCGGCCGCGGCGTGCCCGCGCTGGTGGCCATTCACCAGGACGCGTCGGGTCACGCGCTGGACGACGCGCTGGCGTACGCCTCGGGCATCGGGTGCACTCGCGCCGGGGTGATCGAGACCACCTTCCGAGAGGAGACCGAGACCGACCTCTTCGGCGAGCAGGCGGTCCTCTGCGGCGGAGTGACGGCGCTGGTCAAGGCCGGGTTCGAGACCCTCACCGCCGCCGGGTATCGGCCGGAGATGGCCTACTTCGAGTGCCTGCACGAGCTCAAGCTGATCGTGGACCTGATGTACCGCGGCGGCATGCAGTTCATGCGCTACAGCATCAGCGACACCGCCGAGTTCGGCGACTACACCCGCGGGCCGCGCGTCATCACCGAGGAGACCCGGGCCGAGATGCGGCGCATCCTGGAGGAGATCCGGAACGGCAGCTTCGCCCGCGAGTGGCTGGCGGAGAACCGCGCGGGGCGGCCCGAGTTCGAGCGCCTGCGCCAGGCGGACCGCGAGCACGAGATCGAGCAGGTGGGCCGGGTCCTGCGAGCGATGATGCCGTGGTCGCAGGAGGGGCAGGGACGGGCGAGCGCGCCGCCGCCCAAGGAGCGGCCGGCCGCGCGCAGGCATCCGGCCCCGCTGCCCGGCTGACCATGACGCCGCGCACACTGTTGGAGAAGGTCTGGGACGCGCACGTCGTCGGTCCGGCCGACCCCGAAGTCACGGGGCCGGACGCGCCGGTGCTGCTCTACGTCGACCTGCACCTGGTGCACGAGGTCACCTCCCCCCAGGCCTTCGACGGCCTGCGCCTCGCCGGGCGGGCGGTGCGCCGACCCGATCTCACCGTGGCCACGGTGGACCACAACGTCCCCACCGGCGACCGGCGGCTCCCCATCGCCGACGAGATCTCGGCCCGACAGATCGCCGCGCTGATCCGGAACGCCCGCGAGGCCGGGATCGAGCTGCACGACCTGACCTCGCCCTCGCAGGGGATCGTGCACGTGATCGGGCCGGAGCTCGGGCTCACCCAGCCGGGCACCGTCGTGGTCTGCGGCGACTCCCATACCTCCACCCACGGCGCCTTCGGCGCGCTGGCGTTCGGCATCGGGACCAGCGAGGTGGAGCACGTCCTCGCCACCCAGTGCATCGTGCAGAGTCGCCCGCGCACGCTGGAAGTCCGCTTCGCCGGCCGGCCGGCCGCCGGGGTGGGGCCCAAGGATCTGATCCTCGCGCTCATCCGCCGCATCGGCACGGCCGGGGCCACGGGCTTCGTCGTCGAGTACACCGGCGAGGCCATTCAGGCGCTCTCGATGGAGGGCCGGATGACGGTGTGCAACATGTCCATCGAGGCGGGAGCGCGGGCGGGCATGATCGCCCCCGACGCCACGACGTTCGCGTACCTCGAAGGCCGGCCCCACGCGCCGCGGGGCGCCGCGTGGGCGCGGGCGCGTTCCCGCTGGGAGGCGCTGGCGAGCGACGAGGGCGCGCGCTACGACGCGACCGTGGTGGTGGACGCCGCGGCGCTGGCACCCCAGGTCACCTGGGGCACCAGTCCCGGCATGACCGCCGAGATCACCGAGCGAGTGCCCGATCCGGCCGACGCGGCGAGCGACGCCGAGCGGCGCTCCTACGCGCGCGCGCTCGAGTACATGGACCTGCGGCCGGGGACGCCGCTCGAGGGCCTGCGGGTGGATCGCGTCTTCCTGGGCTCCTGCACCAACGGCCGGCTGGAGGATTTGCGCGAGGCGGCGCGGGTCGCCGAAGGGCGCCGCGTGGCGGGCGGCGTGCGTGCGATGGTCGTGCCCGGTTCGCAGCGGGTGAAGGCCGCGGCCGAAGCCGAAGGCCTCGACCGCATTTTCACCGCCGCCGGTTTCGAGTGGCGCAACCCGGGCTGCTCGATGTGTCTCGGCATGAACGAGGACACGCTCGCGCCGGGCGAGCGGTGCGCGTCGACATCCAATCGGAACTTCGAGGGACGGCAGGGGCGGGGCGGGCGCACGCATCTGATGAGCCCGGCGATGGCCGCGGCCGCCGCGATCGAGGGACGGCTGGTGGACGTGCGGAGCCTGCTGCGTTGACCGCAGGCGAGCCGGGGTTGCCTTCCGCCCGGGCTCGTGCAGCGGCGGAAGGCATCTCGATGCAGCGACACCCGGCGCCCACGCACACGTCGCAGAAGTGGGTTTACACGCGCGTTGTATCTGCCTGTGATACAGCAGATTACGACTGATACATAAAGTAATTTATGAGGTGCGCATGGAGCCGTTCCGGATCCATACCGGTCGCGTCGCCGCTCTCCCACGGGCCAACGTCGATACCGACCAGATCATTCCGAAGCAATTCCTCAAGCGGATCGAGCGCACCGGATTCGGCGAGTCGCTGTTCCACGACTGGCGCTACCGCGGCGACGGGTCGCCCGACCCGGCGTTCGAGCTCAACCGTCCGGAGGCGGCGGGCGCGAGCGTCCTGCTCACCGGCGCCAACTTCGGCTGCGGCTCCTCCCGCGAGCACGCGCCGTGGGCGCTCGCCGAGTACGGGTTCCGCGCCATCGTCGCTCCATCGTTCGCCGACATCTTCTACGGCAACTGCTGCCAGAACGGACTCCTGCCGGTGACACTCGACGACGACGCCGTGGCCGAGCTGTTCCGCCGGGCCGCCGGCGCGTCCGGGGGTTACGAGCTCACGGTGGACCTCGAGCGCTCCGAAGTGCGCGACGCGTCCGGCTTCCGCGCGGACTTCCCCATTGCGCCGTACCGCCGCGCGATGCTGCTCGATGGCCTGGACGAGATCGGACGAACCCTGCGCCAGGAGGCCGGCATCGCGGCATTCGAGCGGCGGCGTGCCGTCGAGCTGGGGGTGCGGGTATGAGCCGCTACACGGTGGCGGTACTGCCCGGCGACGGCATCGGTCCGGAAGTGACGGGCGAGGCGCTGCGGGTGCTGCGTGCGGTGGCGGATCTCTTCGGCTTCGGCCTCGAGACGCCGGAGTACGCCATCGGTGCCGCGGGCGTGGCCGAGGGTGGCAGCGCCCTGCCGGCCCGCACCCGCGGCGGCGTGGCCGAGGCGGACGCCGTCCTGCTCGGCGCGGTCGGCGATCCGGCGCTGGCCACCGCCGATGGCGACCGCCGCCCGGAGGCCGGTCTCCTGGCGCTGCGCAAGCTGCTCGGCGCCTACGCCAACCTGCGCCCCGTGGCGGTGCATCCGGCGCTGCGCCACGCCTCGCCGCTCCGCCCCGAGCGCCTCGAGGGCGTGGACCTGCTGATCGTCCGGGAGCTCACCGGCGGGCTGTACTACGGTGAGCCCCGCGGGCGCGAGCCCGGCGCGGCGGTGAATACGCTGCGCTATACCGTCCCGGAGATCGAGCGGGTAGCGCGGGTCGCGTTCCAGGCCGCCCGCGAGCGCCGCAGCGCGGTGACTTCGGTCGACAAGGCCAACGTGCTGGAGGTCTCGCTGCTCTGGCGGGAGACGGTCACCCGGATCGGTCGGGAGTTTCCGGACGTGCGGCTGGAGCACCTCTACGTCGATTTCGCCGCCATGCGGCTGGTGGCCGATCCGGCGAGGATCGACGTCCTGCTCACGGAAAATCTCTTCGGCGACATCCTGAGCGACGAGGCGGCGGTCCTGGCGGGGTCGCTGGGCCTTCTGCCGTCGGCATCGATCGGCGCCGGTGCCGGGCTGTTCGAGCCGGTCCACGGCTCGGCCCCGGACATCGCCGGTCGCGGTATGGCCAATCCGATCGGGGCCATCGCCAGCGCGGCGATGCTGCTCCGCTACGGCCTCAAGCAGCCCGAGGCGGCGACCGTGGTGGAACAGGCGGTGGCGGGCGTGCTGAAGGCGGGGCTGCGCACCGCCGATCTGGCCCGGCCGGGCGAGCCCGCGGTGGGCAGCCGCGCGATGGGCGAGGAGATCGCCCGGCGGATCGAGATCGGGCGGATGGCGGTGCCGGCCCGGGCCTAGAGGTCGGTCACCGCCCCCAGGCTGGCGCTGGAGACCTGGCGCGCGTACTTGTGGAGGACCCCGGCGGTGTAGCGAGGCGTCGGCGCCTGCCACTCTTCCCGGCGCCGATCCATCTCGGCCTGGCAGACGTCCACCGCGAGCAGCCGCTCCTCGGCGTCGATGGTGACGAGGTCGCCTTCCTCGACCAGCGCGATCGGCCCGCCGACGGCGGCCTCGGGCGCCACGTGGCCCACGACCAGACCGTAGGTGCCCCCCGAGAACCGGCCGTCGGTGATGAGACCGACCGCGTCGCCCAGGCCCGCGCCGATCAGGGCCGAAGTCGGCGCGAGCATCTCGCGCATGCCGGGGCCGCCGCGGGGACCTTCGTAGCGCACCACCAGCACGTCACCCGCTCGGATCCGCCCCTGCAGAATCGCCTCGAGGCACTCCTCCTCCGACTCGAACACGCGCGCGGGCCCGGTGATCCGGGGCGACGTCACCCCGGTGATCTTGGCGACCGCTCCCTCGGGCGCGAGGTTGCCGCGGAGCACCGCCAGGTGGCCCTGCGGGTACAGCGGGCGGTTCCACGGGCGAATCACCTCCTGATCCGCCCTGGGCTCCGCGGCCACGTCCCGCAGCGTCCGGGCGATGGTCTCGCCGGTGATGGTGAGCGCGTCGCCGTGCAGCAGGCCGCGGTCGAGGAGCATGCGCATCACCTGGGGCACGCCGCCGGCCGCGTGCAGATCGGTGGCCACGAACCGTCCCGAGGGCTTGAGGTCGCAGAGCACCGGCACCCTGGCCCGGATCACCTCGAAGTCGTCGAGGGTGAGCGGCACCCCGGCCGCGTGCGCGATGGCGAGCAGGTGCAGCACCGCGTTGGTGGACCCGCCGAGCGCCATCACCACCGCGATGCCGTTCTCGAAGGCCTGGCGGGTGATGATCCGGCGCGGCGTGAGCCCGCGCTCGATCGCCTCGACCAGCACCGCTCCCGAGCGGGCCGCGCTCTCCGCCTTTTCGGCGTCCTCGGCGGCCATCGTGGAGGAGCCGGGGAGGCTCATACCCATGGCCTCGAAGACCGACGACATGGTGTTGGCCGTGTACATGCCGCCGCAGGAGCCTTTGCCTGGGCAGGCGCGCCGCTCCACCTCGAGCAGCTCGGCTTGATCGATCCGGCCGGCGCTGAGCTGGCCCACGGCCTCGAAGGCGCTCACCACGGTCAGGTCACGGCCGGCGTAGTGCCCGGGCTTGATGGTTCCGCCATAGACGAAGATCGCGGGGATGTTCATCCGGGCGATCGCGATCATCGCGCCGGGCATGTTCTTGTCGCACCCACCCACGGCGACGACGCCGTCCATGCTCTGCGCGCCGCAGGCGGTCTCGATCGAGTCGGCGATGACTTCGCGGGAGACCAGCGAGTACTTCATGCCCTCGGTCCCCATCGAGATCCCGTCGCTCACCGTGATGGTTCCGAAGAGCTGAGGCATCGCCCCGCCGGCGCGAACCGCCGCCTCGGCCCGGCGGGCCAGGACGTCGAGGCCGGCGTTGCAGGGGGTGATGGTGCTGTACCCGCTCGCGATGCCCACGATCGGCTTGCCGAAATCGGCGTCGGTGAACCCGACCGCCCGGAGCATGGCGCGGTTGGGAGCGCGCTCAACGCCGTGCGTGATGGCGGCGCTGCGGAGGTGCTTGGGTGTCATTTGGGGAATGTAGGGGGGTGGGGGGGAGGGGAAAGGGGAAGGAAGGCGAAAGGCGAAGGCGAAAGGCGAAGGGAGCGCGCGAGGAGCTCAACTTGTGCCCCCTTCGCCATTCGCCCTTCGCCCTTCCCCTTTCCCTTTCCCTTTCCCCGCCTCCCCCCTACACCTCCTCCGTGACCGCCGGCGTCACCGCGGCCTCGTTCTTCTCCCCGGTGCGGATCCGATACACCTGCCCGGCGTCGAGCACGAAGATCTTGCCGTCGCCCACGTCGCCGGTGCGGGCGCTTCCGAGGATGGCCTGCACGGTGATGTCCACGAACGAGTCGGACACACCGATCTCGAGCCGCACCTTTTCCTGCAGGTCCACCTTGACGGTGGTGCCGCGGTAGGTCTCCACCCGCTCCGTTTCCCCGCCATGGCCCAGCACGCGGGAGAGGGTGAGCCCGCGGACCTCGGCCCGGTAGAGCGCCTCGAGCACCTCGTTGAGGCGGTCGGGCCGGATGATCGCTACGATGAGCTTCATGGTCGTCTCCTCAGCGCGAAGCCGGGTGCGGGGTCAGCGCCGTCACGGTGTCCGACAGGATCGGGGCCTCGGGCGGGACCAGAATGGAGCCTTCGCCGCTGGCGTACGCCTCTTCGCCGTGCTGGCTCACGTCCATCCCCACGCCCTCGGTCCGGGGCACCGCCCGGAGCGCGGTGACGAAGGCCATCGCCTTGAGGATCACGAAGGTCATGAGCGCGGCATAGGCGGCGGCGCTGAGGCAGCCCAGCGCCTGCACCGCGAGCTGGCCCGGGTTGCCGAAGAAGAGCCCGTCGTTGCCGGCCGAGTTCCAGACTTTTTCCGCCAGCACGCCGGTCAGCAGCGCGCCGGTGAGACCGCCCACACCGTGGCCGGCGAACACGTCGAGCGAATCGTCTACCCGGGTGCGGGAGCGAAGCGCGATGGCGAAATAGCTGGGGAAGGCCGCCAGGGCGCCGAGCAGCAGGGCGCTGGCGGGGCTCACGAAGCCGGCGGCCGGGGTCACCGCCACGAGCCCCACCACGATGCCGGTGGCCGCGCCGACCGCCGTCGCGCGGCCGGTCCGGACATAGTCCAGCAGGGTCCACACCACCAGCGTGGCCATCGGCGCCAGGAAGGTGTTGGTGAAGGCGAGGGCCGCCAGCTCGTTGGCCGCGAGCGCGCTGCCGCCGTTGAAGCCGAACCAGCCGAACCAGAGCAGGCCCGCACCGAGCAGCACGAAAGGCACGTTGTGCGGCAGCACGGCCTGCCGCCCATAGTCCTTCCGCGGCCCCAGGACCATGGCCGCGACCAGCGCCGACACGCCGGCGTTGATGTGCACCACCGTGCCACCGGCGAAGTCGAGCACTCCTCGGCTCATCAGCCAGCCGCCGCCCCAGACCCAGTGCGCCACCGGCGCGTAGACCAGCAGCGTCCAGATCGCGATGAAGGCGACATAGGGCCCGAACCGCATCCGCTCCACGATCGCGCCCGAGATGAGCGCCGCGGTGATGATGGCGAAGGTACCCTGGTAGGCCATGAAGAGGACGTGCGGAATGGTCCCCTTGGCTTCGGTGCCGACCCCGGCGAGCCCGAGGTTCGTCAAACCGCCGAGGAAGGCGCCGCCTTCGCTGAAGGCGAGGCTGTAGGCGATGAGGGCCCAGGTGACTCCGACGACGCCCAGCGCCACGAAGCTCATCATCATGGTGTTGAGCGAGTTCTTGTTCCGCACCAGCCCGCCGTAGAAGAACGCGAGCGCCGGGGTCATGAGCAGCACCAGGGCGGTGGACACCAACATCCAGGCGGTGTCCGCCGGGACCACGGTGGGCGGGGGCGGGGACGACGCCGCATCCTGCACGGCGAGGAGGAGCGAAAGCAGAGTCACGGGACGATCCTCGGGGGCCGGGGTTCGGGCTGAGCCGGAGCCCCCGACGGGGCTCCGGCGGAACGGTCACGCGTCGTAGTACAGGAAGAACTCGTACGGGTGCGGCCTGAGCGTCACGGCCGCGATGTCCTTCGTCCGCTTCATGCCGATCCAGGTCTCCAGCACGTCGGGAGTGAACACGTCCCCGGCGAGCAGGAAGTCGTGATCCTGCTCCAGCGCCGTCACCGCCTCGGCCAGCGAGCCCGGCACGGTCTTGATCTGCTGCTTGCGCTCGTCGTGAAGCTCGTAGAGGTCCTCATCGATCGGGGCGGGGGGCTCGAGCTTCCGCTGAATCCCGTCGAGCCCCGCCATCAGCAGGGCGGAAAAGGCGAGGTACGGGTTGGCGCTCGGATCGGGCGCGCGGAACTCCACCCGCCGCGCCTTGGGGCTGCTGCTGTAGCAGGGAATCCGGCAGATGGCCGATCGGTTGCGCGCCGAGTACATGAGGTTGACCGGGGCCTCGAAGCCGGGCACCAGCCGCCGGTAGCTGTTGGTGGTCGGGGCGCAGAGCGCGAGCAGCGCGGGCGCGTGGGCGATCAGGCCGCCGATGTAGTGGCGGGCGGTGTCGGACAAGAGCGCGTATCCCGCCTCGTCATAGAACAGCGGCGTGTCGCCCTTCCAGAGCGACTGGTGCACGTGCATCCCCGAGCCGTTGTCGCCGAAGAGCGGCTTGGGCATGAACGTGGCCGTGTAGCCCAGGCTGTGGCAGACGTTCTTGACGATGTACTTGTAGGCCATCAGCCGGTCGGCGGTCTGCACCAGGGTGCCGAACCGGAAGTCGATCTCGGCCTGGCCGGCGGTGGCGACCTCGTGATGCTGCACCTCGACCGGCACCCCGGCCGAGATCAGCGCCAGCATGATCTTCGAGCGCACGTCCTGCAGCCGATCGGCCGGCGGGACCGGGAAGTAGCCCTCCTTGTGGCGCGGACGGTGGCCCAGGTTGGGCGTCCCGTTTCGGCCCGAGTTCCACACGCCCTCGTCCGAATCGATGTGGTAGTAGGCCTCGTGGGCGTTCTGGTCGAACCGGACCGAGTTGAAGATGAAGAACTCGGCCTCGGGGCCCCAGAACGAGGTGGTCGCGATGCCGCTGGTGCGGAGATACTCCTCCGCCTTGAAGGCGATGAACCGCGGGTCCCGGCTGTAGGGCTCCAGGGTGATCGGGTCGTAGATGTCGCAGGTGAGCGACAGCGTCGGCACGCTCAGCACCGGGTCCACGAACGCGGTGGAGACGTCCGGGATGAGCAGCATGTCGCTCTCGTTGATGGCCTGGAAGCCGCGGATGGACGAGCCGTCGAAGCCCAGCCCTTCCCGGCACATGTCCTCATCCAGTGAGGCGGCCGGAATGGAGAAGTGCTGCCACGTGCCCGGCAGGTCGCAGAACTTCACGTCCACCACCTGGATGTTCCGCTGCCGGACCAGCTCGAGGAGCTTGTGGACTTCGCTGGCCTGGGTGATCCGGCCGGGTGCGCTGGGTCGTGCGGTGGTCGCCATGGATGGTCTCGCCCTGTCGGGTTGGGGAAGTGAGATGCCCCTGGGTTCGGAACTCGAACGCAGGGGCATCAGGTGAGAAGCGCGGACGCGGACCGTGGACCCGGTGGTTCGAGAGGTGGAGAGCGGCGGTTTCGAAGCTGCGGCGTCATCGGACCATCCGGGTGCGTGGGGTCGCCATCGACGGTTCGAGTATATGGGCGTGCGCCGCTGGTGTCAAGAGAAACGTGCTAAAATTGCACAAAATCGAGTACACTTCTGCAGAAATGAACGCATATCTGGCTATATCGCCGTCCTACCCGAGTCGATAGTGCGCAATCAAATCTACACGTAGCAATGGCTTAAACCCGTCCCCCAGCCCAATCGCGGCCAGCGGAGGCCGTGGCCGTGTAGCCGACACGCGCCGAAGCGTCCCGGGTCATCCGATTAGCTTCCGACGACGCGCCGCATCACCCCGGAGGTCCCGTGCTGCTGGTCTGCTCCTCCTGCCACGCCCCCCTGCCGTCCGGCAGCACGCATTGCCCGCGCTGCGGGCCGGGGAGCCTGGCACTGCTCGGAGCCGACGGCCTGGGCGCGCCCCGCGAGGCACCGCCCGACGCGCTCGGACGGCTGGCCCGTGCCCTGGGTGAGACCTACCGGGTGGTGCGGATGATCGGCCGGGGGGGCTTCGCCGAGGTGTACGAGGTGATCGACACCGGGCTCCAACGCCGGCTGGCGGTCAAGGTTCTCCGCTCCGACCTGCACTGGAGCTCGTCCGCGGTCTCCCGGTTCACCCAGGAAACCCGCGCCATCGCGCGGCTCAACCATCCCAACACCATCCCGATTCACTTCGTCGGCGAGGGCGAGGGGCTGGTCTTCTACGCCATGCCCTTCCTCGAGGGTCGGACCGTGGCGGAGCTGCTCCGGACCGAGGGGCCGCCCGGCGTGGAGCGCACGCTGGGCATCATCGAGCCGGTCCTCGAGGCCTTGCAGCAGGCGCACGAGCACGGGCTGGTGCACCGGGATCTCAAGCCCGAGAACATCGTGATCGAGGCCGGGACCGGCCGGCCTCTGCTGGTGGATTTCGGGATCGTGAAGAACCTCGAATCTCCGGCCGACATCACCGAGACCGGCTACATCGTCGGCACCCCCCTCTACATGAGTCCCGAGCAGGCGCTCGGGAGCCACAAGGTCGATTCCCGCTCCGACCTCTATGCGGTCGGGGCCGTGCTGTTCCACCTGCTGACCGGCGCGCCGCCGTTCCCCGGCGAGGACTCCCAGGAGATCGTGGGGCGGCACATCCGGGAGCCGCTGCCGGTAGGCAGCCTGTCGCGGGATGGCATTCCTCCCTGGCTCGCCCGAGTCGTGGTCCGCTGTCTGGCCAAGCATCCCGACGACCGCTACCCCAGCGCCGCGGCCCTGCTCGAGGCCCTGCGCGCGGGCCGGGCGGCGGCACCCGCGGGTGTCATCCTGCCGAGTGACGAGCGTCAGCCCTCCACCGCCGAGGACGCGCTCACCGAACAGCTCGGCTCCGCGGCCGGTCCCGGCGCGGTGCCGTCGCACGGTCGGCGGACCGGACGCCGACGGATCGCAGTCGCGGCGGCGCTGATTGTCGCCGCGGTGGGCACCACCCTCCTCACCGCCCGGGATGCCGACCCGGCGGCGGCGGCACTGGTGGTGCACAACCGCCTGGTCGAGCCGATCGTGGTGACGGTCGACGACTCGGGTCTGATGGTGGCGCCGGAGCGGGACGTGCGAATTCCGGTGCGGAGCGGCGCGCCGCTCGAGGCCCACTGGGCGATGGTGCGTCCCACCCACGCGGGACGGGTGCTCGGGCAGGGCGTGGAGGGAGCGATTGTCGCGGATCGGGTGGAAGGCGAGCGGCGGGAGCGGGTGGACGCCTCCTCGGGAGGCGTGCTGCGCTACGCGCCGGTGGTGATCAACCGGACCCATCGTCGCCTCAGGGTCACCGTCGTGGACGATGCCGACAGCGTGGACTGCGGCTGCTTCCTGGCCCCCGGCGACTCGCTCCGCCTGGGCTACTATCCGCTCGGAGGACGGAGCCTGGTGCGGGTCACCGACTCCGCCGGCCGGGTCGCCCGGTACCCCGCCATGCTCGGTCCGCGCGACAGCGTGACCGGCGCCATGCGGATCCCGGTCGAGTCCGCCGATCTGGCGGACCTGAAGGCGGCGCGCCCGGCCCCTTCCACCCCGGCGCCGAAGCCGCCGGTCCCCGCGCCTCGCCGGAAGGCGCCGCCGTCCGAGGAGCCCGATCCGCTGGGCCGTATCCTTCCGGTCCATTGAGCTGCACCTTCACGTCCTGAGGCCCTGGTGACTCAGCCGCCCGCGGTGCCCACTGGTCCGTCTCACCCTGTGCGTCCGGGCCCGCGACGGCGCGGATGCGTCGCGGCGCCGCTGCTCGTCGCCATCGCGCTCGGCGCGGTCTGGTACTTCGTCGTGCTGCAGCCCCGCCTCCACTTCACCAACCGCCTGGTCGCACCCGTACGGCTCGTGGTGGGCGCGGGAGCCCCCCGCACGGTGGCACCGGGCGCCACGGTGAGGGTCCGGATCCCGCGTGGACGTACGCTCGTGGCCGAGTGGGAGATGGTCCGACCGCTGAGCGCGGACAGCCAGCCGATGGGTGAGGTGGTGAAGGGCGCGCTGGTCGTGCGGGAGGTTCGCGGGACGGTGCGCGGCGAGGCCGGGCCGCGCACCGCCGACGCGGACTTCTTCGCGCCGCTGATCAGCAACGGCGGCGACGAGGTGATCCGGCTGGTCGCCAACGCCGGCTTGCAGGGCGCGCGGGACTGCGGTTGCGCGGTCCGGCCCGGCGCGACCCGTGTGTTCGTGGGCTACTACCGCCTCTACCAGAACAGCACGGTCCTGGCCCGCGGGGTGGCGACAGGGCGCGAGGCCTTCTTCCGCGAACTCGGGCCTCGGGTCACCCGGTCCGACGGCGCCGTGGGTCTGCGGTTCGAGGCGCGCGACCTGCGTCCCCCCGCTCCTCCGCGGCCATCGCGATGAGGCTCTAGCGGTCTCGGCGCCGGCGGGCCCGCAAGATCGCGCCGGGTGTCACCGCGGCGAAGCCGTACTTCTCCCGCACCTTGTCCACCGCCGCCGTGAGCTCCCGGCGACGGCGGCGGTCGTCCGACTCGAAGAGATCGGCCTCCGCCGCCACGCCGAGATTGGTCACGGCGACCCCGATCAGCCGGACGCCACGGTCGCGCGCGCGGACACCGTCGAAGGCGTGCTGGAACAGGGCCCGGGCGGCCTGGTAGATCTCGCCGTCGAGATCGGTGCCCAGCTCGAGCGTCTGCCGCCGAGTGACGGTATGGAAGTCGTCGTGCCGGAGCTTGAGCGTCACGGTGCGGCCGACCAGCCCCTCGTCGCGGAGCTGGCCGGCGACGCGGGTGGTGAGCAGGAAGAGGATCGCCTCCAGCTCTTCCGGGTCCCGGATATCGCGGGACAGGGTCGTCTCCCGGCTCACCGACTTGGGGAGCCGCTCGGCCCGCAGGGTCGTACCTCCGTGTCCCAGGGCCCGACGCTTGAGGCCGCGCGCATCCGGCCCGATCAGGCGGGCCAGCGCGGCCTCCTCCATCTGCTGGATCTGCCAGACATCGGTGAGCCCGAGCTCGCTCCAGCGCGCCGCGGTCTTGGGGCCGACGCCCGGCATCGCCGAGAGCGGGAGCCCGGCGAGGAAACCCGGCTCCCATCCCGCCCGCACCTCCATCAACCCTCTCGGCTTGGCCTGGTCGGACGCGAGCTTGGCGATCATCCGGTTGGGGCCGATCCCGATGCTGCAGTCGAGCCCCGTGTCGGCGCGCACCGCGTCCCGGATCTCCTCGGCCACGGGCAGGAGCGACACGGGGTAGAGCCGGTCGGTGCCGCCGAAGTCGAGATACGCCTCATCCAGCGATGCCATGACGACCACGGGCGAGAAACGCTGCAGCACCGCCCGCACGGCCTGGGAGGCCTCGCGGTACTGAGGGAAGGAGCCCTGGAAGAAGGTCGCGTCGGGACACAGGCGGACCGCCTGCGCGATCGGCATGCCCGCGTGTATGCCGTAGCGCCGGGCTCCGTAGGACGCGGACTGCACCACGCCTCGCTGGTCCCGCCGCCCGCCCACCACCAGCAGCTCGATGTGGCGGAGCTCGGGGTGATGCCGCCGGCACACTTCGACGAAGAACGCATCGAGATCGACGTGCAGGATGCGTGCGCTCATGGCGGGCTTGGCGGCGGATCGGGGCGCGGCCTATCTTGACGGACCACTGTCCCGGAGCGCGTTCCGATGATGAGTCAGAAGGTGCAGGACGCCTTCAACGAGCAGAGGCAGCACGAATTCTACTCCTCGTACCGGTACCGCTCAATGTCGGCGTACTGCGATCGCGCGAACCTGCCCGCGAGCGATCCGATATGACCCTGCCGCCCCTCGCCTTCCTCGGCCTGGGCGCCATCGGCGCGCCGATGGCCGCTCACCTGGCCGAAGGCGGAGGTCTGACGGTCTGGAACCGCACCCGGACGGTGGCCGAGAGCTTCGCCGCCGATCACCGGGCCCGGGTCGCCGCCACGCCGAAGGAGGCGGCGGCCGCGGCCGATATCGTGCTGACCTGCCTGCCGACCTCGCGCGAGGTCGAGGCGCTGCTCGACGGCCCCGACGGTCTCCTCGCCGGCTTCCGCCGGGGCGCCCTGCTGGTGGACTGCACCTCGGGCGATCCGGCGACCTCCCGCCGCATTGCCGGGCGCCTGGCCGCGCAAGGCGTCGGGTTCGTGGATGCACCGGTGAGCGGCGGCACCAACGGCGCCGAGGCCGGGACTCTGGCGGTGATGGTCGGCGGCGACCCGGACGCGTTCGACCGTGCCCGGCCGGTCCTGGAGCGGTTTGGGCAGCGGATCGAGCACGTCGGCCCGGTCGGCGCGGGTCATGCGCTCAAGTCGGTCAACAACGCGCTGCTCGCCGTGAACATTCTCGCCGCCGGCGAGGGACTCGCGGCGCTGGTCAAGGCCGGCGTCCCGGCGGCGACCGCGCTGGAGGTGGTGAACGCGTCCAGCGGGCGCTCGTTCGTCACCGAGACCCTCATTCCTGAGCGCGTGCTGACCGGCGCCTGGCCGGTGACCTTCCGCCTGGCGCTGCTGGCCAAGGATGTCGGGATCGCCCGCGGGGTGCTGCAGGAGACGGGGGTGGAGGGTCCGGTGCTCGACCGTGCCGGCGAGCTGATGGACCGGGCCCGCGCGGCCCTGGGCGAGCAGGCCGATTACCTCGAGGCGATTCGTCTGATCGAGCGTCAGGCCGGGGTCGAGATTCGCGGCTGACACCCACTTGCCGCGTCGCCGCGCCTTACCCACTTTCCCCCACATGCCGCGATCGAGTCGATGAGCGACTGGGGGTTGACCAGCCGGGTCTCCGCCCGGGTCACGCTGGCCGACGGCGCGGTGCTCGAGGGCGAGCTTCACCTGGCGTCCCGGCCGTCCTATCCGCCGGGCCCCGAGACTCCGATCGAGATGCTCAACCGGGGCGACCAGTTCTTCGCGCTGATTCCGCGCGAGGGCGGCGTGGTGTTCGTGCCCAAGGCGGGCGTCGCGATGGTGGCCTGTCCCGAGCCCAGTCCCTGGATCGATCCCGACCGCGTGTCGGCGGCCAAGCAGCTCGAGCTCGCGGTGGAGCTGATCAAGGGGCAGGAGTACCGCGGACACGCGGTGGCCGAGCTGCACCCCTCGCGCTCCCGGGCCCTCGACTACGTGAACGCCGCCGGGCTCTTCTTCGGGCTCTGGGACGACGGGATCGCCCGCTACTTCAACAAGACCCACGTCCGCTGCATCCGGCCCTACGACTGAGATTCCCGTGGCGCGACTCGATCGGTTCATCCAGGTCATGCACGAGCAGCGGGCGGACGGCCTCCAGCTCGCCGTCGGAAAGCCGGCCGCGCTCCTGGCCAACGGCACCGCGCGTCCGGTCACCAAGGATCCGCTGACCGACGCGCAGATCCTGGGCCTGCTCCGAGAGATCGCCGGCGAGAGCGCCGGCCAGCTCGGCGGGGCGGGGTCGGTGGCGTTCTCCTATCAGGCGCCGACAGGGGAGGTGCGGGTGGAGCTCGCGCCCAGCGCCGACGGCCCGCGGGCGGTGGTTCGTCCCTCCGGCGCCGTCTCGGCGCCCGCCGGCGGGGCGCCCCAGGCCGCCGCCAGAGCGGCCGACCTCGCCGAGGGTCGCGGCGCCCTGGAGGGGCTGTTCCGGCTCCTGGTCGAATCGGGAGCCTCGGACCTGCACCTCCGCTCGGGCGAGCCGCCGCTGCTGCGCCGCCACGGCGAGCTGGTCCGGGAGGACCAGGCGGCGATCCCCCCCGAGCGCCTGGAGACGATGCTCGTCGCCATCATGACGCCCAAGGAGATCGGCGAATACAAGGAAGGGGGCGACACCGACTGGGCCTACGAGATCGAAGGCCTGGCCCGCTTCCGCTGCAACGCCGCCCGGGACCGCCACGGGCCGATGGCGGTCTTCCGCGTCATTCCCACCACCGTGCGCACCGCCGACGAGATGGGCTTGAGCCGGGAGGTGCAGAACCTCTGCTATCTCACCAAGGGACTGGTCGTGGTGACCGGGCCGACCGGCTCGGGCAAGAGCACCACCCTGGCCGCCCTGGTGGACCTGGTCAACCGCACCCGCACCGACCACATCATCACGATCGAGGACCCGATCGAGTTCGTGCACCAGAGCAAGAAATGCCTGGTGACGCAGCGGCAGGTCGGGCTGCACACCCGGGGCTTCAAGCAGGCGCTCCGGGCCGCGCTGCGGGAGGACCCCGACATCATCCTGGTGGGCGAGATGCGCGACCTGGAGACCGTCTCCATCGCCATCGAGACCGCCGAGACCGGGCACCTGGTCTTCGGCACCCTGCACACCACCACGGCCGCATCCACCATCGACCGGATCATCGACCAGTTCCCCGCCGACCGGCAGTCGCAGGTGCGGGTCATGCTCTCGGAGTCGCTCCGCGGCGTCATCGCCCAGACGCTCTGCAGGAAGATCGGCGGCGGCCGTGTGGCGGCGCGGGAGGTGCTGCTCTCGATCCCGGCGGTGTCCAACCTGATCCGCGAGGGCAAGACGTTCCAGATCCCCTCGATCATGCAGACCAACCGCAAGAACGGGATGATCACGCTGAACGACGCCCTGATCGAGCTGGTGGACGGCAAGCAGGTCGAGCCCAAAGAGGCGTACATGAAGGCGGTGGACAAGGCGGGCTTCGCCGGGCTGCTGAAGGCCCGCCGCCACGACGTCTCGTTCCTGGGTGAGGCCTGATGGCGCCTGCGCCGGCCGTGGTGCTCGTCCTCGTCAATCCGCAGGACATCGTCAACATCGCGAGTGCCGTCCGCATCGCCCGGAACTTCGGGATCGAGCGGATGCGCCTGGTGCAGCCGGAGGTCTTCGATCCCTGGCGGATCGAGGGGATCGCCCACAACAGCGCGGATTTCGTGCGCCGGATCGAGATCGTGGACTCGCTGGAGGCCGCCCTGGCCGACTGCGTCTTCACCGCCGTGCTGAGCGCGCGGGGCCGCACGGCCAAGCGACGCACGCTGCCCCCTCGGGAGGCCGCGGCCGAGCTGGCCCGCGAGTCGGGCGCAGGCCCGGTCGCGTTCGTGGTCGGGCGGGAGGACAGCGGACTCACCAACGCGGAGCTGGACCTGGGCCACGTGCAGGTCACCATCCCGACCGACCCGCGCAGTCCATCGCTCAACCTGGCCCAGGCGGTCGCGCTCATGGCCTACGAGTGGTGGCTGGTGGCCGGTGAGACGGCGCCGATCAAGCCGCCTCGCAAGGAGGCCGATCCGGCCACCGTGGGGCAGCTGGAGGACCTGTTCACCGACTGGCACCGCGCGCTGTGGGCGGTCGATTTCTTCAAGACCCGGCGCTCGGAGGCGGTCATGCGCTCGTTTCGGGAGATCGTCCATCGCGCCGCCCTGGACGGACGCGAGGCGACGCTGGTGCGGGCCATGGGGATCGAGGTGGTCCGCTTCCTCGCCCGCGCCGGTGTGCCGGTGACCGAGCCTCCTGCCGCCGAGCGCGCCTGACATGGCCCGCTCCAGCGCGTACTGGGCGGGGAACCGCTACGCCGACCCGGCCCAGGAGCCCGATCCCACGGCGCCCCTCCACGATCTCCCGGCCCCGGTCGCCGCGCGTTTCCGCCTGCTCCGCGATGGTCTCCGCCGACTGCCCGCGGTGGGCGAGTCGGTGCGCTTCATGGGACAGAGCTGGCGCTGGGCCTGGGAATACGGCGTCGGCAACCGGAAGCTCTGCTGGGTGCACGTCATCGCCGATGCCGTCTCCACCACCTTCACGCTGAGTGATGCCGAGGCCGATCGCGTCCGCCGCCTGGGCCGGCTCTCGGCGGACCTGGGTCGCGCCATCGCCGAGGCCCAGCGGACCGGACCGGTGCGCTGGTGCTGGATGATGCTGGAGGACCGCCGGGCCATCGAGTCGTACCTCCGCTTCGCCCGACACAAGGCGGAATGGCTCGCCGAGCGACCGGCGCCGCACCGCGCGCCGCGCGCGCGGGGCCGCAAGCGCGGCGACGCCGATGCCGACTGACCAACTCGGGATTGGCGGCGCCGGTCTCGGGTTGTGCCGTGGCGCGTCGTACTTAACTTTCGGCGCGCCTTTTGTGAATGTCTTCACGAGCCAGGCTTCTCTCACCGCGTGGACCCGATAATGCGTACGTTGGCCATCGTGCTCGGAGGTGTCGGAGCCGGCGGACTTGCCGCGCTCCTCGCCTTCCGCGGCCCGACCCCGCAGGCGCAGCAGGCCAAGCCCGCCGATTCGGTCACGGCTGCGGTCATCAGCGACACCGGGTCCCTCGCGGGCCCGCGCCAGCCGATCTTCTTCCGTCACGACATCCACGCCGGCCAGTTCAAGATTCAGTGCCAGTACTGCCACTACTCGGTGGCGGTGTCGCCTGAGCCGGGGATTCCCTCCATGCAGACCTGCATGGGGTGTCACCTGGTGGTGAGCGGAAGCGACAGCGCCAGCAAGACCGAGATCCAGAAGGTGCGAAAGGCCTGGAGCGACAAGAAGCCGGTCGAGTGGGTCCGGGTTCACTATCTGCCACGTCACGCGCATTTCCCCCACCAGCGGCACATCAAGGCGCTCGGTCCCAATGCCTGTGCCACCTGCCACGGCGACATCACCCGCATGGCGCAGGTGCACAAGGTGAACCAGGTGGACCGGATGGGCTTCTGCATCACCTGCCATCTGGAGCGGGACGTGTCGCGGGACTGCTCGGTGTGTCACTACTAGGGCGTGCTGGCCGACCAACAGGAAGAGCGGAATGACTGATACCCAAGGGCCCGACACGCTGGATCGCCGCAGGTTCCTCACCGTGCTCGGCACCACGACGGCCGGCGGCGCACTCGCCCTGAGCGGGTGTTCCACCGATCGGGTCCAGAAGCTGGTGCCCTACCTGGTGCAGTCGGAGGACCAGGTTCCCGGCGTGGCCACCTGGTACGCCAGCACCTGCACCGAATGCGGCCAGGGCTGCGGCGTGCACGTGCGCACCCGCGAGGGCCGGGCGGTCAAGCTCGAGGGCAACCCCGACCATCCAGTCAACCAGGGCAAGATCTGCTCCCGCGGCCAGGCCGCGCTGCAGGGCCTGTACAACCCGGGCCGGATCCAGACACCGCTGGCTCGCGGCAAGGACGGGCGGCTGGCGCCGATCACCTGGGATGACGCCGTCGGGCGGCTGGCCGGCAAGCTGGGCGAGGCGGGTAACCGGGTGGCGGTGCTCACCGCCGCGGGGCGGGGCAGCTTCACCGATTTCCTGACCGACTGGACCGGCGCGCTGGGCGGCAAGCTGATCCGGTACGAGACCTTCGATCACGAGCCCCTCCGCGCCGCCAACCAGCAGGTGTTCGGGCTGGACCAGGTGCCGGCGTACGATTTCGGCCAGGCGCGCTACATCATGTCCTTCGGCGCCGACTTCCTGGAGAGCTGGGGCAGCTCGATCGAAAATCAGCGCGGCTTTGCCCGCTCCCACGGCTCCGCCGACGGGAACATGGCCCGGTTCGTGTACGCGGCGCCGCGGATGGACCTCACCGGGCTCAACGCCGACGAGTGGCTCCCCATCAAGCCCGGCTCCGAGGCGGCGCTGGCGCTGGCCATGGCCAACGTGCTCCTCGCCGGGAAGAGCGACGCGCCTGCCGGCCTGGCCTCGGCGCTCGGTCCGTACACCCCTGCCATGGCCGCCGCCGAGACCGGCATCCCCGCCGAGCGGATCGAGAAGCTGGCCCGCGAGTTCGCCGCGGCTCGGCCCAGCCTCGCGGTCGCGGGCGGCGTCGGCGCGCAGCACGCGGCATCCACCGAGGTCTGCGCCGCGGTCAACGTGCTCAACTTCGTCGCCGGCAACGTGGGCGAGACCATCCGCTTCGGCGCCGATCTCGCGACGGCCGATGGGCAGGCCGGCATCGCGCGTCTGACGCAGGCGATGGACGGCAACGAGGTGGCCGTGCTCCTGGTGCATGGCGCCAACCCGATCTACACCCTCCCGAAGGCGAGCGGCTTCTCCGACCGCTTCCGCAAGGTGGCCTACAAGGTGGCCATCGGCCTCTACCTCGACGAGACCGCGGCGGAGTGCGACCTGGTGCTGCCGGAGCGACACGCGCTCGAGCGGTGGGACGATGCCCGCCCGCGGGGCGGCGTCTACGGGCTGATGCAGCCGGTGATGGAGCCGGTGTTCGACGCGCTCAGCGCGGGCGACATCCTGCTCCGGGTGAGCAAGAAGGCGGTCGGCGCGCTGGCCCGTTTCGACGCGCCGAGCTGGGAGGCCCACCTCAAGACCCGCTGGCAGGCGCTCGCCGGCGAGCTGGGCGAAAAGGATGCCGCCGGCTTCTGGCACGGGGCGGTGCAGCACGGTGGCGTCTTCCGTGAGCCGGCTGCGGCGCCGGCCGTGTCGCTCTCCCTGCGCGAGGCGCGGATGAGCTACACCAAGCCCAGCTTCGAGGGCGACGGCGACTTCGTCTTCCTGACTTATCCCCACGCGCTGCTGCACGACGGCCGCGGCGCCAACAAGCCGTGGCTGCTGGAGAACGCCGACCCGGTCACCAAGATCACCTGGCATTCCTGGGTCGAGGTGGGCCCCGAGGCCGCGCGCCGGCTCAACGTGCGGGACGGCGAGATCGTCGAGCTCACTTCACCTTACGGCAAGGTGGAGGCTCCGGTCTTCGTCTATCTCGGCATTCGCGACGATGCCGTAGCGCTGCCCCTGGGCCTGGGACACACCGGGTACGGCAGCTATGCCCAGGGCCGCGGGGTCAACGCCCTCGACCTCCTCGGCGCGCCCCGGGGCGATTTCATCCCCTACCTCTCCACCCGGGTGAGCGTGGGCAAGACCGGCCGCTACCAGAAGCTCGCCTCGGTCCAGGGCACGCCCCGGCAGCTCGGCCGCGGCATCGCCGAGGCCATCCCGGTGGCCGCGGCCGCCCGCGGACTCACCCTGGAGCAGGCGTACCTCGAGGAACACGGCGCCAAGCACGAGGTGAACACCGAGCCGGAGCTGGAGGCGCTCAAGGGGTGGTCTCAGGAGCAGTTCCAGGCCACCCGCCACGGCGATTACGCCCGGGAGCAGCCGCAGTGGGCCATGGCGATCGACCTCGCCAAGTGCACCGGCTGCCAGGCCTGCGTGACCGCCTGCTACGCGGAGAACAACATCCCGGTCGTGGGTGAGACCGAGATCCTCAAGGGTCGGGAGATGACCTGGATCCGGCTGGAGCGCTACTGGGAGGGCGGGGAGCACCCCGGCGAGCCGGTCTCGGCCCGCTTCGTCCCGATGCTGTGTCAGCACTGCGCCAACGCGCCCTGTGAGCCGGTCTGTCCGGTGTATGCCGCGTATCACACCGCCGACGGGCTGAACGGGCAGGTGTACAACCGCTGCGTCGGCACCCGCTACTGCGCCAACAACTGCCCCTACAAGGTCCGGTACTTCAACTGGTACAAGTACAACGAGGAAGCCTGGCCGGCGCCGCTCCATCTCCAGCTCAACCCGGACGTGACCGTCCGGGCCCGCGGCGTGATGGAAAAGTGCACCATGTGCATCCAGCGGATCCGGGAGCACCAGAACCTGGCCCGGCTGGAGGATCGGCCGATCCGCGACGGCGAGTTCACCACCGCCTGCGCCCAGGCCTGCCCCTCGGACGCGATCGTCTTCGGCAATGCGAAGGACCCCGAGAGCCGGGTGGTGCGCCAGGCCACGAGCCCCCGCAACTACCACGTGCTCGAGGAGCTCAACACCCGGCCGGCGGTCACCTACCTGGCCAAGGTCCTGCACCCGACGGAGGCCTGACCGATGGCCGTTGTCGCTCCGCCCGCCGGCCCGCACGACGGGCCCGTGATCACCCAGACGCACGCCGACGTCACCCGCGACGTCGTGGGGACGCTGAGCCCCGCCAGCCGCGGCTACCTGACGCTGCTGTTCGGCGCGGTCGGCCTCTTCGTGATCGGGGTCGTGACCTTCCTGATGCTGATCAAGGACGGTCTGGGGCATGCCGGGTATCAGCCGCCGATCTTCTGGAGCGTGTACATCACGACCTTCGTGTTCTGGGTGGGCATCGGACACGCGGGCACGCTGATCTCGGCGATTCTCTTCCTCTTCCGCTCGCCCTGGCGCACGGCGGTCTACCGCTCCACCGAGGCGATGACCGTCTTCGCGGTCATGACGGCGGGGCTCTTCCCGATCATCCACATCGGGCGGCAGTGGATCTTCTACTGGCTGCTGCCGTATCCCAACCAGCGCTGGCTCTGGCCCAACTTCAAGTCGCCCCTCATCTGGGACGTCTTCGCCATCTCCACCTATCTGACCGTGTCCACGACGTTCCTGGTCTTCGGGCTCATCCCCGACGTGGCCGCGGTGCGGGACAAGGTGAGCGGCTGGCGCAAGTCGGTGTACGCCCTGGCGTCGGTGGGCTGGCAGGGCACCGACAACCAGTGGCGCCACTACTCCCGGGCCTATCTCTACCTGGCGGCGCTGGCCACGCCGCTGGTGCTCTCGGTGCACTCCGTGGTGTCGTGGGACTTCGCCGCGGGCATCGTGCCGGGATGGCACGGGACGATCTTCGCGCCCTATTTCGTGGCGGGGGCCATCTACTCCGGCATCGGCATGGTGCTCACCCTGATCATTCCGCTCCGGCGGGCGCTCCGGATCGAGCACATGATCACGGAGTACCACTTCGACAACCTGGCCAAGCTCACGCTGCTGACCGGCTCGATCCTGTTCTACGCCTACGGGATGGAGTACTTCGTCGCCTGGTACAGCGGCAACACCTTCGAGCAGACGACCTTCTTCCGCCGTGCCTTCGGCCCCTACTGGTGGGCCGGCTGGACGATGATCATCTGCAACGCCTTCGTGAGCCAGCTGCTCTGGTTCCGGAAGATCCGGACCAACCTCACCTCGCTGTTCGTGATCTCGATCTTCATCAACATCGGGATGTGGTTCGAGCGCTACGTCATCATCGTCTCCTCTCTGAGCAACGACTTCATCCCGTGGGCCTGGGACCAGCTCAATCCCACCTGGGCCGACTGGGGCATTCTGGCGGGGTCGTTCGGCTGGTTCGGCATGTGGTTCCTGCTGTTCGCCAAGAACTTCCCCATCGTGGCGATCCAGGAGATCAAGGAGATGATCCCGATGCCGAGGAAACGGGGAGGGCACCACTGATGCCGCTCACCAGATCCCGGCGGGTACCCGGGGTGCTCGCCTCGTTCGCCCACGTGGATGCCGCGGTCGAGGCCATCCGTGCCTTGCGGGCCCAGGGGCATCGCAAGATGGTGGTCTACAGTGCCGCGCCCAACCACGAGATCGAGGAGGCCCTCGATCACTCGGTCAGTCCGGTGCGGCTCTTCACCCTGATCGGCGGGCTCACCGGCTGCGCGGCCGGCTTCGGGATGACGTACTGGATGTCCTACGACTGGCCGACGCTGGTGGGGGGGAAGCCGATCGGCTCCTTCCCGCCCTACGTGGTCATCGCCTTCGAGCTCACCATCCTCCTGGGGGCGCTCAGCACGGTCGCCGGGGTGGCGATCTTCTCGGTGCTCATGGGCCGTCGAGGCATCGCCTACGATCCCCGCTTCAGCGACGACCGGATCGGCGTCTTCGTGCCCGCCGGCGCGGACCAGGCGGGCGCCCTGGAGCGGATGCTCCGGACCGCCGGCGCGGAGGAGGTGCGGCATGAAGCCGCGTAAGGCGCTCTGGACCGCGCTGGTGGCGCTCGCCACCACGGGGTGCGATCTGTACTACTACAAGATTCCCTCGCCGGACGACCTGTGGCACATCATCCCGTGGTTCGACCACATGATCACGGCTCGCTACATCCGGCCCTACGAGACGGCCGACGTGCCCCGCTACACCCCCGAGGGCACCGTGCCGGTCTCCGGCGGCGAGCCTGACTGGTCGGCCGACTGGACGTCCGGCAAGCCGGCCTCCGCGGACTCGCTCAAGAACCCCTACGCGGCCGGGGGTACGGGCAAGGCGTCGCCGGGCGGACCGGACGTCGCGGTGATACCCCGGCAGGTCGAAGCCGCGGGAGACACCCTCTACAACACCTACTGCGAGCCCTGCCACGGCCAGGCCGGGGACGCCAAGGGGACGGTGTCGAGCCGGATCGGCGCGCCCTCGCTGCTCACCGGCCGGGCGCGGGGCTACAGCGACGGCTACATCTACAGCATCATCCGCTATGGCCGAGGGGTCATGCCGCGGTACGGCGACAAGGTGTACCTCCCCACCGACCGGTGGGCCATCGTGAATCACGTACGCAAGCTCCAGGCGGCGTCCCCCGCTCCCGAAGAGCCCGCGGCGGCGACCGCGCCCATCCCGCCGACGCCCAGCGCGACCGGTAGCACCGGAGGGCGGCCGCGATGAGCCCGACCACCATCCGCCGGCGGCTGATCGAGGCGTCCCTCGCCGGCCGGTACGATCTCTTCCTGGGCCTTGGCGCCGGACTGGCGGTCCTCGGCCTCATCCTGTTCGTCATGGCGCTGAGTGGCGGCCAGGGCGATCGCGCCTGGCAGCTCTTCCACGTGAATTGGCTGTACTTCACCGGACTGGCCACCGGCAGCGTGGCGTTCGTGGCGGCGCAGAAGATCAGCAACGCGAAGTGGTCCGGCGTGGTGATCCGCTTCGCCGAGGCGTCCGCGGCCTTCCTGCCGGTCTCGTTCCTCGCCATGCTGCTCATCTTCACCTTCGGCTACGAGCCCGTCTATGGGCCCATGACCGGGGCGCTCCACGAGCTGCAGCACGGCAAGGCGGTCTGGCTCTCTCATCCCGTCATGTTCGTCCGGGTGGGCGTGGGCCTGGCCATCCTGTTCTGGGTCGGATGGAAGCTGATCCGGGCCGATCTGGTGCCGGATCTCCTCGCGACCAGGGCGGATGCCGGACCGGGCCGACGCGCCATCTACGACCGCTGGATCGGGCATTTCGACGGCTCGGCCGCCGCGGTCGCCGAGCACGACGCGCGGATTTACCGCCTGGCGCCGACCTATGCCGTGCTGTACGCCATCGTGGCGACGATCGTGGCCTTCGACGGCGTCATGGCGCTCCAGCCGCACTGGTACAGCAACCTGCTCGGCGGGTTCTACTTCATGGGCTCCTTCCTCGGGGGCCACATGCTGCTCGCGCTCATGATGATCTACGGCGCGGCCCACCTCGGGGTGAGCGACCTGGTTTCTCCCAAGCAGCGCCACGATCTGGGCAAGCTCTGCTTCGGCTTCACCGTCTTCTGGACCTATCTCATGTGGGCCCAGTTCCTGGTGATCTGGTACGGCAACCTGCCGGAGGAGACTGGCTTCGTCTTCGCCCGGCTGTGGGGCAACTGGCTCCCCGTGGGCGAGGCGGTGGGCATCGGGATGTTCATCATCCCGTTCTTCGGCCTGCTGGGCGTGGCGCCCAAGAAGGTCCGGGCGACGCTCGCCTTCTTCGCCGCGGTCAGCCTGATCTCGCTCTGGCTGGAGCGATACCTCCTGGTGATGCCGTCGGTGACCGCGCTGCCGGGTCCCGTCATCGGGCTGCCGGAGGCCGGGCCCACCCTGCTCTTCGTGGGCCTCTACCTGCTGAGCTACGCGCTGTTCGCGCGGACCTTCCCGATGATCTCGCCCCGGCTGGCGATGATCACGCTCGACCGGGAGCGCGGACACGCGACCGTCGGAGCGGAGTTCGACCATGAGGAATCGCCCAAGGACTACGTGGCGCCGGAGCTGATCGAGCGGCGTGAGCGGGAGCGGTAAGGGGGCGGCTCGAGCGGGACATCGTCGTCACGAACGAAGCGAGGGATCCGGCCGGCCTCACGATCAGGCTGACTGGATCCCTCGCTCAGTGTCCCAAGGCGGACCGGCGATCCCGTCCGCTACTTGCTCCGCATCTCCGCGTTGATTCGCCGAATCATCGCCCGAAGGCTATCCGCCGGCAGCGCGCCGAACACCGCCAGCATGCGGTCCCCGCCGACCTGCATCGCCATCGACTGATCCCCCGCGCTGGGAAGGCCGACCTCGCCTGGCGCCAGGGCGGTGGCCCCCTCGCCCCGCCGGGAGAGGAACTGGGAAACGTCGTTGGCCGGCCCTTCGATGGTCTCGATCACCTGACCCGAGGCGAGCTGCTGCGCCACGACCATGAGCGGCCGACTGCCGTGGTCGGTGGCCTGCACCTGCACCCGGATGACCGGCAGCCCCTCGATGTGCGGAAGCTCGTCACCGGTCTCGTTGCGAGCGCCGTCCCACGACATTGTGCGCCACATCCCGCCCGATGCGGCCGCGCGGTCCGCGCTGGGCTCGATCGGCGCGAGCTCGACCGGGGCCGAGACGTCGAGCAACGCGAGCTTGGCCTGGAGGTCGGCCACGTTGCGGTCGGCGGGCCGGTCCGGGTGGTGCGGCTCGGCGCGCTCGGCCGGCCGTGAGGCACGTTCGGCCCGCGGGTGTGGGGTCGGGCCGTCCGGCACGGCACCGGCGCTCGGCGCCGGCGTCGTCTCCACCACCGCGACGGTCGGCTGGGATCCGGCGGGCGCAGTCCGGATAAGGGTGGGGGACGGCTCCCCGTGCGACAGCGCGGCGGCTGCCCATCCGGTTCCCACCGCCAGCACCAGGCTCGCCGCCCACGCCGCGGTGCGGATCCGGCGCCGGCGAATGGAGGCGCGGAGATCGCCCTGGTGGCGGAGCGCATCGAAGGCCATCGGCACCCGGCGCGGCGGGGCGAGCCGGGCGAGGAGGGCGGTCGTGCGGTCGCGCAGCGCGGCGATCCCATCGCGAGTGGCCCGGCATCCCGGACACCCGGCGAGGTGACTCTCGATCTCGACGCACTGCGAACGGCTCAGCGCCTGGTCGAGGTACGCGTGCAGCTCGTCTTCAGGAATGTGCCGCATCGGTCCCCGTTCGGGTGTGCCGCCGGTCGTGTGCTTCGACCAGCCGGCGCCGCGCCCGCGCCAACGTCGTCCCCACCGCGCCGACCGCCAGGCCGGTCTGCGCGGCGATCTCCGGGTAGCTCAACCCGGCATCCCAGAGGAGGAGGATTTCCCGGTCTCGCGGCGTCAGCGTATTGAGCGCCTCCTGGACCGCGGCCATCTGCTCGTCGTGCTCGACCGCGTCGTCCGCCGCGAGCTCCACCGCCGGCAAGGCCACCGGATCTCCCTTGAGCAGGGTGAGGTGACGCTTCCGCCGCACGGCGGCGCGGGCCTCGTCCCGGGCCAGGTTGGCGGCCACGGCGAACACCCAGGCCCGCGGCTTCTCGGGCCGATGGGCGAGCGCCCGGACGAACACCTCCTGCGCCAGGTCCTCCGCCCGCTCGGCATCCCACACCTTGCGGTAGAGGAAGCGAACCACGGCCGTGTAGGTGCTCTGGTAGAGTTGCTCGAGCTCGTCGCTCACGCTGCCTCGCTGGTTGCCCGGAAAAGACGGGCAACTCCCCTTGGCTTGCACACTTGACGCACTTTGCACCCTCCGGGCATCAGCCTCGGCCCCGGGGGGCGAAAACACAGCCCGGATGCAGCCCCCGGTTCTTCGGGGGCCATTCGGAGCAGAGGTCCGGCTTGGCCGGCCGACCGTCGCTCCGGAGGCGGCCGTGAAGGCTGCAGCCGACCCCGTCGTCGTCCAGATACCCGCAGGCCGAGATCATCTCGACCTCGAGCGAGAAGTCCCCAGCCCGCTCGATCTTACAGAGATTTGGCGAGCGCCGCGAGCGGACCAGGGCCTCCAGGCGCGACTCGTCGTTGGTGCACATGATCTCGACCTGCAGGTCTCTGCAGCACGCTGCCCCTCGCCGGTGGTCCGCCGTCCTGCACGGGGCTTCGGCGCAGGGGTTCGCCCCCTGCAGCACCGGCAGCGCGCGGGCACTCGGCGGCGGTGCCATCGGGAGGCGGCGTACCGCGGTGCGCCGCCGGTCCACCACCTGAAAGCGGTTCGAGCCCAGCCTCCGCGGCTGGGCCCGGCGCCGTCCAGGCGGGAACGCCGCGCTGTACCCGTAGAGTCCGCATCGCGCCTGGCCGCCCTGCGCCTTGAGCCAGCGGCAGGGCACATGGAGGATCGCGTCCACGTAGAGGTCGCCTTCGCCTTCCCAGAGCTGGCCGAAGGTGATCTGCGCCGTGTGGCCCAGCAGCCAGGTGGCCTCGTGGTCGAGCGAGGTGGTGCCTTCCTCCAGCGAGCCGACCCGCAATGTGACGGACAGCGACCGGCACTGCCGGCCTATCTGTCGGCAGGGCGGCGCCCACATCGGAAGCGGCTTCGTGATCGGGTCCGGCATCGTCATGGCAGCGTCAAAGGTATACTGGGGCGAGGTCCGTTGGCGGACACGCAGGGCTCTTCCTTTTGCCCGCCTGCGCTATATCTTTGTGAACGTGTTCACAAAGTCGGACACTTCCAAGTTGGGAGGCAGACTGGCGATGCGTGTGACTTCGATGGCGGCGGGACTTGTCGTCCTGCTCGCGGCGTGTGGCGGTGGCGAGAAGAAGGCTGAAGACCAGCAGACGACGACGACCCCCGAGCAGCCGGCCCCCTCGGCCGAGACTGCCGCTCCTGCTGCCGGCACCGGGGCGTCGCATGATGTCCAGATGGTGCTCGAGGGCAGCACCTACAAGTTTTCGCCCGACAATCTGACCATCAAGTCGGGAGACGTCGTCACGTTCCACAACGTGAGCGGCGGGCCGCACAACGTGTCGTTCTGGACCGACAGCATTCCTTCGGGCGCGGCCGACAAGCTCAAGGCCGGTATGCCCGACCAGATGGCCCCGCTCGAGGGCCCGCTCATCACCGAGCCGAACGGCACCTACAAGGTCACCTTCACCGGCGCGCCGGCGGGCGACTACAAGTTCTACTGCCTGCCTCACCTGGCGCTGGGGATGCACGGCAAGATCAAGGTCGAGTAGCCGCGCTCCGTCAGTGGAAACGGGGGACCCAGTCGGGTCCCCCGTTTTTTTCGTGGGCGGCATCGGGGCTTGCCTCCCGCCGCCTACGCGGGGCGCCAGCGACTCACCACGGCCGTGATCAGGGCGCCGACCACGAGTCCCGCCAGCGCATCCACCGCGTAGTGCATCTGGCAATACACCACGCCGAGCGTGAGCAGGACCGTCGGAATGAGCAACACCGCACCCAGCCGATGGGAACCCATGGCAGCCGCGAGCGCCGCCGCCACCGATGCCGCCACATGCGAGCTGGGGAAGGCCGCCCCGTACGAGCTGCCTTCCGCGAGGGTGTCGTAGACCAGCCGGGCCGCGGGGTTGGCAACGAACCACTCGGCGGGGCGGGGAAAGACGTAATAGGGTCCGGCCACGGGAAAGAAGATGAACGCGAGATAGCAGACCACGAACGTGCTCATGACGGCCAGCACGAACCGGCGCACCGCCACGACGTCGC
The DNA here is from genome assembly GCA_035278885.1 of Gemmatimonadales bacterium. Taxonomy (GTDB): domain Bacteria; phylum Gemmatimonadota; class Gemmatimonadetes; order Gemmatimonadales; family GWC2-71-9; genus CAVVWJ01. Next base: position 84 of record DATEIR010000006.1, on the reverse strand, counting down.
CACGCCAGAGGAAGTAGGCGGCGGGAATCGACACGATGAAGTAGTATGAGAAGTAGGCGCCGTGCAGCACGGTGGACCAGAACA
>DATEIR010000005.1:0-21247 GCA_035278885.1 Gemmatimonadales bacterium | reverse complement strand
GCGAGCCGGTCCGCCTCCGCCGGGCGGAGTCGCCGGCCCAGCGCCGAGCGGAGCGCGCTTCGGAGCGAAGCGGTCTCTGCTCGAATCGGCTCCAGCGCCGACTCGCCGCCCCGGAGCTCCCGCGCGGTCGTTTCGTGCCGCTGGAGCAGGGCATCGACGGCCTCGTCCAGCCCAACCCCGTCACCGGCGTGCACCGGCTCGGCGAGCGCGAGCAGCGCGTCGGTCACCCCCGCCAGGGCCGAGACGACCACGACGGGGCGCTCGGCCGAGCGGCCGCGGACGATCTCCACCAGCCGGGCGATCGCTGCGGCATCGGCCACCGAGGTCCCGCCGAACTTGCAGACGATCACGGCCGCGCTCCCACCCGGCCGTCGGCCACCAGCAGCTCGGCGATCTGGACCGCCTGGCCCGCAGCCCCACGGACCGTATTGTGGCCCAGCAGCACCAGGCGAAGATCGAGAATCGGGCACGGCCGGACTCGGCCCACCGTCACCGCCATTCCCCGCCCGCGCTCCAGGTCGAGACGGGGCTGCGGCCGGTCGATGCGCAGGTCGACCTCCACTGGAGGCGTGGGTGAGGATGGAAGATCCGCCACGCACGGCGATGCCCGGAAGGTCCGAAGCGTCGCGATCGCTTCCTCTGGAGTGACCCGGCGGCGGAAGCCGACCGACACGGTCTCCAGATGGCCGTCGATGACGGCGACGCGATTGGTATGCGCGCTGAGGAGGAAGTCCGCCGGCGTCACCCCCTCGGCCCCGAGCCGGCCGAGAATCTTCCGGCTCTCCCGCTCCATCTTCTCCTCTTCGCCGCCGATCTGGGGAACCACGTTTCCCACGATGTCGAGTGACGGCACGCCGGGATAGCCCGCACCGGACACCGCCTGCATCGTGCTCACGAAGAGCTTCTCGATCCCGAACGCCTGGTGCAGCGGGGCCAGGGCCAGGACCAGCCCGGCGGTCGAGCAGTTCGGGTTGGCCAGGATCGCGCCGCTCCATCCCCTCGTCCGGCGTTGCCGGTCGATCAGCACGAGGTGATCGGCGTTCGCCTCCGGGATGAGCAACGGGACGTCGGGGTCCATCCGGTGGTTGCGGGCGTTGGTCACCACGAACGCCCCGGCGCGCGCGAAGTCCTGCTCGATCGGCCCCGCGACATCGGCGTCGAGCGCGCTGAACACGATCGGACCGGCCAGCGGTGGCGCGCAGGGCTGCACCGTGAGCCCGGCGATGCGCTCGGGCAAGTCGGCGGCCTCCCGCCAGCGGACCGCCTCACCGTAAGGCTTGCCGGCGCTCGCCGGCGATGCGGCCACCGCGGCGATCTCGAACCAGGGGTGGTCGGCCAGGAGCCGGACGAATTTCTGGCCCACCGTGCCGGTGGCGCCGAGGACCGACACCGGAATCTTCGGGCTCACGTCGCCTCCCCGGCCAGCAGGTCGGTGGCCAGCCGGACGTACAGGTCGATGCCGCGCAAGAGGTCGTCCTTGCGGATGTGCTCGCCGTCGCTGTGCGCCACCCGGATGGTGCCGGGACCGAGCTGGTAGCACTCACCCCAGGAATCCAGGAACGGGAGGTCGCTGCCGTAACTCACCACCGTGGTGGGCCAGCCGTCGGGCACCCGATCGCTCTTATGGTAGGGAAGCTCCAGCCCGAACGTCACCTTCACCCCCGGCGCCGCGGCCGCTTCGACCGCCCGGCGAAGCCCTCCGGTCGGCTCCACGATGCGGAAGAGCAGCTGCGCCGACGCCTCGCCCGGGATGACGTTCGGCGCCGCTCCGCCCTTGAGCACGCCGATGTTCAGGGTGGACCGCCCCAGCAGCGGGTCGGAGGCGAGCGGCAGTCGCCGGATCCGCTCGATGGTGTCGAGCAGCGCTTCGGTGGCGCTCGCTCCTTCGTCCGGGTATCCCGAGTGGGCCCACCGGCCCGTCGCGTCGAGGGTCACCCGCAGCGAGCCCTTCTGCCCCACCGAGAGCTGGTTCTCGGTCGGCTCCCCGTTGATCAGGAATCGCCCCCGCGGCTCCAGCTCCGCGGCGGCCAGGGCGCCATCCGAGCCGTTCTCCTCCCCGACCAGAAAGAGGAGCCCGATTCTGCTCTCTCCGCCCGCGCGCAGCCGCTCCGCCGCGGTGATCATCGCCGCCGCGATGCCCTTGGCGTCGCAGGTGCCTCGACCGTGGAGCGCGTCCGCGTCCTCCCTGAGCGGGACATACGGCGGCACGGTGTCCACGTGCGTCGAGAACACCACCTCGGGCCGCTCGGCGTAGGCGTAGAGGTTGTCCCGCCCGGGTGATACCGGCTGGCGCACGACCCGGTAGCCCACGCCGCGCAGCAGGCCCTCGAGCAGGCCGATGGCCGGCCCCTCGCAGCCGCTCGGAGTCTCCAGCGCCACCAGGGCCCGGGTGAGCTCGAATACGTCCATGAACGAAAACGCCCCGCCGGCACGCGGCACGGCGGGGCTCCAGGTCGAGGGAAAAGGTCGTGACGCCCCTAGGCCGGCCGGCCACCGCCGCGCGAGCGGCGCTTCATGCTGGAGGTCATTCGGGTCGTCATCCGTCTAACGTAGGGGAGCCGCGGTGGCCGGGGCAAGTGGGTCCCCGCGCCGGCCGCCGCTTGACCGCGCCGGGACCGCGCCGTAGATCGTAGGATCGCGCGGGGACGAGGCCGCGCGTGCGGAAGGAGTCGGCCGATGCGCGCTGCCCGGATCGTCGCTGCGATATCGCTCGGGATGCTGCTGCCGGCCTGCGGTGGCGACGGCCCGGCGGCTCCCGCCGGCGCCGCGGAGATCGAGGTCGCGAATCGGACCTCTGGCGACCCGCTGCAGATCGAGGGCTACGTCGTCCGCCTCGATGACGAGGAGCACGGCCTGGCGGTCGGCGAGTCCATCGCCTTGTCGGGCCTCGAACCCGGGGATCACCGTCTCGAGCTTGCCGGGATTACCTCGGGATGCACGGTGAGCGGCGCCAATCCCCGCGTGATCCATACCCGGGCCGCCGAGAAGACGAAGACCATCTTCCTCGTCTCCTGCGCCGCGCCTGGCACCGGCCGGGTGTTCGTCCAGACCTCCACCTACGGCGACGCGGGGGGCGATTACCTCGTCGAGGTGGCGGGCCAGCCCGGTCGGCCGATCGGCACCAAGGACACGCTGACCATCCGGGCGATTCCGGCCGGGCCGGTCACCCTCAGCCTGACCGGACTGGGCCGGTGCGTGGTCGCCGGGCGCAATCCCCGCACACTGGTGGTGCCGCTGGGTCTGACCGTCGGCAGCATCTTCAAGGTCCGCTGCGATCTCCCGCCGTCGCCCGAGCCTCAGCTTCACGTGCAGCGCGCTGACCCTCTCCCACGTCGACCGTAGCCAGGATCGCCGCTCCCACCGCGAAGAACCCGATGACCGACAGGATCGCGTTCCGGCTCGAGCCGGTGGCCGCGATCGTGCCCGCGAAAATCAGCGGTCCGAAAATACCGGCGAACTTCTCGAACACGCTGAAGAACCCGAAGAACTCCCCCGACTTGTGGGGTGGGATCATGGAGGCGAACAGGCTCCGGCTCAGCGCCTGCGTCCCGCCCTGCACCACGCCGACCAGTCCCGCCAGCACGTAGAAGTGCGTCGCGGTGCGCATGTAGTACCCCAGCACGCTGATGGCGGTATAGGCCAGCAGGCCTAGGAACAGAGCGCGCTTGGCCCCGATCCGGCCCGCCACCATCCCGAACAGGAAGGAGCAGGGAATGCCGACGAACTGCACCACCAGGATCGCGCCGATCAGCGCGCTCTGGCCGATCCCGATCTCGGTGCCGTAGGCGGTGGCCATCTTGATGATGGTCTGGATGCCGTCGTTGTAGATGAGGAACGCCAGCAGCATGAGGAACGCCTGGCGGTAGCCTCGCAGCTCGCGGAACGTCTCCAGCAGGCGGCCGAACGCCACATCGACCGGGTTCTCGCCCCGGCGCTCGTCGGTCTCGATCCGCGCCGGCGGCTCCGGTACCCGGCGGAAGAGCGGGATCGAGAACACCAGCCACCAGATCGCCACCGATACGAAGGCGAGCCGGGCCGGCAGGGTGGCCTGCGCCTCGGAGAGACCGGGCCCCGCCGGCAAGCCGAACCAATCCGGTTTCTGGATCCAGGCCAGATTGAGCGCCAGGAGCACGCCGCCGCCGACGTAGCCCAGCGCGTATCCCGCGGTCGAGACCCGGTCGATCTCGTCGGGACGCGCGATGTGGGGGAGCAGCGACTCGTAGAAGACGAAGCATCCCGCCGCGCCCACGAGCACCAGGACGAAGAGCCAGGACGCGCGCCCGAGGTCCCCGGTATGCACCGTATACAGCGCCGCCGTCGCGGCGGCGCCGAGGATCATGAACCCGGCGGTGAAGCGCTTCTTGGCGGCGCTGTAATCGGAGACGGCGCCCAGCACCGGAGAGAGCAGCGCGATGATCACCAGCGCGACCGAGTTGACGGTCGCCAGGCGCTGGGTGGCGTCGCTCGGCGCCACTCCGGCGCCGGCCACCTTGACGAAGTAGATGGGGAAGACCGCCACCATGACGGTGGTCTGCACCGCGGACGTGGCCCAGTCGAACATGGCCCAGGCCCGAAGCTCGGGACGATCGAGCCCCAGGCGAGCCAGCAGGGAGAGTCGTGGCATAGCGGGGGAAGATCGGGAGCCCGAGCCCCCCCGGCAACCGCTAAGCCGGCATTCCCTCCTGGTGCGCCGTCCGCCGAAGGCTCAATATCACGGCCCCGGCCAGGATGAGCACGATCACCGCCAGCGAAACGGTGATGGGGAAGTGGACCCAGTGGCTCAGCGTCATCTTGGCGCCCACGAAGATGAGGATCAGCGCGACGCCCGGCTTGAGGTAGACGAATCGATCCATCATCCCGGCCAGCACGAAGAACAGCGCCCGCAGCCCCACGATGGCGAAGACGTTGGAGCTGTAGACCAGGAACGGATCCCGGGTCACCGAGAAGATCGCCGGAATGCTGTCGATGGCGAACACCAGGTCGGACCACTCGATGACCAGCAGGACCAGCAGCAGCGGGGTCGCGAGCACCTTGCCGTGCACCGTCCGGGTGAGGAACCGCGTCCCGTCATAGCAGTCGGAGAAGGGCAGGACGCGGCGGGCCAGCCGAACGATCGGGTTCCGGTCCGGCTCGATCCGGACGTCCTTCTGCGCCATCATCCGCACCCCGGTGATCACCAGGATGCCGCCGAAGACGTAGATGATCCACTCGAACCGCTGGAGCAGGATCGCGCCCAGGGCGATCATGATGAGCCGCATCACGATCGCGCCGAGGATGCCCCAGTTGAGCACCTTCGGCTGCGCCTCCGCCGGCACCCCGAAGTAGCTGAAGATCAGGATGAAGACGAAGAGATTGTCGACGCTGAGCGAGAACTCGATCAGGTAGCCGGTGTAGTACTCCAGCGCCGACTGCGTGCCCTCCCGCCACAGGATGAACAGGCCGAACAGGCCCGCGATGGCGATGACCCCGCCGCTCCAGGTCATCGCCTCCTTGAACGACAGGACGTGGGAGCGCCGGTTGAGCACTCCCAGGTCCACGATCAGGAGCCCGGCCACCAGGGCCGTGAAGCCCAGCCAGACCACCGGACCGTGGTGCCCGAACACTCAGCGCCCCGCCGCCATCGCTTCGAGCCGGGCCACCCGTTCCTCCGTGGGCGGGTGGGTGCTGAACAACCGCCCTAGCCCGCGGCCGCCGGCGGCAGCCAGCGGGTTCACCTGCGCCAGCGGAGCCGCGGCCGGCGCGATCTCCATCGGAATGCGGTGCGCCAACGCGTCCAGCCGCTTGAGCGCGTTGGCCAGGGGCAGCGGCCGGCCCAGGATCTGGGCGCCCACCCGGTCGGCCTCGAACTCCCGCTGGCGGCTGATCGCGAACTGCATCAGCATCGCGCCCAGCGGCGCGAGCAGCGCCAATGCCAGCTGCGCGTACGGGTGCCCGCCCTCGTCGTCCCGGCTGCCACCGAACAGCAGCAGATACGGCAGATTGCTGAGTACGCCGGCGATTCCCGCCGCGATCGTCGAGATGAGCATGTCGCGATTCTTCACGTGCGCCAGCTCATGCGCGATCACCCCCTCGAGCTCCTCCTGGGGTACGTACTTGAGGATGCCTGTGGTCACCGCCACCACGGCGTGCGACGGGTTCCGCCCCGTCGCGAATGCGTTCGGCTGGTCGTGCGGTGCCACCGCCACGACCGGCATGGGGAGTCCGGCCCGCTGCCGGAGGCGGTCCACCATGCGGTACAGCTCCGGGGCCTGGGCTTCGGTGACCACCTGGGCTCCGTACATCCGAAGCACCAGGCGGTCGGAGAAGAAGTACATCCCGAAGTTGAACGCGAAGCCCAGGATGGCGGCCAGGGCCAGGCCCTGCGCGCCGCCCAGGAGCTGTCCGGCGAGCAGGAAGAGCCCCATCAGTCCGGCCAGCAGGATGAAGGTCTTCAGGTTGTTCATGGCTTCCTCGGCTGCGGATGTCGCGCCGCCGCGCGGGGGTCAAACAAAAAGAGCGAGACCCCGTCCGCTCCGCGGGCACCTCGGCGCCCGCGTGGACGAAGGTCTCGCTCTGATGGGGGGCGTGCTGCCTCCCCTACCCCCACCGGACCGTGCCCGCGTTGCGGACAGTCTTGACGATCCGGCGATCCGCCTGCGGCGGACGAGCTACTCCCCTTCTGGACCGGAATTTAGCCTCCTTTCAGGGCGTCTGCCAGTGTCGCACATAGATCCAGTTGGCTTCCCCATCGGTCTCGCCCGGGCCGGGGCCCCGGGTTCGGTGGACCAGCGACACGCCGGTGACGGCGGCGCTGGTGGTCGGGCCCTCGGGCGGGGTCAGCAGGACCGCACCCGAGGTGGGGTCGAGCGCCGAGGCCAGGAAGCGCCAGGCGCCGCGACTGGTGAGTGCCTTGGTGTAGCCACCCCCGGTCGCCGTGTCGATGCGCGCGGTCAGACTGAGCCGGTACTCGCCCTCCGCGTCGAGACGGAGCTCCCCGGCGATGATGCTGGCACGCAGACCTTCTTCCCCTTCCCGCGCCCGCTCGGGATCGATCGGGGCCGGAAGGAGGCTGCCGTTCACCCCCATCAGCTCGTACCGTCCGACGACCGTCCACTGGGGGGCCTGCACGACCTGGCGCATCGTTCCTCCTCGTGCCCGCCGCTTACCGCGCGACCTTGATCTCGAACGGAATTCCGCCGAACTGGGTCTCGGCCGTGATCTTGTTGCCGCTGATGACGCCGTCCTTCATCCGGGCCGGGCTGCCGGTCGGGGTGAAGTCGATGGCGCTGCCGGCCGTGCTGTAGTTCCCCTCGTCGGTCATCGTCACGCCGCCGCCATTGAACTCCGCCTCGACCTCCAGGGTGTAGCTGCCATCGGCGGCCAGCACCAGCTCGCCGCTCTTGAAGGTCAGGGTCGACCCGCCGCCATCGTGGAAGGTCACGGGAAGGCCGTTCCCGCCGCCGCCCAGGGTGCCCAGGGTGCGGAGACTGGTGAGGGCGTAGGTGCCGCTCAGGTCGGCCGGAACCGGATCGGGGCCCGGGCCGGTGGAGTCGGAGTCGCCCCCGCACGCGGCGGTGGCCAGGGCGAGCGAAGCGAGTGCGGTGCCGACGAAGCGGCGAAGCGAGACTGCGGACATGGTGACCTCCAGTGAGTGGTGTGGGATGCCGTCCTTCTCGATGGCCGCACGTTACGCGGCGGGGTTCATCCCGATCTCATCTCGATCTCATCGAGCAACCCAGGGCCTCACGGAGGAGCGCCCGACGATCCTCGCGGATCATCGGGCGCCGGGGTGGAGGGAACGGCAGTCGTGCGGAGCACGGCTTATGGCATCGGACCGGACGGTGAGGGATCGACGTCGGCGCCTGGGCTCCAGTCGATGTCGGCGATGGCGACGGCGGTCTCCTCGTCGGCGAGCACCTGACGGCGCTCGTACCGCGCCTCGTATCGGGGCGCGACCCGCGGGTTGGTCAGCACCAGCAGGTCATAGCACCCGGCCGTCTCGACCCACTCGGCCGATTGACCTGGGCGGACCACCAGGCGCGGCCCGAGCTCGTCCTCACCCCAGTCGCGATCGCCGCAGCGACGGGTATAGGCGTACCACGCCTCGCGCGACGATTCGTTGTGCAGGCCGATCCGCCCCTCACCGGACGGCTCGATTGTCGCACCGCCAATGCCGTTCGAGCCACAGCCGACGAGCGTCAGGAGGAGGAACATCGTGCTGGATACTGCGCCTGCCGGCCACATGCGAGCTCCGCGAAGAATGCGACGCGCGCATTCTACCCCGCGGAGCTCAAGCCACCCTCAACCGTGCGCGGGGCTCGATTCCCGCGGCTCGGCGCCCACCTCAGCGGCCGGTCGCCGCGAAGGCGCCGCCCGCGCTGACTGTCCGGTCCTCCCGCTCCGGCTCGCTCGCCACGAACCCGGTGGCCTCCAGCCGGAAGAAGCCTCGGACCGTGCTGTCGCTCACCGCGGTGATCACCAGTTTCCCGCTCCCCGCTCGCCCGGCTGAGCCGAGCTCGAAAGTGACGGAATGTGCTCGGCGACTCTGCCCGACCGCCGAAGTGACTGCGCCAAGTCTATGGCTCGCTGTCACTCCGAACTCACCCCGATCTCATCGGGGGCAAGTCGATGCTAGTTGGCGACTCGGAAAGCGGGCTAGAAGGCTGGCTCGGCCTGGTGCAGGGGATGGTCCAGGCGGAGCGCCTGGGCCGGTGCACCTGCCGGGGTGTCGAATTGGCCCTCCGGGATCACCAGCAGGGCATCGGCCAGCACCATGGACATCAGAATGCCGGAGCCCTGGGCGCCGGTCAGCCGTGCCTCCGGCCCTTGGGGGGTGTCGGTCAGGGTAACGCGAAGGAAGTGCTGCAGCCTCGGCTTGACGCTCACGGGCTCACCCAGGCGCACCGTCACCGCGCGACGGAACGGCAGCTCGTGTCCCGCCATCCGGCGGATCGCCGGCCGCACGAACAGCTCGAAGGTGACCATCGTGCTCACCGGGTTCCCGGGAAGGCCGATCCAGGGGAGCGAACCCAGAACCCCGAACCCGACCGGCGCGCCGGGCCGCATTCTGATCTTCCAGAAACGCTGCTCGGCCCCCATCTCCGCCAGCACATCGCGCAAATGGTCGTGCTCGCCGACGCTGATCCCCGCCGTGGTCACCAGCAGATCGGCGTCGAGCGCCCTGGCCAGGTGGTCCCGCATGCTGTCCCTGGTGTCCCTGGCGATGCCGAGATTCACCGGAACTCCGCCGGCCCGCCGCACCAGCGCGCTGAGCGTATGCGTGTTGCTGCTCGCCACCTTGCGGCCGCTCAGGATCTCCTCCGGGCGGTCCACGTCCACGATCTCGTCGCCGCTGCCCAGGATGGCGACCCGCGGCTGCCGATAGACCAGGGGGTGGGCCACCGCGAGCGAAGCGAGCACGCCGAGCTCCGCGGGGCCCAGTGCCCGGCCGGCGGAAAGCACCGTCGTCCCACGTCGGATGTCCTCGCCGGCCTGCCGCAGATTCACGCCGGCATCCCGGTCCTTCACGATCGCGACGGTCTCGCTGCCCTCGTCGGTGTCTTCCTGGCGGATCACGCTGTCCGCGCCGTCGGGCACCGGGGCGCCGGTAAAGATCCGGGCGCACTCGCCGGGCCCGATGCGCCGGCTGGGAAAGGCCCCGGCCGGAATCCGTTCTACCACCTTGAGTCGCACCGGGCGGTCCACACTCGCGCCGCGGACGTCCTCCCCGCGCACCGCGTAGCCGTCCATCGCGGAGTTGGTCCAGGCCGGGATGTCGAGAGGGCTCACCACGTCCTCGGCGAGCACCCCGTCGAGCGCGTCGTCCAGCGGCATCCGGAGCGCCGGCTGGCGCGGGATCTCGGAGAGAATCCGCCGGGCCGCTTCCGCTGCCGAGAGCGGCCCGCTCACTCGGAGATGGGGATGGCGCGCTCCAGCACGACGCCCGCGAGGAGCTGGAGCCACATGGTGTCCTGGAAGCGCACGACCCGGCAGGCAGGCTCGAAGAGCGGGTCGTCGGTCACGATGGCGGCCCATTCGTCGGCATTGGAAAGCGAAGGATCGTAGAGCGGCTCGGGGGACACCGAGGGCCGGAAGACCTCGATCTTGGGCAGCGGCGCCCGCTTGAATCCCTCGGCCAGGACGATCTCCGCGCTGGCAAGGTGTTCTCGGGCCAGCGCGAGGGGCTCGTAGGTATCCTCGGCGCGATGGAAGAGCACCCGGAGCTGGGGACCCACCAGGAGCGTGCGCTCGGCCCGGCCCTCGTGGAAATGGCGCCAGCTGTCGGTGCCGGGGCGGTCCAGATCGGCCGGGTGGTCCGAGTGCTTCATGGTCATGACACGGCGGCCCCGGCGGCCCAGCTCCGCCGCGAGCGCGACGGTCAGCGTGGTCTTGCCGGCGTTCTTGCGCCCGATGATGGAGATGATGCGAGTCGCCGCCACAGCTCGTCCGCCCGCGCCAGGTCCTCGGCCGTGTTCACGTTGAAAAACAGCGCCGCGGGATCCCCGCAGAGCGCCACTTGAGTGAGAGGGAGGATATCGACCCTGATGCGGGCATGGAAGGCGACCGCCCGCAGATCGCCCTCGTCCAGGCTGCGCGCCATCGCGTCGGCGCAGGCCGGGCCATAGCCGGCACACAGGGGCTCGACCTCATTGGGACCACCGCCCCGCGGCAGCACAGCATCCGCCTGAGCGAGGCCCTCGGCCAGCCGGCGTATCAGCGCCGGGGTGACGAACGGCATGTCCCAGGCTACGCACACGACCGGCGCCGGCGCCGTCACGACCGCGGTGTAGATCCCTCCCAGGGCACCGAGCCCGGGGCGGACGTCGGGCATCACCCGGAGGTCGGGCCGCCAGGAGGCAGCGTCGGGCGCGTTTGCGACCAGGATCGGCGGCGTCCCCAGCGTCGAGGCGAGGGCCTCGGCCACGTGGTCCAGGATCCGCGTGCCACCCACACGCTCCAGGCCCTTGGGCCTGCCGCCGAAACGGGTCGCTCCGCCCCCGGCGAGGATGGCGCCGCGGACCGGTCCGGCCTCGGTCAATACCGGCGTCCCTTGTTTCGCTCCAGCACCAGGTCGACGCCCGCGATGAGGCTCACGAGGTGCTTGTAGTCCACGCTGTGGGCAGGGTTGAAATCATTCTCCGGTGTCGCGCCGTCGACCTTCTCGATTCCGAGGATGTTGTCCCGGAGCTCCAGGCGGAACTGGAATCCGCTGCTGATGGGCGTAGTGAGCCCGACGCCCAGATTCAGCGCGCCGCCGATCCGTGACTTCTTGTCGTCGTTGTACACCTGGATCAGCACGGGCGGCCCCGGGTTTTTCGGGTCCAGCGCCAGTCCCGACGTGAGGATGGAGCTCTGGTTGGACGCGATGATGCCGAGGCCCGCGCGAACGTAGGGCGAGACGACCTCGCGGCTCGCTATCCGGAAGATGCCGCCCACGGTGAAGACCGCGGCGAGCGCCGAGTGGTCCGACTCGTCGATGTCATTGCAGCCGAGGGTGTTGAGGGTGTCGCTCCGGCGCACCTGGCTGCAGGCGTCGGCGTACCCCAGCTCGAAGATGAAGATGTCGGCGGTGAGCCCGAGGTTCTCACCCTTGTAGTAGGTGGCGGCCATCTGCGCGCCGGCCTGACTCGTGATCGCCCGGCCCACGTTGAAGCTGCCGCCCCGGACCGGTTGATCCGGGACGTGCCAAAGATCGGTTCCGGCGACGTAGGCACCCGAGACCGTGAACACCAGGCGGGACTGGTCTCCGGTTTTCTGCGCCGAAGCTGGTCCGGCGAGGGTCGTGAGCGCGCCGGTCAGGGCGGCCGCAAAGATCCGGATGCGCATCAACCCTCCCAATATGGTGCCACCGGTGCTCCTCGTCCCGTGGTTCTGCTAGAAACGTGGAGACGGCCTCCCGACCCCGCGTCAACACAGCACGCCGCGGGTCCGATCGGGGGCGGGCCCGACTCAGGAAAGCCCGGTGCAGTCGGCGTGGAGCGTCGCATCCTCGGCTACCCGTACCCGGGCGAGCCTGACGCCGGTCGGGAGACGGCCGGCTACGCGTCGGTAGACCAGGGCCGCGAGGGACTCGCAGGTCGGCAGGACCCCGGCGGCAAGCTCGGGCACGTCCTGATTCAGGTTCCGGCCCTCGAATGGCGCGGTGATCTCGTCCCGGAGGATGCCGTCCAGCTCGGCCAGATCCATCACCATCCCCATCGTCGGATCTACCGGACCGGTGACCGTCACGGCACAGCGGTAGTCGTGGGGATGCCCGGGTGGGTCGCTCAGCGGCCCGAAGGCCTCCCGGTTCCGCTCCGGGGTCCAGTCGGTCCGGTACAGCCGGTGCACGGCCCGGAACTCGACCGTGCGGGTCAGCTCGATGGCCATCTCAGGGCGAGAAGGCGAAGCCCAGGCCCGCCTGGAACCAGCCGCTGGTGTCCCATTCGCTCACGTTGCCGTCGGTGATGACCGCGTGGGAATCCCCCGGCCCGCCGGGGTCCAGCGGGGGCTCCCGGGTGAAGCTGGGGGGATAGTTCAGCTTCCAGAACATGCCCCGGGCTTCGGCCCGGAGGTGGACCGCCTGGGTCAGGAAGAGCCGAAAACCCACGCCCGGCGAGAGCGTCACCTTGTGGCCCAGCTCGAAGCCGCTGGTGTCCTGCGGCGTGCTGCTGGGGAAGGCGAGCCCGATGGTCGCGCTGAAGAACGGCGCGAGCCGGTGCCACGTCTTCCCGCCGGTCAGGTTGAACTGAAGGCCCGCCTCGGCGAAGGTGACCGACTGCTTCACCGGTCCGCTCACCCGGTTCTCCCGCGCCACGAAGGGGTCCACGATCAGCCGGTCGAAGTCGCCGTAGATGACCGACAGCGCCATGGCGATGGTTTGCGAGTTCCGGATCTCGTAGCGAATGCCGCCGAATGGGCCGGTTTGCGGCGCGATGCCGAAGCGGCCGCCATCACCGCTGAGGTAACCGCCGATGGCGGTGACGGTGTGCCCCTTGGCCACGTCGCGGTATGGGGTGCCGCGGGGGTCGTGGCCCACCTGGGCCGCCAGAGGGGCCGCCCCTGCGAGCACAAGACCCAGGGTCGCCGAGAGCCGCGCGCGTCTCCCCATCAGCAGTCCCTCAGGTCGCGCCCCGTCATGTCGGCGGGCGGCTCGATGTCGAGCAGGCGGAGGACCGTCGGCGCCACGTCCCGAAGCGAGCCGCCGGGGCGGAGCCGTTCGGCGCCCGCGCCCAGCGCGACCAGCGGTACCGGGTTCGTGGTATGGGCCGTGTGCACGCCGCCGGTCGTCGGATCCAGCATCATCTCGCAGTTGCCGTGGTCGGCCGTGATGAGGACGCGGCACCCGGCCCGTTCCGCACTGGCGAGGACTCGTTGCAGGCACCGGTCCACCGTTTCCACCGCGCGGATCACGGCGGGCAGGACGCCGGTGTGCCCCACCATGTCGGCGTTCGCGTAGTTGCAAAGCAGGAAGTCGTGCTGGCCCGACTCGATGGTGCGGCAGAGCGCGTCGGTGATGCCCGCCGCGCTCATTTCAGGCGCCAGGTCGTAGGTGGCGACCCGCTGGGAGGGAATCAGGCAGCGCTCCTCGCCCGGGTAGGGCGGCTCGTGGCCGCCGTTGAAGAAGTAGGTGACGTGGGGGTACTTCTCGGTCTCGGCGGTACGAAACTGGGTCCTGCCCTGTTCCGCCAGCACTTCCGCCAGGATCCGGGCCAGGCTGAAGGGCGGAAAGGCCTGGGGCAGGGGAAAGGTCTGATCGTACTGGGTCATGGTGACGCAGGAGAGGTCCGGCCGGCGGCCGAGGTCGAACTCGTCGAACCCGTCGATCGCGAGCGCGCTCACGATCTGCCGCATCCGGTCGCTCCGGTAATTGAAGAACAGCACCCCGTCGCCGTCCTTCATGGTGGCCACCGGGGCTCCGCGGCGCACGTGCACCAGGGGGCGGATGAACTCGTCGGTCTCGCCCCGCTGGTAAGCGCCCTGAACCGCCAGGACCGGGTGCTCCACCGGAGTGCCTTCCCCATGCACCATCGCGTCGTACGCCAGCTTGGTCCGGTCCCACCGGCGGTCGCGGTCCATCCCGAAGTACCGGCCCGTCAGGGTCGCGACATCCACCGTGCCCCCCGCGATGCGGCGCATGTCCTGGAGCAGCGTGCGGACGACTTCGGCCCCGAGCTTCGGGGCCGAATCGCGGCCATCGAGAAAACCGTGGATGGCGATGGCCGGCACTCGGTGTCGGACCCCGAGCTCCACGCAGGCCAGCAAGTGCCGGTCGAGGGCGTGGACCCCGCCCGGGCCGAGCAATCCGACCAGGTGCAGGGTGCCCCCGCTCTGCCGCAGTCCGACGCAGAGGTCCACCAGAGGCTTGAGCTGGTAGAACTCGCCGCTCTGAATGCTCTGAGAGATGCGGACCAGGTCCTGGGGCACCACTCGCCCGGCGCCCAGGTTGAGGTGGCCGACTTCGCTGTTTCCCATCTGGCCGTCGGGCAATCCGACCGCCAGGCCGCTGGCTTCGAGCAGGGTGCGGGGAGCCGATTCCCAGATCCGGTGCCAGACGGGCGTCGACGCCAGCTCGATGGCATTGCCCTCGCGCTCGCGCCGGTACCCCCAGCCGTCCAGAACTACCAGGACGACCCGGTTCCGGGCCTTTCCGTTTGACATGGCTCTCCGCGTGTTCTACAATGCCGGACTGTGAGTTACGCGCCGCAATCTAGTCCCGGCCCGCGCCTGCTACCAGCCTGTCTGCTGCTCGCCGCGCTGGTCGCCGGACCCGTCGCCGCGCAGGATCAGCGGCACCTCAGCGACTCCACCGATCTGCACCGCGATCCCGAAGGCGCACCCCTGGTGAGCCTCCCCGCCGGCACACCCATCGAGACCGGTGCCGCCAAGGGCGACTGGCGCGAGGCCGCGGTCGAGGGCTGGATTTTTTCGCCCTCCACATCCCCGACCAAACGCGACGGATACGACCTCGTGGTGACCTCCGACGAGGGCGAGAACCTCCGGGAAAATCCCAACGGCGCCGTGGTCGGTCGGGTGCGGGAGGGCACCCTGCTCGAACGGGTCGGCAAGCAGGGCAAGTGGTTCCAGGTGCGCCGCGAGGGCTGGGTGCCCCGCTCGGCGGTCGCCGCCAGGCAAGGGCAGGGGAAGCAGCCTGCCCAGGCCCAGGGCAAGGATCTCAGCCGGGCGCAGGCCAAGCCCGACGCAGCAACGCAGGGCCAGTCGGCCGCAGCCAAGGCGCCGGCGGTCCCCGCCAAGGCGCGCACCGCGGCAGGGCCGGCCGCCGAACCGTCCGGACCGGCGGAAGGCGTCGAGGTGAGCCGGGAGACCGGCCTCGCCCGCGCGCCCGACTCGACCCCGTACGCGACCCTGCAGCCCGGCATCCCCGCGCGGGTGATGGGCCGCTCCGGCGAATGGGTCCGGGTTCAGCTCGACGGCTGGATCAAGGAGGCCGACCTCAAGCCGGCCGACAACGGCGTGCTGCGGGAGGTGAGCGCCGAGGAAGTGCAGAAGACCCCGGCGCGATACGTGGGGCAGCCGCTCGAGTGGCGGCTGCAGCTCATCGCGGTGCAGGTGGCCGACGAGCTCCGGCCGGAGATTCCGGCGGGCCATCCCTACCTGCTGACCCGCGGTCCGCTCCCCGAGCCGGGCTTCGTCTACGTCACGGTGCCGGACACGATGGTGGCCCGCTTCCGCGCCCTGCCGCCGCTGACGGAGCTCACGCTGCGGGTGTCGCTCACCGCGGCGCGCACCCGCTACCTGGCCACGCCGGTGGCCGACCTCCTGTCGGTCGAGTCCGGGCTGGACGTTCCCTAGAGGGCCCATGAACGACCTGCTGAAGCAGCGCATCGCCCGGATGCTCGAATCGCTGAGCGACGAGCGCGGCTACCAGATCCTCGACTACATCGAGTTCCTCGACAGCAAGTACGCCGAGCGGAGTCGGCCCGGCGGTCTCTTCGCCAAGATCACCGAGACGGTGGAAGACACGATGCGCGCCGGCAAGCTCCCGATCCAGGCCATCAGCGGCACCATGGGCATCGTGGACGGCGCGGCCAAGGTGATGAAGGGGCTGGCCGCCGCCGGCCAGGCGGTGATGGATGAAGCGGTGAAGGCCGCCGAGTCGGCGACCAGGCCCGCCGAGCCGGTCAAGCCGGCCGAGACGAGCCCGGCGCCCGCGGTTCCTCCCGGCGAGACGCGTCCCGCCTCGCAGTAGCCGCAGGGTTGTCATCCCGAGCACGGCAAGGGATCTTCCTACCATCCCCCACAGCAACCCCGCGCCAGATCCTCCGCTGCGCTCGGGATGACCTCGACGACCAGGACACCCATGGCCGCACCGACCGAGGCACCGCCCGCGTCCGCCCCGGGGACTTCCTCCGAGTTCATCCGGGGGATCAGCCCACTCGCCGCCGTCTCGCTGGTGGTCGGCTCCATGATCGGGTCGGGGATCTTCATCGTCTCCGCCGACATCGGCCGCCAGGTCGACCAGTGGGGCCCGGGCGCGCTCCTGCTGGTGTGGGTCATCACCGGCATCGTCACGGTGATCGGCGCGCTCTCGTACGCGGAGCTCGCCGGCATGATGCCCAAGGCCGGGGGACAGTACGTCTTCCTGCGCGAGGGGCTCTCCCCGGCGGCGGGCTTCCTCTACGGCTGGACCCTCTTCGCCGTAATCCAGACCGGCACCATCGCCGCGGTGGCCGTGGCGTTCGCCCGGTTCCTCAGCGTGCTGGTCCCCGGCATCAGCCCGGACGTGTTCCTCCCGCTGGGACAGCTCCGTCTGCCCGGCGCGCCCGACGCGATCCAGCTCGGTCTCTCGCCCCAGCGTATCGTCGCCATCCTGTCGATCCTGTTCCTCACCGCGATCAACGTCCGGGGCGTGAAGCTCGGCGCCACCATCCAGACGGTGTTCAGCGTGGCCAAGGTGGGGGCGCTCGCGGTCCTGGTGCTCGTCGGGCTCACGTTCTTCCGCCGGCCTGAGGTCGCGGCCGCCAACTTCAGCCACTTCTGGGGCACGGGCGACTGGACGCTGGCGATGATCCCCGTCCTCGGTGCGGCGATGGTCGGCTCGCTCTTCTCCAGCGATGCGTGGAACAACGTGACCTTCGCGGCGGCGGAGGTGCAGAACCCGAGCCGCAACGTGCCGCTCGCGCTCGGTCTGGGGACGCTCACGGTGAGCCTGCTCTACATCCTGAGCAACGTCGCGTACCTCAACATCCTGCCTTTCGCCGGCGACCCCAACGGCGCCGATGCCCTGGCGCGCGGCATCCAGCACGCGGCCCAGGACCGGGTCGGTACCGCCGCCATCGAAGTCGCCATGGGCTCGGCCGCGGCCGTGGTCATGGCGGTCGCCATCCTGTTTTCCACCTTCGGGTGCAACAATGGTCTGATCCTGTCCGGCCCCAGGGTCTACTGGGCCATGGCGCGCGACCGCCTGTTCTTCGAGGGCGCCGGCCGGCTGCACCCGGTGTACCGGACCCCGGTGATGGGGCTGGTGTTTCAGGCCATCTGGGCCTCGGTCCTCTGCGTGAGTGGCACCTACGGCCAGCTGCTCGATTACGTGATTTTCGCGGCGCTGGTCTTCTATTTCCTGACCGCGCTCGCGCTCTTCCGGCTTCGCAAGCTACGCCCCGACGTCCCTCGGCCGGTGAAGGCGTTCGGATACCCCGTGCTGCCGGCGCTTTACATGGTGTCGGTCGGGGCGCTGATGGTGATCCTGCTGTTCGAGAAGCCGCTCTACACCTGGCCCGGACTCCTCATCGTGGCCTCGGGGATTCCGGTTTACCTGCTCTGGCGGCGCGGCGCGACGACCGCCTGAGCCGCCTGGCCGAGCGCTTGATTTCCCTGGAACTCGGCCCTAGACTTCGTGATGGAAACGTTTGCCCCCGGCCTGCCGCTCGCCCGCACAGGGCGCCGGTGGGCCGTCGTGCATCAGGGGCCGGCCGCCTCCCCGACCTTGAGCGCATGACCGTCATCCGTCCCAAGCCCGGACTGACCTTCGACGACGTCCTCCTCGTGCCGCGCTATTCGGCTGTACACCCGCGCGAGGTCTCCACCGCCAGCCGCTTCACCCGCACCATCTCGCTCAACATCCCGCTCGTCTCCGCCGCCATGGACACCGTCACCGAGGCCGACATGGCGATTGCCATGGCGCGCGCCGGCGGGATCGGGGTCCTCCACAAGAACATGTCGGTGGAGCGCCAGGCCGCCGAGGTGGACCGGGTCAAGCGCAGCGAGAGCGGGATGATCCTCAACCCGATCACCCTCGGGCCCGACCGGCCGCTTCGCGAGGCATACCAGCTGATGCGGCGCTTCAAGATCTCCGGGGTGCCGATCGTCGACGGGCAGGGCCGCCTCATCGGGATCATCACCAACCGCGACCTCCAGTTCGAGCGCAATCTCGACCAGCCGATCCGCGAGGCCATGACCCGGGAGAACCTGGTCACCGCCCCGGTCGGCACCAGCCTCGACGACGCCGAGCGGATCCTGGCCAAGCACCGGATCGAGAAGCTGCCGGTGGTCGACGCGAACGGCGTGCTCAAGGGGCTCATCACCGTCAAGGACATCTTCAAGCGGCGCGAGCACCCCAACGCCAACAAGGACCAGCATGGCCGGCTCCGGGTGGCCGCCGCAGTGGGTGGCGGGTCGGACGCGACGGTGCGGGCCAAGAGCCTGATCGCCGCCGGGGTGGACGTGATCGTGGTGGACTCGGCGCACGGCCACAGCGAGGGTGTCCTCAGCACCGTGTCCCAGCTTCGGGAGGCCTTCCCCGACGTGCAGCTGGTGGCCGGCAACGTGGCCACCGAGGCCGGTGCGCGGGAAATGGTCCGCCGGGGCGTGGACGCGGTGAAGGTGGGCATCGGCCCGGGCAGCATCTGCACCACCCGGGTGGTCACCGGCGTGGGCGTGCCCCAGGTGACCGCGGTGATGGATGCCGTCCGCGGGGCAGAGGACGTGCCGATCATCGCCGACGGCGGCATCAAGTATTCGGGCGACCTGGTGAAAGCGCTCGCCGCCGGCGCGTCCTCCGTGATGATGGGCTCCATGCTCGCCGGCACCGAGGAAAGCCCCGGTGAGTCGGTGCTCGCGGAGGGCCGGCGATACAAGATGATCCGGGGGATGGGCAGCCTCTCCGCCATGCAGGACGGCTCGGCCGATCGCTACTTCCAGGAAGGCGAGATGGCGCCGTCCAAGCTGGTGCCCGAAGGGATCGAGGGACGGGTGCCCTATCGGGGGCCGGTGGCCGATGTGCTCTTCCAGATGGTGGGAGGGCTCCGGAGCGGGATGGGGTACTGCGGGGTCGGGTCGATTCCCCAGCTCCAGTGCGACGTGGAGATGGTGCAGATCACCTCGGCGGGACTTCGGGAGTCGCACCCGCACGACGTGACGATCACCCGCGAGGCCCCGAACTACAGCGCGTAGCACCGCCGGCCCGCCCGTCCCGGGGGCCGGTTCTCGTATCGAAACACCCAGCCGTCGTCAGCCGTCGTCGTTGTCCGGAGGCGGGGTCGTCCTGCGCCCGCCGCTCACTCACCCGCAAGGCCGAGGTCCGCATGAGTCTGTTCCTCCGGAAGGATGTGTCCGCGCTCCAGGCCGAGGTCGCATCGGATACCAGCCTCAAACGCGCCCTCGGGCCGGTGAACCTCGTGCTGCTGGGCATCGGCGCGATCATCGGCGCCGGCATCTTCGTGCTCACGGGTCAGGCCGCGGCCAACTACGCGGGCCCGGCCATCGTGTACTCGTTCATCCTGGCGGGTACCGCGTGCGCCCTGGCCGGCCTGTGCTACGCCGAGTTCTCCGCGATGATCCCGATCGCCGGATCGGCCTACACCTACGGCTACGCGACCCTGGGCGAGCTGTTCGCCTGGATCATCGGGTGGGACCTCATCCTGGAGTACCTCTTCGCGGCTTCCACCGTCGCGGTCGGCTGGTCCGGATACGTGGTCTCCTTCCTGAAGGACCTCGGCATCAACATCCCGCCCGAATACACCTCCGCTCCCTACACCCACGTGGCCCCGCCGGATGCCGGGTGGAACGTGTGGCGGCTCTTCACCGAGGGCTGGACCAGCACGGGCGCGGTGCTCAACGTGCCGGCGATGTTCATCGTCCTGGTCATCACCATCCTGCTGATCGTCGGCATCAGCGAGTCGGCCACGTTCAACAACATCGCGGTCTTCATCAAGATCACCGTGGTGCTGCTGTTCATCGCCTTCGGCGCGGCCTACATCAACCATGCGAACTGGGAGCCGTTCATCCCGCCCGCCGCGGGCCCGGGCAAGTACGGCTGGGACGGCGTGGTCCGCGGGGCGGGGGTGATCTTCTTCGCCTACATCGGATTCGACGCCGTATCGACGGCGGCACAGGAGACACGTAATCCGCAGCGGGACATGCCGATCGGCATCCTCGGCTCGCTGGCGATCTGCACCGTGCTCTACATCGTGGTGGCGCTGGTGCTCACCGGCATCGTCAAGTACACCGAGCTCAGCGTGCCGGATCCGATCGCGGTCGGCATCAACGCCGCGGGCCCGGCGCTGGCCTGGCTCCGTCCGGTGGTGAAGATCGGCGCGATCGCGGGTCTCTCGTCGGTCATCCTGGTGATGCTCCTGGGGCAGCCCCGCATCTTCTACAGCATGTCCAAGGACGGCCTCCTGCCGCCGGTATTCAGTTCGGTGCATCCCAAGTTCCGCACCCCATGGCTCGCCAGCGCGCTCACCGGCGTCTTCGCCATGGCGTTCGCCGGGCTTCTGCCGATCGGCCTCCTGGGCGAGCTGGTGTCGATCGGAACGCTGCTCGCCTTCGCGATCGTCTGCGCCGGCGTGCTGGTGCTCCGGCGCACCGACCCCGACCGTCCCCGTCCCTTCCGCACCCCGCTGGTCCCGATCGTCCCCATCGGCGGCATTCTGGCCTGCTTCTACCTGATGCTCGGACTCCCCAAGGACACCTGGGCCCGGTTGATCATCTGGATGCTGCTGGGCCTGATCATCTACTTCGCGTATGGGAAGCGGCATTCGAAGGTGCAGATGCGGGGGTAGGTGCGGGCGCAGGGGCGCGGGGGCGCAGCGCAGGGACGCAGGAACGCAGGGACGCAGGGACGCAGGGACGCAGAGGTACAGAGGGTTCTGCGTGTTGGCATACCTGGAC
The DNA here is from genome assembly GCA_035278885.1 of Gemmatimonadales bacterium. Classification (GTDB taxonomy): domain Bacteria; phylum Gemmatimonadota; class Gemmatimonadetes; order Gemmatimonadales; family GWC2-71-9; genus CAVVWJ01. Next base: position 157 of record DATEIR010000005.1, on the reverse strand, counting down.
TGACGAGGGACCTACCGCGTGGCTCTGGTGGGTCCCTCGTCATTTGCGTTTCCGTCGACGACGAGCGTTCGTGCCCTGCGCCCCTGCGCCCCTGCGCCCCTGCGCCCCTGCGCCCCTGCGCCCCTGCGCCCCTGCGCCCCTGCGCCTACTATGCCCC
>DATEIR010000004.1:0-84615 GCA_035278885.1 Gemmatimonadales bacterium | reverse complement strand
CTGGCCGACGAGAACGTGAATCCACTTGGCAGAGCATCAGTCACCGAAATGGGGCCGTTACTCACCAGATTCCCCGAGTTGGTGACCGTTATCAGGTAGGACCCCGTGCCACTCGCGGCAAAGCTGCCGGTGTGTGTCTTGCTGATGGTGAGATCTGGTGTGCCAACGAAAAAGTCCAATGTCTCACCACTACCGACCCTAGTCGCGCAAGCAGTGCCATCGTCACTGTAGGTCTGAACGTCCAAAGTGTACTCGCCCACGATGCTAGGAGTCGATAGCGTGAGCACGGTGAGGGCCGATGTTCCGACAGTCGTGCGATCGGCAGTGTTCACACAGGTGTACGCCCCGCTGGCACTCCCCTTGGGGTAGATGCGCCAGCCAGTCGATCGCCAGGGGCTGGTGACGGAACCGTTGATGCTCACCGTGAAGGAAGCGGTGAACGGCGACGCCGAAGGATCTGGCCGGGTCGGACTGAGAGTAATAGCGCTCACACTGGGATTGGCATCGGTGAACGTGACCGTCAGATATCGTCCGGTCGAGCGGCTCGTCGCGCTCAGCGTGAAGGTGACGTTCAAGTCGCCGTCGTTGACGACGTAGGTGGAATCGCGGAACGTGCCATCCTCGGCCGTTGCGATCGACCACCGGTGCTCGTCCCCTGTGTCATCGGTCAAGAGGATGTCCAGCGTATCTTCGGCGGGCCACCCCGCTCCAGTGAACCACACCGTGTCACCCGGCGCGTAGTCGTTCTGGTCGGTTGTGATCGACAGCCCGTCATCCGAGGACGCTGTTGCCAACGCAATCATTCCGGGGCCCTGAGCCAACTCTTTCTCGGGCAACACCTCGGTCGGCTGATCACCGCAGGCCACCGCCAGCCCCACCAATCCCAGAAGTGAGATCCATGCGGACGTACGCATTTCCTGCCTCCTGAACGTAGCGATGGCGGCGGACGCGTAGTGCGTCCGTCGTCTTCGTGAACGGACCAAGGGTGCTATCCTGCTCGGCGGACCTGCCGCCGTCCTAAATCGCGTCGATTTTCTTGGATTGATGGCTCAGAACCAGTAAAGCAGAAACTATTCCCAGGACACAACTCTGCTAGGAGGAAAGGCAAGTCGTTGCGCAGCGTTGAGATTGGTGACGCGCAAGGAGCGCAAGGTTTTGCACATGCCGTGGTCGCGCTACGATGATAGAGTAGCGTCGGTGAATCAGCCTATGAGTGAATCAGTGGGATGTCGGAGCCCTTTTCAAGCGGAGTCGTCGAGCCCGACCTTCTAGCACTGAGGAAGTACTGTTGACGTCGGAAAGGTGGGCGCACTGCCTCACAGAGTTCTGTGCATGACTACGGCCGTGGCTGGACACGCTTCTCGGAACTCAATCGACTGTTGGACCGCCGTCGGGACCGCGTCTCGCGCGAGCGACGCGAAGCCGAGCCGAGGGAACCAACCCTCTGCGCTCGTGGTCAGCAGGTACACGTCGCCCGCACCGGCCTTCGCCACCGCCTCGAGGACCCGCATCACCAACGAACGGCCGAGGCCCGTACCGCGCCAGTCCGGATGCACCGCAACGGACCGGAGCAGCGCCCCGTCGTAGTAGATCTCCACCCCCGCCATCCCAACCAGCCGGGGGGAACCTTCCGGACCATTGTCCACTTCGGCCACCCAGGCGTTCCCGAAGCAGGCGTCCAAACCCGCCAGCGGCAAGCCGACCTCCGCGAGCAGCGCCTCCGCCGCTGCGCGATCCGCCGGCCGTGCCGGTCGCAACGTAGGCATTACGCGCAGCACGCGGACCCGCAGCACGCATGCTCGGCAGCGGTGCCTGCCCCCGCGGGCTTCGTGGCGCGCACGAAGGCGCCCATCACGCAGCCGCTCACCTGCCGCGCCAGCACCTCGAGCTCCTCGCCGGCCACTCCGGTGAGGAAGGTGCGCGCGTCCTCGAATCGGTAGATGCGAGTCGGCTCGATCTCCGCGTCCTGGAAGCCGACCTCGGTCAGGAGTGCCTTGAACTCCTCCTCCTCCAGCGCGCCGGCCACGCAGCCGATCCAGAGCTCCACGCTGCGCCGCACCGCGGCGGGCAACTCGCCCCGGACCACGACATCCGAGACAGCGAAGCGGCCGCCCGGCTTGAGCACCCGGAACGCCTCGCGCAGCACCTGCCGCTTGTCGGCGGAGAGATTGATGACGCAGTTGGAGATGACGACATCGACCGACGCGTCCGGCAGCGGCACGCGCTCGATGTCGCCCCGCAGGAACTCGACGTTGGCCGCCCCGGCCGTCTCGGCATTGGCCCGGGCCAGCGCCAGCATCTCATCCGTCATGTCGAGGCCGTAGGCCTTTCCCGACGGCCCCACCCGGCGGGCCGACAGCAGCACGTCGAGCCCCCCACCCGACCCCAGATCGAGGACCACCTCACCCGCCTTCAGCTCGACCAGCGCCGTGGGATTCCCACACCCGAGCGAGGCCGCTACCGCTGCCGAGGGCAACCCCTCGGTCTGAGGGGCGCCATAGAGATCGGCCGTGATCGGATCCCGTTCACCCTCCGAGGCCGCGGCCCCGCAACACCTGCTCGTCGACTCTCCGCCTCCGGTCCGAACCCGGGTGGCCGCCTCGCCGTACCTGGCCCGGACACTGGCCTTGATGGCAGCGGCATCGGTGGGGAAACGCTCGTCACTCATGGAAGGCTACCTCGAGCAATGGGTTGAAAATCATACCAAGAATTGTTGATATGTCGGTCACGCGAGAACGCTACGCACAACACGCCCGGCCCGCTTCGACCTGGGCCAGCGCCGCCCGCGTGGGCTTGAGATCTCCGATGGCGTCCTCGAGCCGGCCCAGCGCCTCCGGCACCAGCCAGTAATACGCCCACCGTCCCTCCCGGCGGCAGTCGATGAGCCCGGCCTTCCGCAGCACCTTGAGATGGAAGCTGAGCCGCGACTGCGCCGCCCCGAGCAGGTCAGTCAACTCGCAGACGCAGCATTCTCCTCGGCGCAGTCGCTGGACGATGGAAAGACGCGTCTCATCCGACAACGCGTGAAAGATCTCGGCGAGCCGAGCCCGATTCCCAGTCGAGGTGGCCATATCTCAACATATCAACTAATCTTGATGTGTCAACGGGGCGGACAGGCGGACAGGCGGACAGGCGCGAGTTGCTCGCCTGCGCCCGAAATACAAGTGGCCCTCCAGCGGCTTGACACCGGAGGGCTCGATGTTCCCACCAAACGCACCGTCCGACCGTCCGACCGTTACGGCTTCTCCACCGGCAGCCGCACCGCGTTCCCCCACTCCGTCCACGACCCGTCGTAGTTCCGCACGTTGTCGAATCCGAGCAGATAGGTCAGCGCGAACCAGGTGTGGCTCGAGCGCTCGCCGATCCGGCAGTAGGCGATCGTCTCCTGCTCCTTCTTCAGGCTGTTGTCCTGCTCGTACAGCTTCCGGAGGTCGGCCGCCGACTTGAAGGTGTGTGTCTCCGGGTCGATCGCCTTGGCCCAGGGAACGCTCTTGGCGCCCGGGATGTGCCCACCCCGGAGGCATCCCTCCTGCGGGTACTCGGGCATGTGAGTCTTCTCGCCCCGGAACTCTTCCGGACTGCGCACGTCCACCAGCTGGCCCTTCTTCTTGAGGTGGGCCAGCACGTCCTCGCGGAAGGCGCGGATCCTGGAGTCGTCCCGCTCGCCTACCGTGATGTTCCCTTCGGGATAGCTCGGCTTGTCGGTGCTGAGAGGGCGACCCTCGTCCACCCAGCGGAGCCGGCCGCCGTCCACCACCTTCACGTTCCTCACCCCGAAGAGCTGCAGCACCCAGAGTGCGTAGGTAGCCCACCAGTTGTTCTTGTCGCCGTAGAAGACGATCGTGGTGTCCTGGTTGATCCCCTTGGCGCGCAGCAGCTTCTGCAGCTGCTCCCGGCCGATGTAATCACGGACGGTCTGGTCGTTGAGATCGGTGGTCCAGTCGATCTTGACCGCGCCGGGAATGTGGCCGGTATCGTACAGCAGAATGTCCTCGTTCGACTCGACCAGCCGGACCTTGGGGTCGTCGAGGTGCTGGGCCACCCAGTCGGTCGAGACGAGCACCTCCGGATGGGCGTAGCCGCGCTGCTCGATGGGGGTGACCGGCGCGACCTGCGTTGCTGGCATGACCGCCTCCTCTTTCCTCAGTGACGATGAATGGCCCGGTGGGCCGAAAAAACGAGCGGCCGCGACTCCCGGAGGAGCGCGGCCGGCCAGGAAATCAGGTCCCCTGTGCCTAGCGCTACGCGCCCTGTCCCCGGGGTCCGGTCGGACCATGGGTACAGCACATCATCATTCGGGCGGCAGCACGGGACAGCGACATCGGCCTCTCGGTGCGTTGGGGTCTGAACGGGGAACTTACGGGCTTCCGAGCGGGACTGTCAACCGCCCGAGTCACACCCGCATGCGGGGCGGCAGAAAGCTGGCGCGCAGCCGGCCCAGGAGACGGACGACGCGGACCTCGCCTACGATGCGGGTCGCGCCGCCGGCGCGGAGGGTACGGAGCGACGCGAGGTTCCTGGGCGCGATCATCCGCCATCCCTCCCGGTAGCCCAGCTCCCGGGCGATCGCCAGCCGCTCCCCGGCCAGCGCCGATCCGACTCCCCGTCCTCGCTCCGCGGGGAGCACATACAGGTTCCAGAGATAGACCGCCTCTTCGGGAAGCGGAATGGGACAGCGGGTGACGTCCGCCGCCAGCCGCTCGGCCATCCAGGCGTAGCCCACCGCGCGACCATCCCGCCAGGCCACGACCGCGATGCGGCCGGCCGCCAGGAGCCCGCGAAATGCCTCGAGATCCCGCCGGCTCACCAGGTAGGCCAGCATGGGGAGCTCGCGCGGCAGCAGCCGGGTGACGGTGACACCATCGAGCGACGGCGCGTCGGGCAGGTCGTCGAGCCCCTGGGCGAAGAGAATCATCCGGTCGTTCCGCACCACCTTGCGCAGGGTGCGGGTCGCGATCGCCTCCCACACGCCGCGCCAGCCCTCGTTGCTCCAGGCGATCCGCGCGTCGAGGGGAAAAGTTTGGCACTCGCGGACGTACCGGGCGAGTCGGCTCATGCGTCGTCCTCGCCGTCGTCGTAGCAGCCGGGTGACCAGAGCGCGCCCAGCATGCGCCGCTCCTTTTCCTCCTGCCGCCGCGCCATCGTCCGGCCCAGCCGCCGCAGCACCCGGTGCATCAGCCGGCCGCTCCCGCGTACCAGCACCATGCGCCGACGGAGCCGCGCGCCCCGCAGCACCTTGGGGTAGAGCGCCGAGCTGCCCAGGTCGATCGCCCGGATCCGCCGCTCGATGGCGAGCTGGAGTGGCTGGTAAACCAGATCGCCGAGGTAGGCCGGCCCGCCTTCGTGCCCCGCGGCGAAGGCCGCGAAGGTACTATCCATCACCCCGGCCGCGTGCAGCTTGATGCTGCAGCCGACCAGCCGCTCGCCGCTCCAGGTGAGCTGCGCCAGCAGGCCCGGCGTCGGCGTCTCCGCCAGCCGCTCGAAGCAGCCGGCCGGAATCCGCGGCTCCCGCTCGTTGCGACGGCGATAGGCCTCGCGGTAGAGCGCCTCCATCGCCGGCGCCGCGGCGCGGAAGTCCTCGGCCGCCACCGCGTGGAGTCCGGCGCCGCGGAAGGCGGTCAGGTCGGCCCGCACCGTCCGGCGGACCGCCTTACTGCGGCTCGCGACGTAGTCCTCGAACGTGCCCCAGCGGACCGGCAGCCACGCCGTCGCCCCGGCGTAGAGCACCGCGTAGCCGCGCTCGCGGGCGCAGCCGATCAGCGTCTGCTCGCCGGCGTCCACCCACGGCCAGACGACGGCCCGGGCGCCTTCCCGGTCGGCCGTCTCCTCCAGACGCTCGAACAGGTCCGTGAGCCCCCCCGGGTTCGGCCTCGCGCCGAGGAGGTCGCTCACCTGGGCAAAGGGGGATTGCACCGTGAGCACCGGGCGGAGTTCGAGACCGACCCGCTCGAGCGGGCGAAGCGCGCCCATCCAGCGGTCGTGGAGGTCGTGCAGGGCGGGCTGTCGGGCGAGCCAGGCGGGCACGACCGTGGTGCCGCGGTCCACGTCGCGCACCACCAGGTGGCGGGGCACCCATCCGCAGGCCTCCGCGATCCGGTGCCAGCGATGCAGGTGAAAGCCCCGCCGCGCGAGCCCGTTCCACTCGGCCTCGGCGAGCGCCTCGGCGGAGGCGACGAGCGTCATCGCTCGTCGGCGGGGGCGCTACCCACCGGCCGGCTCCGGCGGTCCGGCCAGGAGGCCGAGCCGTGGCAAGGGAAGCTCCGGAACCCGGAGCAGGAGGCACTGGTCGCAGAACTTGAGCCGCCGGCACTGTTGTCTCCAGCAGGCGACCGGCCCCTGGCGCGCCAGCAGCAGTCGGAGCAGGTGGTCGGCCCGCTGGGAGCCCTTGAGCAGCACCAGATCGTCGGGCCGGAGATTGGCGTCCAGCCAGGCACTCGCCTCGCGTGCCGACTCGAACGCGTGGAGCGCCGCGGCGCGCCGGTGCGTGCGCGCGCCCGACGAGCGGCAGGCCTGCGGCCCCACGAAGACGACTTCGTCGGCGGACTCGAGCGCCTCCCGCGCTACGCCGGCGTACACCGACGAGGCTCGTCCGGCGTAGTCGCTCAGGGTCCCGATGACCGCGATCTTGCGCGGCGCCCGCGCCTCCCGGAGCAATCGCAGCGCGGGACCGACCGACCAGAGCGACGCCTTGCACTCGTCCCGGATGAAGGTGACGCTCCCCACGGCCACCGGACTCAGCCGGCCCGACCACGGCTCCACCCGCGCGACGGCGTCGGCCGCGGCCTGCAGCGGCAGGTCGAGCCCCACCGCCGTGGCCAGCGCGGCCAGGACGGCGTGCACCCAGTGCTCCCCGCAGAATCGCGTCTGGATCCGCACCCGCTCACCGCGGTAGCTCGCCACGAAGCCGAGTCGGTCGGGCCAGACGCTCGAGACTTCTTCGGCCCGCACATCCGCCTTCTCGGTCAGGCCGAAGGTGATGACCCGTGCCTTCGAGCGACTCGCCATCGCGAGCACCAGCGGGTCGTCCGCGTTCAGCACCGCGAGCCCGTTGGCCGGTACCGCAGCCACCAGCTTGCCCTTCTCCGCCGCGGTGGCTTCGAGGGTGCGGAAGCTGGAGCGGTGATCGCCGCCGACGTTGGTCACCACCGCCACCTTGGGACGGACCAGCGCGATCGGACGGTCGAGGCTCTTCGGGCCGGTCGCGCCCAGCTCCACTACACAGAAATCGTGGTCCGGCCGGGCCCGCAGCACCACGCGAGGGACCCAATGCGAGGCGTTGTGGGTGCCCGGGCTCTTGAGTCCCAGCGAGCGCGAGCTCAGCGCCGCCCAGATCAGGTCCTTGGTGGTGGTCTTGCCCGCGCTGCCGGTGACGCCGATGAAGAGCGTCTGCCAGCTCGTCCGGCGGTGCCGCCGGGCCCGGGCGTACCAGGTATCGAGCACCGCGGCGGTGACCGCGGCGCGCCCGCGGGTGATCACGCTGCTGCCCATGCCGCCTCCAGTCGGGCGCGCGCCGCTCCGTACAGCTCGGCCGCGCGGAGTCGCGAGCCGGCCAGCGCCACCACGGCGCAGCGCCCCAGGGTCAGGCCGCCAGTCGCATAGGGAATGACGCCGCTGCCCCGCTCGGGGTCGAACACGAGCGAGCCCAGCGTGGTCCGCACGTCGGTGAAACACTGCGCGCCGGTCCGCAGCGTCCCGGAGACGAAGGCGGACCGCGGTGCCAGCCGGCGGCGCACGGCGAGCGGATAGCTGGCCCCATTCACCCGCGGGTTCACCTCGGCCAGGAATGCCGCCGGCCCGCCGGTCCGCCGGTCGCGGTACTCGACGAAATCGAAGCCCACCGGCCCCGCGTATCCCTCGCGCCGGAGCCACGCCGCCAGCATGCGGGCCCAGCCTTCCATCGCCGGGATCAGCCGGGCGCAGCTGGGGCTCTGGTTGCCGTCGTGCACCAGGGTCCGGCCCCAGCGCTGGTCGCTCACTTCGGCCGGTCCGATGGGGCCGCCGGTGGCGGGAATGTCGAGCATGAGGTTGGGGGAGGCGGTGGCCTCCACCATCGACTCGACCAGATAGCAGCGGTTGTCGGTGCGGAGCGCGATGCGCCGGAGCACGCCGTCGGTGTCGTCGCCGCCGCGGCCCACCACGAAGGTCGACGACCCGGAGGCTCCCGAGGCCCCGCGAACGATGACCCGACCGGTGCGGCCGAGCTGCCGCTCGATCGCGTCGCGCACCGCGCCCAGGTCGCCGCGGCGGCGGCCGCCCGCGTGGGCCAGCAGCGCCACCTCCCCCTCGGCTACCGGAATGCCCAGTCCCTCGGCCCGCTCCCGCATGAGGTGCTTCTGGTCGGCGTGCGCGGTGATCTCGGGGAGTCCCGAGCGCACCCGGATCGCCGCGCCACTCTCACAGCGCAGCGCCGCCGCCAGGGCGAAGGCGGCGTCGCTGGCGGCATAGGGCTCGATCCACACGGTGTCGCGTCCCGTGCCGCGGAGCCGCTGCACCAGGGGCAGCGGTGCGGCGCGGAGCCGGTCGGCCAGGGGGCCGACCCCCTCGACCACGACCACGTCCTCGGCCCGAGGCCCCAGGCCGAGGCCGGCGAGGAACTCCAGGTACTCGGGATCGACCGCCGCGCCGACGCAGACCAGGTCTCCGGCCTCTGCCAGCAGCAGCGCGCGCTCGGGGTAGCGGTCGAAGCCCGGGATGGCCGCGTCCAGGTTCTGGAGCGAGCGCAACGATCCCACGCAATGGATGAAGATTCGGGTCATGCCGAGAGCGGCTGGGAGCCCGCCTGGTCGTACTCGGACCGGACCAGTGAGCGCGAGGGGCGCAGCTTGCCGGTAGCCTCGAACGGGATCCGGGCGACGGGGCGGACCTCGAAGCGCACGCGATCCCCGAGCACCGGACGCACCGCGCGGACCACCTCGCCGACCTGGGCCTCGGTCGGGGCGGCCTCCGCCACGACGTAGAGCACCACGCTGTCCCGCCGTTCCTGCACCAGCTGATACTGGCGGATCCAGGCCTGACTGCCCCAGACCAGTCGGGTCACGATCTCGTAGGGATGCAGCAGACGCCCGTCGGGCAGCGGGAAATAGTCGATCATCCGGCCCTGCACCGCACCGAGCGCGGCGAACGGCGAGCCGCAGGCGCAGGAGGGCGCGCGGGTCGCGAGGTCGCCGATTCGATACCGGATGAACGGCATCGCGTAGGCGTGGAGGTTGGTGACGACCACCTCGCCCTGCTCGCCCGGCTCGACCGGCTGTCCGTCGCGCAGCACCTCCACCAGGACAGCGTCCTCGCAGGCGTGCAGGGTGCCGGACCAGGGACATTCGGAGGCGATGAGCGGGCACTCGTGACTGCCGTAGGTCTCGTAGACCGGGGCGCCGAAGGTCCGGCCGAGTCGGGCGCGCATGGCCGGCGCCGTCACCTCGCCGCCGACCACCACCAGGCGCGGGCGCACCGTCTCGAGGGCACCCGCCAGCTCGGGCGCGGTGAGGCGGTTCAGCATCCCCGGCAGACCGGTCAGCACGTCGGGCCGGAGCCGCCGGAGCTCGTAGGTGGTGTGCACCGGATCCTCGAGGCCGTCGAGCAGCACCCGGGCGTGGAGACCGAGGGCGCGAAGGGTGCGTCCCATCAGCTTGGCGTCCCCGCTCTCCGGCCGATGCACCCCGACGGCGACCACCAGGTCGCGCGAGCGGATGCCGAGCGCCTGCAGCGCGCGGAGCCGGATCAGGTACTGGAGCTTGTCCTCCAGCCAGGTGCGTCGGATGGTGAACGGCTCCCCGGTGGACCCGCTGGTGCGCACCGTGAGCAGGGTCGCGGGATCGTGGCCCTGCGCCAGCAGGTCACCAGGGCGCTGCCCGCGCAGGTCGGCCTTCTCGACGAAGGGGATGATCTCGAGATCGCGGACACCTCGGACGTGGCGGGGATGCAGCCGGTGCCGGTCGAAGAGGCGGCGGTAGAACGGGACGGACTCGTAGGCGTGGCTCACCAGCCGGCGAAGCCGCGCGTCCTGCCAGAGGCGGAGCTCGGTGCCCGCCGCCCGACCGTGGCGCCACACCGCCGACAGCGCCGGGGTGATCTCGGGGCGGCCCGCGGTCACGCGCGCGCTCCCGTGGCCAGCGGCTCCACCACCCGGAACTTGGCGCGCGGGCCGTGCGCCAGGCGGTCGACGTACTCGACATCGGCTTCGAGAAACGGCGCCACCTCCGCCCGGAGCACGGCGCGAATCCTCTCGGCCATGGCTTCGCGGTCGGCATCGGGATGCGCGATCGCACGGACCCGCACCCGGGCCGGATCGAGCTGGGTCACCTGGTAGCGGAGCACCTGCCCCACACGCTCCAGCGCGCAGGTCAAGGCATAGGGCGAGACCCGGCGGCCGCCCCGCAGCTCCAGCATGTCGGCCTCACGACCGGTGACCACGCCGAGCCGGGGGAAGGCGAGGCCGCAGTCGCAGCGGCCGGGAAGGAGACTGCCCCGGTCGCCCAGGCGATAGCGCAGCAGCGGCATCGCGTGGTTGACCAGCGAGGTGGCCACGATGTGCCCTTCGGCGCCCTCGGGGAGCAACCCGCCGGCGTCGTCCACGATTTCCACCCGCATCACGTCGGCGTTCACGTGCATCCCGCCGGCCGGGCACTCCCAGGCGATCTCCTTGGTCTCCGAGCTGCCGTACACGTCGTAGACCCGGCCGTGGAAGGCCCGGCTGATGGCGGCGCGGGCCCCGGGATGAAGCAACTCCCCGCTGGTGAAGATCAGGGGGACCCGGAACCGCGCGCCGCCGTCCTGCAGAATCGACCCCGCCTCGCGCAGCGCCGACGGCAGGCCGTACACCGCGTCGGGCGCGAAGGCGACGAGCTGCGCCGCGACGACCTCGGCGGGCTGGAAGATGCTGATCCTCGCCACCCGGCCCGCGGGACCGCCATCGGGACTCGCGTCCACCGGCGGGACCGCCTCGAGCAGGGCAACGCGATGCTGCACCCCCAGACCGCAGCGCCGACGGGCGCGCCACTTGACCAGCAGCTTGAGCGTGGCCCAGGCGCGGGCGTCGTAGTACACCCGGAAGGGCTCGCCGGTGGATCCGGAGCTCGCGCTGGAGCGCCAGCCGGACCTCGGCCGCCCACCGACGAAGAGCCCGTCGCCCGCCTCGCGCAGCTCGGCCTTGCTCACCGGGGCCATGCCGGCGAGGACGGCCGAGGGATCGCGCTCCAGCAGCAGGCTCGATCCGGTGACCCCGGCCTCGCGCAGCCGCGCCTGGTAGAACCCGGTGCGGCCGGCGGTCAGGAGCAGGCGCGACAGCCGGCGCCGAGCCAGCGCGCGGAGGCGATCGGCATCGAGCAGCGGTGCGCTCATCACCGGGAGCGCGTCGGCCGCGAGCCAGAACCCGACCGCGCCGCTCACCAGCTGCTCGAGGACGCCTGGGCCAGCATCGCGCGCGCGGGCGCGCGGCGGCGGAGACCCTGATAGGTGGCCAGGTAGCGGGTGGTCATCCGCTCCCAGCTGAGATTCGCCTCCGCGTGCGCCCGGTTCCGCCGGCCCATCTCCGCCCGAAGCTCGGGACGCTCGGCCAGGAAGCGGATGGCGGCCGCGAGCGTCGCAGGATCGCGCGGCGGCACCAGCACGCCGTGCCGGCCGTGCTCCACCAGCTCGGGGATGCCACCCACGTTGCTGCCGATCACCGGCAGACCCGACGCGAGCGCCTCGGCGAAGGCGTTCCCGAAGGCCTCTTCCCACGAGGCGAGGGTGAAGATGTCGGCGTCGCGGTAGCGGGCCGCGGTGCGCACCCGGTCGAGCGGCCCGGTGAACCGGACCAGGTCGTCGAGGCCGAGCTCGGTGGTCAGCGCGCGGAGCGGCCGCTCGTCGGCGCCGCCGCCCACGATCTCCAGCTCGTAGCGTCCCCGCTCCAGCGAGGCGAAGGCGCGGAGCAGATCGTCCAGTCCCTTGCGCTCCACCAGCCGCGACACCGCGAGACAGCGGATCCGCTGGCTCGGCGCGGCGCGACCATTGGCCCGGGGGCGGAAGCGCTCCAGGTCCACCCCGTTCTGGATCACCGAATACTCCAGCCCGGGCAGGGTCTCCTGCGCAAGCCGGCCCAGGCTCTCGCACACGGCCACCACGCGGGTGGCGCGCCGCCAGATCCAGCGGGTGAGCGGCAGCAGGGCGCGATGGGCGCGCTCGAGCCCCCGCTGGTGGGGATCGTACCCCGGCACGTCCGAGCCGCGCAGCGACACCACGACCGGGGTCTCACCCAGGTCGAGGAGCGGGAGCATCGCGGCGGTCGGGAGGGAAAAGAAGAAGTGGACGATGTCGTACTGCTGCTCGCGGAGGCGGCGCCGGACCAGGGGGAGGGCGGCGCGAAGGTAGTCCAGTGCCGCCCGCATGCCGGCCTGGTGCACCCCGATCCGCTTCACCGGGACGCGGTGCACGGTGAGCAGCCCTTCGTTCGCGGCGGCGCCGTCCCAGAGCAGCTCGCTCTGCTCTCCGGCCTGCTCGCCCGCGGTGATCACCTCCACCATCATGCCCCGGCGCGCCAATCCTCGCGCCAGCGCCTCCGTGGCGACGCCCGCGCCCCCACCGAACGGCGGGTACTCGTAGTTGAGGAGCAGGACGCGCATTGGTCGCGGCTCGAAAGTGGGGATCGCGATGGCTCGGGAGTGACGCGGCAGCAGGGGGGCAAGAGGCGGACCAGTGAGCGACCTGGCGAGGTGCACGAATCGGCGCTGCCCGGAGCCGACTCAACTTCCGGTCAGGCAAGACTGTCGTGCGGAGGTGTGCAGCGGTTTGCAGGTGGGTGGATTGGCCGGCGAGCGCGCTGCGTTGTGGCTCCGCACCTACACGGATTCGGGAGCGGCCGGCGTCAAGGGCCGGGGGAGCCGAGCAGCGCGGCGATCTCCCGCGCGGCCGCCTGCTGCGCCTCGGCTTCGGCGCGAAGGGCGGCGACCGTGTCGTCGAGCGCGAGCGCCTTGCCGCCCAGCTCGGCGGCCTGGCCCTGGAGCCGGCCGAGCACGGTCATGGCATCGAGCAGGCGCTGCACCAGGGCGTCGCGGGCCCGCTCGCAGCGAGCGAGGGCGTCCGCCCAGCCATCGGACTGAGCCGCCAGCCGCTCGCGCTGGCGCTCGAACCGCCCGAGGCTACCGTCCAGCAGCGCGAGGTCGGAGGCAGCGTCGGCGCCGGCGAGGAGCAGCTCACCCAGCGCGGGCGCGGTCTCGTCGGCGCCGGCCCGGCGGAGTGCCACCGATACCGCGCACCCCAGCCGGGCGAGATCGGCCAGCAGGTCGCGCGCGGTCCCGGTGGGGAGCTCGGCCAGGGCAGTGATGAGGCGCTGCTCGACCTCGGGCGGCAGCGCGGCCCTCCGCCGCGCCGCGCTCACCAGCGGCGTGACCGCCCCACGGCGGGCGCTGAGCAGCAGGAGGCCGACGAAGATCGGCGTCACCCAGCGAAGCGGGGGCGCCGCACTGACGCCCGCCGCGGCGCCGGCGACCACGACCGCCACCAGCATGAGATGAAACGAGGCGGGCCACAGCTCCACCGCGCGTGACATCGGCACCGTCCGCGCGGCGAGCTGGTGCGCGCCCAGCTGCTCCACGATGCGGCGGGCTGCGTCGGCCGAGGTCCGAAAGAGGGGCCGCTCGCCGCGGGTCGCCGCCAGTGCCTCGTCGCCGGCGTCCGGAACGACCGCGACCAGCCGGCTGCGTGCCGCTGCGATGGCGTCCGCGCCGACCGGGCGCTGCAGCACCACCAGCGTCTTTCCCGCCCCATCGCTCCCTCCGCCACAGCCGGGGCACAGTCCCGAGGCGAACGGATCGGGGCCACCGCAGAGCGCACACCGGGCAGCGGGCTCGGCCGCGCCCGCGCCCTGCTTGGCCAGCGCCTCCTCGAGGGCCGCGGCGCTGGGAAAGCGATCCTCCGGGGCCGCAGCCGTGGCTCGCGCCACCACGTCATCCAGCCACTCCGGAACGCCGGGCACCACCGAGCCGGCCCGGTACGCGTCGCCGGCCGGGGGCCGGCTCCGGTCGGGCAGCTCGCCCGCCAGGCCGTAGTAAATCGTCAGGCCGCAGGCGTAGAGATCGGCCCGCGCGTCGCCCCGCCGGCCGGCGGCAACTTCCGGCGCCACGTAGTCCGGAGTGCCGGCCAGGGTACCGGTCGCGGTCATGCCGAGCTGGCCGTCCAGCCGGGCGGAGCCGAAGTCGGTCAGGCGAAACCTGCCGTCGGGATCGAGCAGCACATTCTGCGGCTTCACGTCGCGATGGAGGATGCCCCGTCGGTGCGCCGCGGCGAGCGCGGACGCCAGATCGCGGCCAAGCCGCACCCCCTGGTCGGCGGCCAGGCGCCCGCGCTGGCGGACCCGCACCTGGAGATCGGGACCCGCCACGTACTCCATCACGATGAAGCTCCAGGGCCCATCCTCCATGAACTCGTAGACCGGAACGATGCAAGGATGCGAGAGCGAGCGGACGACCTGCACCTCCCGCCGCATCCGTTCCCGCGCCAGCTCGGCCGCCGCCGGCGGCGGCACGAGCAGCTTGAGGGCGACGTCGGAGCCGAGGCGGCGGTCCCGCGCGAGATAGACTACCGAGTAGCCGCCCCGTCCCAGCTCGCGACCGATCTCCCAGCGGTCGCAGAGCACCGTCCCGGGCGCGAGATAGTCGCTCACCGGATCCGGCCCAGCACGTCCCGGGCGTTGGCGCGCCACCCGTCCTCGGCCCGATACAGCTCCAGGAAGCGCTCGAGATGCGTCCGGGCATAGTCGTACTGCCCGAGCTGGTATTCGGAGATGCCGGCGTGGTAGAGCGCCATGTAGTTCTCGGGCGTGTACTCCACCACCAGGCGCATGATCGGCCCGGCCGAGGCGTCGTCGCCGGCGTCGGCGACCGGGTGGCCGACGTTGAAGACGATGTCGGCGGCCTGTGGCCGGAGCCGGGCCGGCAGCGAATCGAGTACCCCGCGGGCACGGTCGATCTTGCCGGCGAGCGCGTAGCAGGCCGCCGCGTATCCGGCCCCGCTCGCGTCGGGTGGCGCCGGCGTCCGCTGCTGCTGCACCTCGACCTCGACCGCGTTGCAGAAGGGCTTGATCTGGGCGAACCACGAGCCGGCATCGCCCCCATAGGCGGGCGCGGGGTGGGGCGGCTCGCCACCGCGCGGGATATCCCGATGGGAGGCGAGGATGAGGCCACAGAGCGCGACGTAACTCCACCCGGCGGCGGCGAGCGCTCGAGACATGGAACCCTCGGACTGGAGGCGGACGGACCGGCACGGGGCAATCCGCATGCCCGCGACTACGGGCGACGGGCGAAGCGCCCGGATTCGCACGCCGGACGGTCAGCGCGGCGGCAGCCCGCTCGGCCGCGCCGGCCGGAAGATCAGGTCGAAAGCCAGGAAAATGGTCTTGGAAAAGGGATAGAAGACCACCGGGACCACGATCATCAGCGCCATCCCGCCGTAGAGCAGAAAATTCCAGGGTGGATCGGGCCAGGTAGCCACCAGCACCCCGACGAACAGCGCCGCGAAGATCAGCTCGGCGGCGATGATATTGAACATGTACGCGCCGACCTGATATCCCTCCTCCCCGCGCTGCAGCTCGAGTCCGCACCGGGGACAGTGGACCCGCATCCGAAACCAGCCGTCGAAAATCGGCCCGCCACCACAGTTGGGACAGCGGCGCAGCAGAGCCCGGCCGAACAGGGCGAGGATGCGGGGGAGGGTCATGGGGGGAAGTTTGGGGGGAAAGGAGGAAGGGGGAAAGGCGAAAGGTACGCGCGACCACCCGCACATTCCCTTCGCCCTTCCCCTTTCCCCTCTCCCCCCCGCCCTTACATCCGAAACAAATAGCTCACCTTCACAAACACCCCGTCGCTCACCCGCCGCATCCCGCTCCGGTCGAAGCCCGCGTCGTCGACCGTCGGGTCCTGCAGCGTGCTGCCGTAACCCAGGAAGCCCACGGTGCCCGGCACGGGCTGATAGGAAAAGAGCAGGTCGCCCCGGAAGGAAGACCGGGTGAAGGCCTCGGTGCGGACGAAATCGTCCACGCCCGGATCGTAGATCAGGATCGCGCCCTCGGTCCGGGTATCGTCGCGAAGCGGGGTCTGCTGCTCGTGGAGGTACTCGCCGACTACCCGGAGGAAGATCGGCCGGGAGAGCTGGTACTCCAGCTTGACCCGCGGGATGTGCTGCCGATTCACCAGACTCCCGTCGCTCCGGCGGCGCACCTCCTGGAGGGCATAGGTGCCGTCCACCCGGATCTGGCCGGTCGGGCGCCAGTTGAGCCCGCCGTTGGCGATGATGATCCGCCCGGGCGACCACTCGTAGAAGTTCTCGTCGTTGCCCCAGAGGATGAAGGCGTTGGCGGAGAACTGCTTGAAGTCGGGGGTCGTGACCGAGAGCACGTAGTCGCGGTTGGGAATCCGCGGCTGCCCCACGAACGCCGCGGTGTCCGCCCCGCCGTCCGGACGAGGCACCTCGACCCGGTACCCGCCGTAGATCTCGTAGGGGTACCCGAAGCTCTCCAGCAGCAGGGACGTGGTGAGGCCCCACCCTCCGCGGAGCGTCGAATTCAGGTTGAAGTGG
Organism: Gemmatimonadales bacterium; assembly: GCA_035278885.1. Lineage (GTDB taxonomy): Bacteria > Gemmatimonadota > Gemmatimonadetes > Gemmatimonadales > GWC2-71-9 > CAVVWJ01. Next base: position 68,067 of record DATEIR010000004.1, on the reverse strand, counting down.
AGCTGCTCGTCCATGATGCCGCCGCCCGACACGAAATCGCGGTAGCGCCAGCGGCCGTTCAGGTTGACGTCGAAGGTGACGCTCTCCATGAGCGCGCCGCTCTTGCCATAGGCGGCGACCCGAGGGTCGAAGTTCAGGTGGACCAGTCCCGGGCGGGGGAAGAACCCGCTCCGGGCGCGGAAATTCTCGCTGCTCGCCAGGATGCTGCTGCGCCAGCCGAGGGTTCGGCCATTGCCGTTCACCCGGGCCATCCAGAGCGGGCCGCCGAAGCTCTCGCCGCCCAGCCGGGTGCTGCTGCCGGCCAGCTGCAGCTGCACCGAGTAGATCTTCCGGAAAACCAGTCGTGCATCGGCACCGCCGAGGCGGCTGTAGTCCCCGCCCTCGATCCGGTCGGTATACACCACCCCGATCCGCGACGAGGCGCCGACGTCGCGCTGCAGCCGGAGGATGTTGAAGAAGGGGTGGTCCTGCCCGTCGGCGGAGACCTGCTGGTCGTCCACCGCGGACAGCACCGCCACGTCGGTGCTCAGGTACTTGCCGGTGAGCTTGGCCGCGCCGGAGGGCTGCACCACGCGGCGGGTGTAAATCAGGTTGTTGGGCGTGGTGAACTGCTCGATGCCGTCCAGGAAGAAGGGACGCTTCTCCTGGAAAAAACTCTCGTCCCGAGGGTCGAAGAGCAGCTGTCCGGCGTCGGATTCGACCTGACTGAAGTCCGGATTGGCGGTGCCGGTCAGGCTGAGGTTGTTGCTGATCCCCCAGCGAACCGTCGCCCCGAGCTCCGGGCTCCCGCCCTGGTAGTCCCAGCCGGTGGCGCCCGGCGCGCCGGTGGTGCGGCTGATGACCGAAGGATTGAGGTCGAGCACCAGACCGCGGTGCAGATCGGTGAGGCCCACCAGGTGGCCGCCCTGGGCCAGGAACGACGCGCTGGCCCGGCGCGCCGGGGCCCAGGAATCCTCGTGCCCGGAGTGCTGGACCTGCCGGGTCACATTGAGCACCCAGCTCTGCTCCTGGGCCGCCTGATAGCGCAGGCTCTTGAACGGAATCCGGACCTCGACTTCGTAGCCCCAATCGGTGACCCGCCCCTTCGAGTCGTAGACGTAGTCCGGACTCAGGTCGGCGGTCTCCCGCTGTACCACGGCGCTGGTGAAGCCGTTGCCGCCGCGCACCGATCCGGTCTCCACCAGCGCGCCGTCGGATTGGACGCCGAGCGGGTTCACCGCGAAGACCGTCGCCTGGCGGCCGTCGCCGAAGGTACCGAGCAGGATCTGGACGTAATCGTCCGATCCGATCCGGTCACGGTCGGCGAGGGTGGCGTGCACCCCCCCGTGCGCCTCGTAGGCCCGGATCCCGAAGTAGATCGCGCCCGGCGCATACCAGATCAGCACCTCGGTGCTGTCGGAGGCGGCCACCCCGTCGCTGGGGGAGTACTGGCTGAAGCCGGTGAGCACGGCGGCCCGGGCCCACTCGGGCTCGTTCAGCACCCCGTCGATCGTGACATCCGCTTCGATCCTGGGCGGCCGCACGTCGAGGTTCCCCGAGCGGCCATGATAGACCTCCGGGGGTTCCTCGGGGCCGGCGAGCGCGAAAAGCAGAGGGAGGAGCATGCCCACGTTCCGAAGAGATACTTCGGTCTACGAGGGCCCTGGACCGCCGGTTTCCCGCAGCGCCTAACTGGGCAGCCGGACCGGCAGGTCGGCGATCACGTAGGCCATGACGGCCATGAGGGCGACGCAGCGACCCATCTCCGCCGGGTCGAGCTTATCGAGGGTGTCGCCGTCGCTGTGGTGATACCAGAAATAGCGCGAGGCGTCCACGTCGAGCCCGACGCCCGGTACCCCGAGCGTCACCATCGGCTCGATATCGGCCTCGGGGCTGCTGTCCACCTTGGTGACCCGGTCGGCGCCGATCGGGCGCAGCAGCTGGCCGACCTGCCGCACCACCTCGACCGCCTGGGGTGTCCCGGCGACCAGCACGCCCCGGGGGTTGAACACCCCGCCGTCGGATTCCATCGCCATCACGTGGCTGGTCAGGGAATCACGATGCCGCTCCAGGTAAGCCGCGCCGCCCTCCACGCCGTTCTCCTCGTTGGTCCAGAGCACCACGCGAATGGTGCGACGAGGATGCAGCCCCAGCTTCCGGATCAGCCGGACCGCCTCCCATGCCGCCACCGACCCGCCGCCGTCGTCCATCGCGCCCTGGCCTACGTCCCAGCTGTCGATATGCCCACCCAGCACGACCACCTCGTCGGGCTCGATCCGTCCGACGACTTCCGCCACCACGTTGCGGGACTGGGCGTCGGGCAGCTGATGGGCCTGCATCCTGAGGGTGACCACCACGCTGTCTCCCCGGTCCTGCATCCGGTGGAGCATCATGGCGTCCTCGTTGCTGAGCGCCGCGGCGGGGATCCTGGCCGCGTCGGCCTGGTAGGAGACCCGTCCGGTGTGCGGGCTCCGGATCGAGAACGGCGCGACCGACCGGATCAGCGAGGCGACCGCGCCGGCCCGCGCCGCGGCGACCGCCCCGTCGGTGCGGTACCGCCGGGTCTCGCCGTACTCGGTGAACGGCGCGTCGAACAGCACGATCCGCCCTCGGGCTTCGGCCCGACGCCGCTCCAGCTCGTCGAAGCTGGAGACCACCAGCACCCGGGCGGTGATCCCGTCCGGCGGAGTGCTCACGCTTCCGCCGAGTCCGAGCATGCGGAGCGGCATACGGCGGGGCGAGACCAGGTTCACCGACTCCTGGCCCCGGACCCAGCTCGTCACCATCACCGGCTCGCCCCGCACGTTGCTCAGTCCGTCCTTCCGCATCTCGGCGAGGATCCAGTCGATCGCGGCCTCCAGGCTGGGCGACCCGGCCAGCCGGTGGCCGAACCGATCCACCAGATCGCCGAGTCGCCGGTAGGCGGCGCTGTCGCCGGTGGCGGCCCGGATGAGGCTGTCGGCTACGGCGCGGTAGTCCCTCGGCGCCGACCGGGTCTGGGCCGCCAGTGGAGCAACCGCGAAGGTGATCAGGAGGATGGGGAGCGCCAGGACGGGGCGAAGTCGGATCATGGGTCCGGTCGGTGGAGGTGAATGGGTCACGGCTGCCACTTCGGAATCGGCCCGGGGGAAGTTTCCCGGGGGGGATATATTTCGGCATGGCGCCCGAGGCGCCCTGATGACCACTCTGGAGGAAACATGCTGACTCGTGCGCTCGGCTCCGCCGCCCTCGCCTTCACGCTCGCCACCGGGCCCCTCGCGGCCCAGGGGGCGGCCACCGGGAAGGAGCCGGTTTCCGACGGGCGATCGCTGAGCGAGTGGATTGCCGACCTCAAGGCGCCGGCCCCGCAGACTCGAAACGCGGCCGCCTACGAGATCTCCGGAATGGGTCCCGCCGCCGCGGCCGCGGTGCCCGCCCTGATCGAGAGCCTCGACGACCCGATCGCCGCGGTGCGGTTCCCGGTGACCGTGGCGCTGGGCGAGATCGGCCCCGGCGCCGAGGCGGCGGTGCCCAGGCTGCTCAAGGTCATGCAGGAGGATATCAACGACGAGGTGGCCGCCGGCGCCAAGCGCGCGATCCGCCGCATCAAGCCTCAGGCCCTGACCGCCGCCCAGCCGGACAACGACTAGACGTTCCGCCTCAGCCGAGGGCCTGGCCGAGATCCTCGACCAGGTCGTCGGCGTGCTCCAACCCCACCGACAACCGGAGCAGCCCTGGAGGCGTGCGGGACTCGGGTCCTTCCACCGAGGCCCGATGCTCGATCAGGCTTTCCGGCCCGCCCAGACTCGTGGCCCGGGTGAAGAGCCGGACCCGCGATGCCACACCGAGCGCCGCCTCCGCCCCACCCTTCACCTGAAACGAGACCATCCCGCCGAACCGGGTCATCTGGCGGCGCGCCACCGCGTGTCCCGGGTCGCCGCGCAGCCCGGGGTAGTGAACCGCCTCCACCCGGGGATGACCGGCCAGGAAGGCGGCCACTCGCTCCGCGTTGTCGCAGTGGCCCCGCATCCGCCAGGGCAGGGTGCGGATCCCGCGGTGGACCAGCCAGCAGTCGAAGGCAGATGGAATCGCACCGCCCACGGTCTGGATCACTCGCAGCCGGTCGGCCAGCTCGCCGGCTTCCCCCAGGATCAATGCCCCGCCGGTCACGTCGCTGTGGCCGCCGAGGTATTTCGTGGTCGCGTGCATCACGGCGTGCGCACCCAGCTCGAGCGGCCGCTGCAGCAGCGGCGTCGCCCAGGTGTTGTCGCAGACGCACCAGGCACCGGCCTCCCGCGCGATGGCGGAAATCCGGGCGATGTCGGTGACCGCGAGAGTGGGATTGGACGGAGTTTCGACCCAGATCAGCCGGGTAGTCGGCGTCACGGCCCGCTGCACCGCGGCCGCGTCGGTCAGGTCGACGAAGGTGGACGCCAATCCCCACCGGCCGAACACCTCGCGCAGCACCTTCGCCGTGCCGTAATAGGCGTCGGTCGGCGCGATGACGTGATCGCCCGCGGCGAGCGCCTGGACGATGGCCGTGGTGGCCGCCATTCCCGACGCGAACGCCAGCGCCACCGCCCCACCTTCCAGGGATGCCAGGGCGTCCTCCAGCGCGTGGCGGTTCGGATTGTCGCTCCGGGCGTAGAGAAATCCCTGCGGAAGCGTCCCGTCGGGGTGTCGCGCGAAGGTGGTGGAGAGGTGGATCGGTGGACTCACCGCGCCGGTGCCCGGGTCAGGGACGTGGCCGGCATGCACGGCGAGGGTCTCGATGCGGGGCATGGGGGGAAGAAGGGGGCGAGGAGACGAGGGGGCAAGGTGGCGCAGGCTACCCCACCAACCGATACCCCGCCTTCCGGACCGTGAGGATGTGCCTCGGCGCCGAAGGGTCGGCTTCCAGCTTGCGCCGCAGCTCTCCGATGTGCGTGTCCAGCGTGCGGCTCAGCACGCTTTCGTGATAGCCCCAGACCTCACGGAGGAGCTCACTCCGCTCGGCCAGCCGTCCTTCCCGTCGGGCGAGGGCGTGGAGCAGCTCGTACTCCTTGGGCCGGAGGGCCACGGGCGCGCCGCTTCGCCGGACCTCGCGAATCGCCGGGTCGAGCTCGACGTCGCCGAAACGGATCGCCGCCGGACCTCCCGATGAGTCCGGGGACCTGGCGGCGCTTCGGCGGAGGAGTGCCGCCACCCGGGCGAGCAGCTCCCGCAGCGCGAACGGCTTGGTGACGTAGTCGTCGGCCCCGCTGTCGAGTCCGCGCACCTTGTCCGCCTCGTCGCCGCGCGCCGTGAGCACCAGGACGGGCACGATGTGCCCCTCGCGCCGAAGCGTCTCCAGGATGTGGTACCCGTCCAGCTCGGGCAGCATGAGGTCGAGCACGACGATGTCGTGCTCGCCGCTCCGGGCCCGGCGCAGGCCGGCGTCGCCATCGGAGGCGATCTCCGCCTGATGTCCCTCGAACTCGAGGTTGGTCCGGAGCCCGTGGGCGAGGTTGCGGTTGTCCTCGACGATCAGGATGCGGGCCACGGCGCCTCCATCGGCGGAGTCGGAGAGGGCATGGCCGCCCGCGCGGCACCCGGCAGCTCCACCACGAACCGAGCCCCACCGCCCTCGGCCTCTTCCACCCGGCACTCACCCCCGTGCGCCCGCACCAGCTCACGGACCACCGCGAGTCCGATTCCGCTGCCCGGCGCCGAGGGGCGGCGGTCTATGCGGACGAACGGCGCCCAGATCTGCTCCCGCATGGCGGCGGGCACGCCGGGCCCGCCGTCTTCCACCTCGAGACGCGCGAGCGTGCCGTGCAGGCCGAGGCGCAGCACCACGGCCCCGGTATCGCCCCCGTGCCGGAAGGCGTTGTCGAGCAGGTTGAGGAGAATCTGGGTGAGCGCATCCGCATCCACCGGCGCGAGCACGGTCTCGTCCAGCTCGGTCCGCAGTCGCACCGACGCCGTCCCCGCCAGCGGAGTGAACCGCTCCACGATCTCCCGGGCCAGCGGCGCGAGCGACCGGCGTTCCGGATGCACCAGCGTGCCCCGCCGCTCGGCGCGGGAGTACTGGAGCACGTTCTCCACCAGATGGGCCAGGCGCCGGGCTTCCTGCACGATCACGCCGAGGGCCTGGCGTCGCTCGTCGTCCCCGGCCAACCGGCCGAGCTCGAGGGTTTCGGCATAGAGGAGAATCTGGGTGAGCGGGGTCCGGAGCTCGTGGGAGACGCTGCTGGTGAAGTCGGCGCGCAGGCGGGCGAGCTCCTGTTCCCGCCGAAGCTGCCGGAGCGCGACCACTCCCAGCCCTCCGGTGAGCGCGAGCAGCAGGAGCAGCACCGGCAAGCGGCTCCGCGGCTCGACCAATGCCAGCCGGGCGGCCACGGCCGGCGGAAATGCCGCTCGGGCGGTGAGGCCACGCGCGGAATCGGCGGCCGGCGCCCCGGCGTACTCGCTGCCGGCGGCGGGGCCGGCGCGCCAGAGCACGCTGCCGTCGGGACCTCGCACCTCGAGCGCCGCGAGCGCCGCGTTGGAGATCCCGCCGGTGACCGACGGCGGTAGCAACGGGCGCCGCGGAAGCGCCCGCGAGAGCACCCTGGCGAGCGCGGAGCGGCACACGACGACGCCGTAGGCGGCGAGCGGCGCTTCATGCGCGGCGAACCCGCTGTAGCGGATCGTCTTGACCCGGTACAGCGCCACCCGGTCACGCCCGGGACCGGCGCCCCAGGCGGCGCCGAGCCCATCGGTTGGACGAACGGCCTGAGCCAGCCAGTCCTTCAGGGCCGTCGGCGCGGGCGCACCCGCGGTGACCACGCTGCCGCTCCGGAAGTCGAGCGAGAAGACGAACCGGCCGGCATCGGCTCCCTCAGCGCAGGCGGGCATCAGCTCGAGGGCGCCCGCGATCGCGCTCGGCGCCGGCAGCGAGTCGTAGGGTGACGCCCCCGGGCTCCCGACGACCGGGGCCAGCGCGGGCGCCAGCAGATCGTCGAGCTCCTCGGAGTTGGAGACGAGCAACTCGTGCGCGGCCACGGCGGCGTAGTCGCGCAGGGCCCGCTCCGCGGTCACCCGGTGCGAGCGGGTGGCTCGCTGGGCCTCGAAGGCCAGCAGCCCGGCCAGGAGGAGGGTGAGGGTGAGGAGTACCGATGGGCGCAGGGGCGAAGGGCCGCGGTCAGGAGGCGCAGGGTCGCCGGGACGCAGGGTCGCAGGGTAGCCGGTGATTAGCGACAACCAGGAACGACGCATCGGCGCGGTCGACTCTCTCGCTCAGTGATCTGCCTCAGCGCACGATTACAATCGCGCAACACACTTCCTCCGACCCTCCGCCCTACCGCCCCACCCCCGCCCGCTTCCTCCCATACCCAATGTAGATCCCCATCCCGAGCACCAGCCACACCAGGAGCCGCTCCCAGGTGGGCCAGGGGAGGCTCACCATCTGCACCAGGCACACCAGCGCGCCGAGCACCGGCACGACCGGCACCCAGGGCACCCGGAAGGGACGAGGAGTATCCGGCGCGGTGCGGCGAAGCACGATCACCCCGACGCACACCAGCACGAAGGCCAGCAGACTGCCGATGCTGACCAGCTCGCTCAGCAGGCCGATCGGCAGCAGGCCCGCGGCCACGGCCACCACGCTGCCGGTCAGCATGGTGCTGAGGTGCGGGGTGCGGAACCGGGGATGGACGGCGCTGAAGAAGGGTGGGAGCAGGCGGTCCCGGCTCATCGAGTAGAAGATCCGGCTCTGCCCCAGGAGCTGCACCAGGATGGTGCTGAAGAGGCCGAAGAGCGCGCTCACCTTCACCACCGGGCTGAACCAGGTCAGGCCGGTCGAATCGATCCCGACCGCGAGCGGGTCGGCCACGTTGAGCTTCGGGTAGGGCACGATGCCGATCAGCACCAGCGCGACGGCGATGTAGATCAGGGTGCAGATGCCGAGCGAGGCCAGAATGCCGATCGGCATGTCGCGCTGGGGACGCCGGGCCTCCTGCGCCGCGGTGGACACCGCGTCGAACCCGACGTAGGCGAAGAACATGATCGCCGCCCCGCGGAGCACGCCGCTCCACCCGAAGGACCCGAAGGTGCCGGTATTGGGCGGAATGAACGGGGTGAGGTTCTCCCGCCGCACGTACGCCGTGCCCAGGCCGACGAACAGGATCAGGACCACGACCTTGATCACCACCAGCACCGTGTTGGCCCCGGCCGACTGCCGGATGCCGACCACCAGCAGCGCCGCCACCAGCGCGACGATCGCCGCGGCCGGCAGGTTGAAGACGCCGGGCACCAGCGAGCCGTCCGCCGCCGCGGCGGTCGAGCCGGGCGCCGCCGTCAGCGCCGGCGGCAGCGACAGGCCGAGGTCGCGCAGGAAGCTCACGAAGTAGCCGGACCAGCCGACGGCGACGGTGGCGCCGCTCAGCGCGTACTCCAGGATCAGGTCCCAGCCGATGATCCAGGCGACCAGCTGCCCGGACGACGCGTAGGCGTAGGTGTAGGCGCTGCCCGCCACCGGGATCATCGCCGCGAGCTCGGCATAGCAGAGTCCGGCCAGCGCGCAGCCGACCGCGGCGATGATCATCGAGAGCACCAGCGCGGGCCCCGCGTGTTGCGATGCCGCGGTGCCGGTCAGGACGAAGATGCCCGTCCCGATCACGGAGCCGATGCCGAGGGTGGTGAGATGAAGGGGACCGAGTGCGCGACGCAGGGTCGGCCGACCGTCCTCGGTCAACTGCAGGTCGGCGAGAGGCTTTCGAGCGGTGAGGGTCATGCCCTCATGTATGCGCTCGACCCCGGAGGCGCGTCTACGCGCCGCGTGACAGAATCCTGTCAGAGCTCCGGGGTGTCGTCCGCGGCCACCACGTGCGGCGCGCCCTCGCGCAGGAGATTGCTCCGCAGCCCCTCGAGCCCCACGCTCTTGCGCGGCCGCACCCGGTAGGCCAGGACCGGCGCGCCGCCGTCAGCCGGGGGTTCCTCTGCCTCGAAGGTCCACCGCTTGGCGTCGCGGGCCAGCACCGCCTCGATCAGCGGTCGGGCCGCATCCACCCGGTCCACGTAGATCCGAAGCCGGGTGCTCTTGCCGTCCGCCGATGGGACCGCCGCCGGCTCGGCGCGCGCGGGCTCGCGCAGCTCGGGTAGGCCGCTCAGGTCGGCCCCGGATGGCAGGCAGAGCCGGGCGAAGGTCCGCTCGAAATCGGCGCTGAAGTTGAATTTCCAGAGCGCCAGCTCCACCACGACGAAGACGATCGAGAGCACCGCGGCCACGCTCAGCGCGTGGATGCCCGACGCGAAGCCGATGCCGATGGCGCCGAAGATGTAGACCGCGTCGCCCGACTCCCGAAGGTTGTTGCGGAAGCGGACCGCGGCCACGATGCCGGCGAGGCTGAAGGCCAGCGCCAGGCTGTCGCGCACCACGACGAGGATCGCGGTGACCACGATGGGCAGCACGATCACGGTCTGCACCAGGGAGTGATCGAACTTCACGCGGGTGCGGGTCCGCACGTAGGTGAAGGCCAGCGGGATCACAAGCAGCACCGCGCCCACCATCTGCAGCAGGGCGTCCACCCAGCGCGGCGCCCCATGGGGAAAGAGCGCCATCCGGCCGCGGAACCAGTCCAGCATGCCGCTCATGGTGGACGGCATCGGTGCCGCGGGAGCCAGGCCGGGCGGGCTATGCTCCGGCAGCATCGCACTCAGCAGCAGCAGCAAGCTGCCGGCGATCACGTAGTAGCCGACCAGCCGGACCACGGTGTGACGGCCGATCTCCCGAACCGTCTCGCGGGCGGTCGAGCCGGAGGGCAACTTGGCGGTCATGTCTGCCTCCCGGGACCGGGCTGCCGGCTCCCGAGCGCGGCCCGCGCCAGGGTATCGATGAGCGCGCCCCGCTCGACCAGCCCCTCGTAGCGCGCTCCGTTGATGAACAGGGTCGGTGTGCCCCGCACGCCGCTGCGCCGGCCGCTCGCCAGGTCGCCCAGCACCCGCTCCTCGGTGGAGGCCAGGGCCATCACCCGACCCCACCGCACCACGTCGAGCCCGACCTTGCGGGCGTGCCGGACGAGATCGCCCGGATCGAGCGCGTGCTGCCGCTCGAACAGCCGGTCGTGCATCGGCCAGAACTGCCCCTGCTCCGCCGCCGCCTCCGCCGCCCGCGCGGCGTCGAGCGCGTGAGGATGGGAGTCGCGCAGCGGAAAGTGCCGGAAGACCAGCCGCAGATTGTCCCCGAAGGCGCGGCGCGCGGCCTGGATCACCCCGTGCGCCGCGCCACAGCTGGGGCACTCGAAGTCGGCGTACTCCACCAGGGTGACCCGGGCGCCCGCGGGCCCCGCCGCATGGTCCCGCGGAGCGACCGGTGGGTCGAGCGTCGGTATCGCGAGCGGAAGTGCGGCGCTCATCGGGAGGCTGGCTCCGGCGCGCCCGCACCGGCCCGGACCCCGGAGTCGGCGAGGAGCTGCAGCACGCCGCGCACCGCTCCGGTCCCCTCCAGCCGGTAGTGCGCCCGGGTCGGCCCGGGACCGACGCGCACGGTGATCGCCTCGGGCGGCAGGCTGACGAACAGGTCCTCGTCAGTGCGGTCGTCGCCGATCGCCACTACCGCGGTCCGCGCCAGCCGCTCCGGCGGCAGCGGCGGCACGATCCGTCCCTTGTGGATCCCGTGCGGCCGGATCTCCAGCACCCGGTTGCCCGCCAGGATTTCCACCGGCTGATTGCTGAGGAGCTGGTTCAGGTGCAGCCGGAGCTCGTTGGCCCGGCGGGCGCCGGTCTCCAGGTCGGCCATCCGGTAGTGCCAGGCGATGGCCACCGCCTTCACCTCGATCAGCGATCCGGGGGTGCGGGCGGTGATGTCGCGGAGGATGTGCAGCACCGGCTCGCGCCAGGAGCCGCCTACCTCCGCGGCGGGCACCCAGTCGCGCGCGCCGCGGGGACGGGACCAGAAGCCGTGCTCGGCGTGAAGCCAGACCGGCAGCGTGCCCATCCACTGCTCCAGCGCTTCCCGGCTCCGCCCGCTCACGATGTGCACTTCGGTGTCGCGTCGTTCCGCCAGGCGGCGCAGGAGCGTCAGCAGGCCGGCATCGGGGCGGGCCAGCTCGGGCGTGGCGGTGAACGGGACCAGGGTCCCGTCGTAGTCGAGCAGGAGCAGGAGCTCCTCGGTGCGCTCGAGCGCCTGAACCAGCTCGGCCCGGAGCGCGGTCTCGCCCGCGGCGGGGGACACGGTTCGCACCGACGGACGGGACACCCCTTCGAGCTGCTCCAGGAACGAGCTCACCCACTGGTGCACGTCGAAGGTCCGCACCCGGTTCCGGAGCGGTGCGAGCCGCGCCTTCCGCTCGTCCGGCTCCATGCTCAGCGCCCGATAGAATCCCTCGGCGGTGCCGTCGGTGTCGTAGGGATTCACCAGCACCGCCTCGGGCAGCTCCCATGCTGCCCCGGCGAACTCGCTCAGCACCAGCACGCCGTCGCCGTCGCTCCGGGACGCGACGAATTCCTTGGCGACCAGGTTCATCCCGTCGCGGAGGGGCGTCACCACCATCACGTCGGCAGCGCGATAGAGCGCCACCAGGTCGGACACCGAGAGGGCGCGGAAGATGTAATGGACCGGGACCCAGCGCGCCGTGCCGAAGGTGCCGTTGATCCGCCCCACCAGCTGGTCCACCAGGGAGCGGTACTCCTGATAGGCCTCGACCCCGGTGCGCGAAGGCACCGCCACCTGCACCAGCCGGACCCTCTCCCGCAGCTCGGGGTGGCTCTGCAGCATCCGCTCGTAGGCCAGCAGCCGCCGGGGAATGCCCTTGGTGTAGTCCAGCCGGTCCACCCCGACCAGCATCCGCACGCTTCCATCGCCGCGGAGCGCCTCCGCCTCGGCCTCGACGGCCGGGTCGCGGGCGAGCGTGTCGAACGAGGCGCTGTCTACGCCCATCGGAAAGACCCCCAGGCGGACCTCACGGCCGGGGAGCTGCACCCGGTCGATGTCCACCGTGAGGCCGAGAATGTCGGTCAGCGCCGTGGCGAAGTGCCGCAGGTAGGCCGGCGTGTGAAAGCCGACCAGGTCGGCGCCGAGCACCCCCTCGAGGAGCTGCGCCCGGGCCGGCAGGGTGCGGAAGAGCTCCTCCGAGGGGAACGGAATGTGGAGGAAGAATCCGATCCGGGCTTCGGGCAGCCGGCGGCGGAGGAGCCCGGGCAGCAGGAGCAGCTGATAGTCGTGAACCCAGACCAGATCGTCCTTCTGGTACTGCGCGGCGACCACGTCGGCGAAGCGCTGGTTGACCTCGACGTAGCTGTCCCAGCCGCTCACCTGCAGGGGAACCTGGTCGAGCAGGTAGTGAAACAGGGGCCAGAGGACCCCGTTGGAGAAGCCTTCGTAGTAGCGGTTGACCTGATCGCTGGAGAGGGTGACGCCGACCAGCCGCTGATCGGCCAGCTCGCGGTCGAGGGCGTCCTGCTGCGAGGGGGTCAGCGTCTCCGGCGCGGCGCCGGACCAGCCGATCCACAACCCGTCGCCCTCCGCGTGCGGGCGGAGCAGGCCGGTCGCCAGGCCGCCGGTGCTCCGCTCCACCTCCACCCCGGAGTCGGTGGGGCGGACGGTGATCGGGAGCCGGTTGGCCACGATCAGGAGCCGGGACATAGGATCAAGTTACCCCGGCGCCTCGGGCCGCCGTAACCGGCGGCCCAGGCCGTTACCCGGCCGACAGTTACCGGGGCCAGGTCCCGTTGGAGCGGTCCACGTCGGGAAAGTCGCGGGCCGGGTCGATCTCGATGACCTTGATCGTGGGCTCCTTGGCCACCTTGACCGTCGTTCGCTTGCGGCCGTCGAACCAGACGCTGACCGGCACGTCGAGGCTGTCGGTCTTGCCGTCCGTCCGGCTCACCACCAGATGCACCGGCATCATCGCCTTGCCCCGGTTGGAGACGGTCACCTCCAGCGAGTCTCCCACCGCCGCGACGGTGTCGATCGCCTGGTCCAGCTTCCAGGTCTCGAAGAACCAGGTCCGCCAGAACCAGGAGAGATCCCGTCCGGACACGTCCTCGATGGTATTGAAAAAGTCCCAGGGCGTCGGATGCTTGTACATCCAGCGCCGGCCGTACTCGGTGAACGCCCTGTGGAACAGCTCCCGGCCGAGCACGCCCCGGAGCGCCACCAGCACGGTCGCGGTCTTGTAATAGCTCGCCGTCCCGTAGGCGTTGTAGTTGGGGTAGCGGTCGCCGTGGTGCATCAGCTCCACCTCGCCGCCGGCCACCGCCAGGTTGATGTAGGGCTGCCGGTTCTCCGCCTCGTCGTCGTACCCCTTGAAGAAGTCGTCCATCGCCTGGGACTGGTCGAACTGGGTGAATCCCTCGTCCATCCAGGCGAAGCGTTTCTCGTCGGAGCCCACCATCATGGGGAACCACATGTGCCCGATTTCGTGGTTCACCACCTCGTAGAAGCTGAGCGTGTCCCACTGGCCCCCGATGCACGTCATCATCGGAAACTCCATGCCGCCGCACGACGTCGGCCCGTCCACCACGGTCATGTGGGGATAGGCGTAGGGCCACAGATACCGGGAGAAGAACTGGATCGAGTGCTGGCCATAGCGGGCCGCCTCATCCCAGTGGTTGCGCCGCTCCTCAGGGCGCCAGAACGACTCGACCGTCGAGGTGTCGGGCTTGCCGTCGCCGTTGGCGTCTCCGACGGCGGCCGTGGTCGCGTCCCACAGGTACTTCGACGAGGTGGCCCAGGAAACGTCGCGCACGTTCTCCGCGCGATAGTGCCAGGTGAGCTTGCCGTCGGTGCCCGCCGTCGTCGCCGTGCCCGCCCCGCGGTCGCTCTCGTTCACCACGTGGACGATCGCACTGCCGGCCCGCGCAGAGTCGAGCCGGGCCCGGGTCTGGGCAGTGAGCACCTGGTCGGGGTTGAGCAGCCGCCCCGTGCTGGTCACCAGCCAGCCGGCCGGCACGGTGAGAGACACGTCATAGTTCCCGTACCCCATGTAGAACTCGGCGTTCCCGAGGTACTGGTCGGTCTGCCAGCCGTTCACGTCGTCATAGACCGCCATCTGCGGGTACCAGTAGCTGATGTACCAGACCTCCCCGTCCTGGCCTCCCCGCGGCGCCCCATCGGGCGGAACCCGCAGACGCCAGTTGAACTCGAAGTCGGCGCTACCGCCCGGGACGATCGGGTGCGGGAGAATCACGCGCATGATGGTTCCGTCGACCTGGTATCCGGGCGCATCGGAGCCGCCCCCGGTGGTCAAGGTCTGGCCCTGGGCCACCACCTTGTCGAGGTCCATGCCCTCGACCGACCAGGGAACGTCCGTGTCATGACGCGCGCCCGGCGCGAAGATGTTGTGCAGCACCTGGACGTAGACGACGGCCAGGGTGTCGGGCGAGCGGTTCTGGTAGCGGATGGTGCCGTGCCCGGTGAGCCGCTTGGACACTGGATTGAGCTCGGCTTCCAGCTTGTAGTCCGCCCACTGCTGCCAGTACTTGGGCCCGGGCTCGCCATTGGCCTGCCTGGTGCCCGCGGCGAGCGCCTTCTCGAAGCCGACGAGTTGCGGCACCTCCATGGCCCGGGTCGTCGGCGCCGCGGCACCCGCGGCAGGGGTGGGGGCGGTCGCGGGCGCTTCGGTGCGTCCGCCTCCGCAGCCGGCGATCGCCAGTCCTGCCAGCAGAATGCCGGCGGGCCGGCGATGAGCTAACACCTTGGGATACATCTGCTTCTCCAGCAGCGGGTAAACGGGCGACCGGGTCGTCCGGGGCCGGATGATGGCCTGAAGACGTAGCCGGGGCAAGCCTGGTTTCGTGCGACCCTCCCGGCCGACCGGGCATTGACACGAGTGATCCCCGAACCTTTCAGGAGTATTCGGTTATGACGTTTTTCCGTACCTGGCGCTCCACCACCGCTGGCCTGGTGCTCGCCTTTTCCGGCGGCCTGATCGCCGCCGGCGCGCTGCATCTGCCCCACAGCGGCGAGGCCCAGAGCCAGGCCCCCTCGCAAACCGCGGCCGCCAAGCCGGTCCCGCCCTCAGTGCAGGGGCTTCAGGCATTGAGCGAATCCTTTGCCTCGGTAGCCGAGCAGGTCAAGCCGAGCGTGGTCTACATCAAGTCGGGCAAGAAGGCTTCCCAGAGCGACGACGATGATAACTCGCCGATGCACCCCCAGGTCCCCCCGGGGTTCGAGCGCTTCTTCCCCCAGCTGCCGCAGATGCAGCCGCCCCAGTTCCAGGAGGCCGCGGGCTCCGGGTTCATCGTTTCCCGTGACGGCTACATCCTGACCAACGACCACGTGGTCGACAGCTCCGACCAGGTCACGGTGCGGCTGCTGGACCGTCGGGAGTTCCAGGCCAAGGTCGTGGGCACCGATCCCGGCACCGATCTGGCCGTGCTCAAGATCGACGCCGACCATCTCACCCCCGCGCCCCTGGGCAACAGCGACGACAGCCGGGTGGGCGAATGGGTCCTCGCCGTGGGCAACCCGCTGGGCGAGAACCTGACCTTCACGGTCACGTCCGGCATCATCAGCGCCAAGGGCCGGAGTCTCGCCCTGCCCAACGCCAACGATCGCAGCATCCAGGACTTCATCCAGACCGACGCGGCCATCAACCCCGGCAATTCGGGCGGCCCGCTGGTGAGCGTCACCGGGCAGGTGATCGGCGTGAACACGGCGATCGCGAGCGGCACCGGCTTCTACTCGGGCTACGGCTTCGCGATTCCCATCAACCTGGCGCGGACGGTCATGGGACAACTGATCGAGCACGGACGGGTGCGCCGCTCGGCGCTGGGCATCACGGTCCGGAACGCGTCGGCCAACGACGCGGCGTACGTCGGCCTGCCCGAGATTCGCGGCGTCATCGTCGAGGACTTCGGCAGCGACGCGTCGCCGGCCAAGCGCGCCGGCCTCGTGCCGGGCGACATCATCATTTCGATCGACGGCAAGCCGGTGGAGTACGTGGCCCAGCTGCAGCAGCGGATCGCCTTCCAGCAGCCGGGGCAGACGGTCAGGGTCGAGGTGGCCCGCAAGGGCGGCGTCCGCAAGACGTTCGACGTGAAGCTGCAGGAGCTGCCCTCCCCGACGGCCGTGGCCAGCCGGGACTCCGGCGCGCCCGACACCGCCGCTGACGAGAACGGCGCCGCTTCGGTGGGCACGCTCGGCGTCACGGTCGCGCCGATCGGCGACGACGACCGGGCTCAGCTGCAGCTCGACCGCGGCCAGAAGGGCGTGCTGGTGACCAACGTGGTGCCCGGCGGTCCGTCGTGGAACACCCTCAGCGACGGCGAGCGCGGGGGCGGCCCCGACATCATCACCGAGGTCGAGGGCAAGGCCGTCAAGACTCCGGCCGAGCTGCGCGACGCGCTCAAGGGCATGAAGCCGGGAGACGTGGTGAGCCTTCGGGTCTACAATACCGGTGCGAAGAACCGCCGGGTGGAGCGGATCAAGCTGGGCCAGTGATCAGCGGCAATCGCCGGGGCCGCTCGCCGGTGAGCGCGAAGACCGCGCCGGCCAGCGCGGGCGCCACCGGCGGCACCGGCGGCTCGCCCAGGCCCGACGGTGGCGCCTCGCTGGAGACGAACCAGGTCTCCACGCGAGGCGCTTCGCGCATCCGGGTCAGTCGGTACCGGTCGAAGTTGGTTTCCCGGACCCGGCCGCCCTCGACGGTCACTCCGCCGTAGAGCGCGGCCGAGAGCCCGTCCAGCACCCCTCCCTGTACCTGCGCCTCGGCGCCGCTCCGGTTCACCACCAGCCCGCAGTCCAGCGCTACCACCACGCGCTCCACTCGGAAGCCGTCGGCGGCGCGCGCGACCTCCACCACGTGGGCGGCGTAGCTCCCGAAGGTGAAGTGGCCGGCGATTCCCCGCGCCCGGCCGGCCGCCGGCGGTGATCCCCAGCCCGCCTTGTCCGCCACCAGCCGAAGCACCCCGGCCAGGCGCCCGGTGTCGAAGACGGGCCCGCCGTAGTCCTTGTAGTCGAGCCGCCGCGGCGGCCCGAGCAGCTCGAGCCGGAGTGCCAGAGGATCCTTGCCCGTCGCGTGCGCCAGCTCGTCCACGAAGCTCTGCACCGCGAAGGCATTGGAAGAGTGCAGCGTGGAGCGCCAGGCACCGCCGGGGATGCCGCAGGGGATGTGGGTGTAGCCGAGGCGGAAGTCGGGAATGAACCCGGCGGGAAAATCGTCGGCGTACAGCTCGGACACCACCGGCGGCTGCCCGTTCTCGGCGTAGGCGTAGCGGGAGGGGTTCGCCATCCGGTGATCCCAGGCGATCACCCGCCCGCCGGTATCCAGGCCTGCCCGGAGCCGGTGCACGGCGCACGGCCGATAGAAGTCCTGGCTCAGGTCCTCTTCCCGGGTCCACATGACCTGCACCGGCGCGCCCATCTCCTTCGACAGGTACGCGGCCTCCGCACCGTAATCGGACATGAGCCGCCGGCCGAAGCCGCCGCCCGCGCGAGTCATGCGGACCGTGATGGCAGTGGCAGGAACCCCGGTGACGCGGGCCGTCAGCTCGCGCACGCCGTCGGGATCCTGCATCGGTCCCCACACCTCGGCGCGTCCGCGGCGGACGTCGGCGAGGCAGTTGATCGGCTCCATCGGGACGTGGGACAGGAGCGGCAGCTCGTACGTCGCCTCCACGATCCTGGCGGCCCCGGCGAGGGCGCGATCCACGTCGCCGTCGCTGCGAACCGCCTCGCCCGGAGCCAGCACGGCCTGGCGCATCGCGGTCCGGATCGCCTCGCTGTCCACCGGTGGCCCGGCCACCCGCTCCCAGGTGGCCTGCACCGCGCGTACGCCCTGCATCGCGGCCCAAGTGGAGTCGGCCACCACGGCCACTCCCTGCCGCAGGTGCAGCGGGCTCGGGAGTGGGTCGATCCGTACCACCCGCTTCACTCCGGGGATACGCTCGGCCGCGGCGCTGTCGAGCGAAGCGAGACGGTGCCCGAACGGCGGATGCAGCACGCTGGCCCGGAGCATGCCCGGGGCGCGCGCGTCGAGGCCGTACGTCACTCGCCCGGTCGCGATCGCCGCCTGATCGGTCGCGCGGACCCGGGTACCGAGCAGCCGGTAGGCCGACCTCGGCTTGAGCGGGACCTTTGCCGGAACCGGAATCCGCGCGGCCTCCGCGGCGAGGGCGCCGTAACCGAGCCTGCGGCCGCTGGGCTCGTGAACCACGACGCCCAGCTCGGTGCGGCAGGCGGCGGCGGCCACACCCCAGCGGGCCGCGGCCGCGGCGACGAGCAGGTGGCGCGCCGTCGCGCCGGCCTGGCGCAACCTGTCGAAGTTTTCGCTCACGGCGTCGCTCCCGCCCGCGTACTGGTCGCCGTAGCGGCGGTCCAGGTCGGCCTGAACCACCCGCACCCGTTCCCAGGCCACGTCGAGCTCCTCGGCCACGATGAGAGGCAGCGCGGTCTTCACACCCTGCCCGATCTCGGGGTTTTTCGCCGGGATGGTGACCAGCCCGTCGGAGCCGATCTCGACGAAGGGGCCAAGCGAGCCCCCCGCGAGCCCGTGCATCGTGCGGGGCAGCGTGCCGAGCACCAGCAGGCCGCCGGCCGCCGTGGTGGTGACCTGGAGAAAATCGCGCCGCTGCATCAGGCCGCACCCTCGGCAGCGCGATGGATCGCCGCCCGGATCCGCTGGTAGGTGCCGCAGCGGCACAGGTTGCCGGACATCGCGTCGTCGATCTCCGTGTCGGTCGGCTTCGGCGTGCCCGCGAGGAGTGCCGCGGCCGCCATGATCTGACCCGCCTGGCAGTAGCCGCATTGCGCCACGTCTTCCTCCACCCAGGCGCGCTGCGCCGGGTGACTGCCGCCGGGAGACAGTCCCTCGATCGTCGTGATAGGCTTGCCGGCCACCGCGCCCACCTGGACCTGGCAGGAGCGCACCGCGGCGCCGCCGAGATGAACGGTGCAGGCGCCGCAGTGGCCGGCGCCGCAGCCGTATTTGGCCCCGGTCAGGCCGAGCGCGTCGCGCAGCACCCAGAGGAGCGGCGTGTCGGGAGCCACGTCCACTCGGCGGCGAGCGCCGTTGACCTGGAGAACGATGGGAGGCATGGGGAGGCTGCGCCTTGCCTACGGGTTTCGGGCCGGCACCAGTCGCGCGATCCGGGCCGGAATGCCGGGCGAGGCGCCGTACGCCAACCAGACCGCGTTGCGGGCCGGATCGACGGCGAGGTGCCGGATCATGGCCCCGCGGGTGCCGAGGTCGTAGGTGTCGAATCGCCGAGCCTTGGGATCGTAGCGGAACACCACGTCGGCGGCCCCGGTGCCGATCCACAGCGCGCCGTCGCGGGGGTCGGCACGCACCACATAGGGCAGCGCGTCCGGCATGGGCAGGGGAATCTCGGTGAACCTGGCGCTCGCCGGGTCGAGCCGCACCAGCCGTCCGGTCGCATAGGCCGGGATCCAGAGAATGCCCTGCGCGTCCACGTCGAAGCGGCGCGGCCCGCTGTGCGGCGTCGGAAGGGTGAACGTCTGGAACCGGTTGGTGGAAGGATCGAACGCCACCATGCGGTTTCCATGGAGCTCGCTGGTCCAGATGCGGCCGTCGGGCGCGGCGCGGATCTCATAGGGGATCGGGCCGCCGGGCACCGCCGCCATTGTCGGATGGGACGGGATCTCGTAGGTCTGGAACTTTCCCGAGGCCGGATCGACCGAGCCGATCAGCTCGGGGGCGCGGGTAAAGTGGCCGTTGACCCACACCCGTCCGTCCGGCCCGATCGCGACGCTGTGCGGGTACATCCCGACATCGTGCACCTTCCAGGTGGAGTCGGGCGCCAGCATGGCGAGCTTCCTGGGCGCTCCGAGCACCGCCCACACCCGCCCGCGCGCGTCCCGATCGATCGCCCGCGGATTTGCCTTCTCGACCGGGATCGGGACCTCCGTCGGGGCCTCTCGGGCAGGGTCGATCCGGTAGAGCACGTGGGTGAACATCCCGGTCACCAGCACCCGCCCGTCGGGCTCGACCACCACGTCGTGGGGCAGGTCCTGCGGCTCCGGCATGAGGTATTCGGTGATGGTAGCCCTGGCCGGACTCGGCACGACGGGGTCGGCCACCGGGCCTGCCGGGAGATGCCGCGCCAGCCAGGCCGCCGTCGCTCCGGCATCGCGATCGGCCGCGATGACCGGGAACGAGCCGGTCGCACCGCCATAGCCCAGCATCCGCGTCACGGCCTCCACCCATCCCGCCTCGGTGCGCGGCGTGCCCCGCGGGCGGGCGATGCGCTCGTCGAACTGATGGCAGCCGGTGCAATCGAGCAGGAACTTCCGCTTGGCCTCGCCGTCGGGCAGGCGGGCCAGCCAGCCGGAGGAGCGAGTCGGCGGATCGGCCGGGCCGGCCAGCAGAGCGGCCAGCGCGAGCGCCGCGGGCGCGAGGCCCATCAGGCGCCGTTCTCCGGCTTGCGCTCCCAGAGCACGTTCACGATCACCCACCGGCCGTCCACCTTGGCCAGCTGCAGATAGTCGACCCAATCGGCCATCGTGATCCTGGCGACCCCGGCGTTCCGGTACAGGTCCAGAATCCGAACCTCCCTTTCCTGCTTCTCCTTCGGGGTCTTGGTGCCGTAGCCATGGCCGGCGGCGTTCACCAGCGCCGACGCGCCCATGGTGTTCAGCACGCTCCGGCCCGTGGTGCTGTCCCACACCACGATCCGCTTCACGAGCTCGGGATGGAGCGCCCGCGCCATCCGCTCCGCGCTGCCTTCATACCAGCCCTCGGCGTAGTCGAGTGCGCTGGCGCGGACGGCTGCGGAATCGGCCGCGGTCTGGGCGGCGGCGGGAACGGCGATGGCGAGCGCCGCGAGCGCGGCGAAAGACAACCGCATGACGACCTCTGGGATACGGGGAGCGTGCGATGGTGGCCTTACGGACGAGGCCGCCCCGGCGTTTCGCGCGGGTGAGGCCTGTCACATCCCGGCGGGGTCCGATCGCCCATCATCACGATCCACTCAGGCGGGCGATCCTCAGGAGGCTGTCGTGGCGGTGAATCGAAAGTCGGGACGGTGGTCGGGTAAGCATGCGCGCGCCGGCGAGGCGAAGGGCGAGGCCAAGGCGCGCTCGGACCGGAAGCTCCAGCGCGAGGCCGAGAGCGCCCGGTCCCGCGGCGAGAAGAAGAAGCAGAAGCAGGAGGGCGCGGTGCAGGTCGGCCAGCGCGGCTACCCCGAGCCGCCGATGCCCAAGCAGCAGCTCGCCAAGCCGGGCCTCGAGCGCGACCTGGAGCCACGTCCACGCTATCAGGCGCCGGAATACCGGGGATCGGGCAAGCTGGAGGACAAGGTGGCGCTGGTCACCGGCGGCGACTCGGGTATCGGCCGGGCGGTGGCGGTCCTCTTCGCCCGCGAGGGCGCGGACGTCGCGATCGTCTACCTGAACGAGGATGCCGACGCGGAGGAGACCTGCCGGGCGGTGGAGGCGGAGGGCCAGCGCGCGCTGCTCATTCCCGGCGACGTGACCGACCCCGAGTTCTGCCGGGAGGCGGTCGAGACCACGGTGCGCGAGCTGGATCAGCTCGACATCCTGGTCAACAACGCCGCGTTTCAGGAGCACGTGCCGTCGCTGGAGGAGCTGAGCGACGAGCAGCTGGAGCGCACCTTCAAGACCAACATCTTCGGCTACTTCTACATGGCCCGTGCCGCGCTGGCGCATCTGCCCGAAGGCGGAGCCATCATCAACACGGGCTCGGTCACGGGCATCGAAGGCAGCAAGGAGCTGCTCGACTATTCCAGCACCAAGGGCGCGATCCACGCGTTCACCAAATCGCTGGCCCAGAACCTGGTGGAGCGCGGGATCCGGGTGAACTGCGTCGCGCCGGGGCCGGTGTGGACCCCGCTCAATCCGGCCGATCAGGATGCCGAGAAGGTGGCGAAGTTCGGCAGCGACGTGCCGATGAAGCGGCCGGCGCAGCCGGAGGAGATCGCGCCGGCCTACGTGTTCCTGGCCGCGCCGGTCTGCTCCAGCTACATCAGCGGAGAGGTACTCCCGGTTCTCGGGGGCGAAACGGTAGGCTGAGCCCGGTCAGCGCAGCCCGACGATGAGATCGTACTGGGCGCCTTCGCCCGGAGGAATCACGCTCACCACGTAGTCCTGATCGCCCGGCAGCGCGCCGGACCAGCTCCGGCGCCGCTCGCCCAGCGGCGCCAGCTGCACGCCGTCGTTCAGGCCGTAGAGGTGCAGCGTCGGCGCCGCGCCGCCTTCCGGTGCTCCGCGGAGCTCCGCCCTCAGCAGCTGGCCCTTTCCACCCCTCACCACGAAGTCTACCGGCGCCCTCGAAGGCGCCCGGGCGGAGACCTCGCTCTGCGGATGGCCGCGATCGAGGATCAACCGGCGGGGTATCTGCACCGCGAGGGTGTAGCCGATGGGCCGCTCGGCCGGGGCGGTGACCCGGATGATGTAGTCGCCCGTCCCGGGCAGGTGGCCGAACCAGAGCGGTCCATCGGGGCCGGGCGCCTCCAGCTCGGCGCCGTCGTACGCCCGGTAGACCCGGACCCGCGCCTCCGGCGCCTCCTTGCCGACCGCGGATGGCCACGCGATGGCGTGCGCCAGCATCACCTGGTCCTGCAGGGCGCCGAGCAGGTAGCCCCGGTCATGGCCCGCGGCGAGGCTGTCGTCGAGGATCCCCGACGTGGTCCCCTGCGCGAAGCGGACTCGAAGAAAGGCGGCGGTATCCGTCGGCGAGAACTCCGCCACCGCCGCGGGCTCGGCCTGCGGCGCTACGGCCGGCGCCGGTGCAGCGGAGCCGCCGCAGGCGAGACTCGCGACCCCGGCGAGCGCACTCAGCCGGCGGCGCACTGCGCACACACCCATCCGGGCTCCTGGTGGGAGATGCGCTCAAGATAGCGTTGTCGGCGGCGGTCAGGCCGATCGGGGAGTGGCTCTGGGGAGTGCGGCGGAGTCATCGCGGCGCACCGCGACGGCGTTGAGCCCGGCTTCGGCCCACCCCGCGCCCACGACCTCGAGCGCTACGCGCTGCCCATCCTTGCGGCGGAACAGCAGGGTGGCGGGGGAGCCGGACTGCAACGTACAGCGGAGCCTATCGAGCTCGGCCGGGCCGCCGAAGATCCCGAATGTGGACGCTATACGCTGCAGCTCGGCCGGGGAGTCGTATCCCAACATGTGGGCGAACGGCCGGTTGGCCACCACCGGGGTTCCATCGGCCTGCAGAAGACAGAGCCCGATCGGCGCCGAGTCGGCCAGGCTGCGCAGCTGTTCCTCCGCGTGACGCAGCGCGTCTTCCACCCGCCGCCGCGCCAGCATGGCCTCCTTGAGGTCGGCCACCTGCTTGCGCAGGGCGGTGACCTCGACGGACAGGTCCGAGCGGGTGCGGTGTTGATCGCGCATGGCAGTGAGTAAGACGCCCACGGTCCGCGCGGATGCACCACCTCGTGGCACCTGTCGCGCCCTGCAACGCTGGCGGCGCACCCCGCCGGCGGTACATTACCGCTCCATCCACCGCACAAGACCGACCGACCGAGAATGGAGCCGCGTTGGGCGCGTCATACCGACGAACCCACTGGCGTTTCCGAACCCCTCTGGAGGATCCATGTCCACGTCCCCCCGGCGTTCCGTCCGCCTCGTGCGGATGCTCGCCGTCGCCTGCCTGACGTTGGCGCTCGCCAGCCCGGCGGCAGCTCAGTTCGGCGGCCTCAAGAAGAAGGCGCAGCAGGCAGCCGGCGCCGAGGCGGCCAAGAAGGTCGGAGACACGACCGCCGCGGCACCTGCTCCGGCAGGAGGCGGCGCGGCCGCGGCGGAGACCGTGGTGCTCGATGATCAGCTCGTAGACCAGCTCATCGCCGGACTCAAGGCCGGACAGGCCGACCGTGAGGCGGCGAAGAAGGAGAACACCCCCTACGGCCGGTTCCATCGGGACCAGGCGGCCTACGAGGCGGCCAAGACCAGCTGCGCCCAGGGCCAGGCCACCTTCGCCACCCGGGCGGGCGACGAGAAGTTCATGAAGCGCTACAGCGACTACACCGACAAGATGATCAAGGCCCAGGAGGCGGGAGACAACAAGCTGGTGCAGGCCTACAGCGACTCCGCCATGGCGATGCAGGACCCCGGCTGCGTCGTCAAGCAGCCGACCCAGCCCGACGGCTACTACGAGGCTCAGCGCAAGATCGACGGCCGCGCGGAAGAGCAGGCGATCAAGTCGTCCAAGATGAGCCGGAGCGAATTCGCCATGGCCCAGGAGCGGGCCTGGATGATCCTGCAGGGCCAGACCCCTCCGGGCGACGCCTCTCCCGGCGAGAAGTCCGCGGTGAACAAGCGTTCCCCCGAGCTCAAGCCGCTGCTCGGCCTGCAGGAGCAGCCGCCGGCCCGTGCCCCGAAGGCCGCGCCCGCACCGACGCCCGCGCCCGCCGCGGCGGCTCCGTCGGGGATGTCGCAGGACCAGGCGAAGCTGGCCAACTGCATGGCCCAGAACGCCCAGAAGCACGAGAAGGAAATCGCCGCGCTCGGCGAGCGGGCCAAGGCCGCGTCGGAAGCCAACGATATGCCGAAGACCATGGCCATCGCCGACACCATCCGGCAGCTCCAGTCCGCCGGGTGTCAGTAGATCCGATGCGATTCGCACGTCTGGCGCTGGCGGCGGGCTCGGCCGCGCTCCTGGCAGGTGCGGCAGGGACGCGCGCCGGCGTCTCCCGCTCGAGTGACACCCTCGCGGTGCGCACCTGGGCGGGATGGGACACCTGGTGGCGGCGCGATGCCGCGCCGGCTCGCTGGACCGGCGACGCGCCGCTCGCCGAACGAATCCATTGGCGGCCGGGTCGGCCCGGCGTGGAATGGGGTGAGCTGCAGCTCCGCGGGGCGAGCGAAGCCTGGCGGACCCGCGTGGTAGTGGTGCGACTCGACCCCGCGCGAGTCGACCTGACGCTGGACCCCGCCTTCACCCGGAACCGCGAGTGGACCATCGGCGACGCCGCGGCGGACGCGGCGGTGGCGCTCGACGCGGGGCAGTTCCGGGGGTCGCTGCCGTGGGGCTGGGTCCTGACCGGCGGGCGGGAAGTGCTCCGGCCGCAGTACGCGCCGCTGGCGGGCGCGGTCACGGTGGACGATGCGGGACGAGTGCGGGTCGTGTCGCCCGACAGCGTCGAGGCGGCCCGCGCCGCCGGCGGCCTGCGCGAGGCCTTCCAGAGCTATCCCATGCTGCTGCAGGATGGAGCCGTTCCGGAGCCGGTACGGGCACCCGGCCTCGGCGTCAGTCATGACCATCGCGACGCCCGGCTCGCCCTCGGTACGACGGCAGGCGGTCAGGTGGTCGTCGCGCTCACCCGGTTCGACGCGCTCGGCCCCGAGCTCGGGCGGATCCCGTTCGGTCTCACCACCCCAGAGATGGCGGCGGTAATGGGAGCCCTGGGCTGTCGCCAGGCGGTGCTCCTGGACGGCGGAATCTCCGGCCAGCTGCTGCTGCGCCACGGCGCGGACACCTGGAGCTGGCCCGGCACCCGGAGGGTTCCGCTCGGTCTGGTGGCACGGGTCCGACCGTAATCGTCATCCCGGGGGGCCGCCCCCATCGGGTCGACGCCGCCATCTCATCACCTGAGTGCATGGACTACCTCGAGCTCTCCCCGCCGCCACCGCTGGACCGCGTGGTGCATCGCTTCTGGTTTCTGCGGACCGGCGACGGCCCGGACGCGTCCGGGACGCAGACGATCGTGCCCGACGGGAGAGCCGAGATCGTGCTGCACCTGGGCGAGCCGTTCGCGGAGCTGGACCAGGCTGGTCGAGCGCGGCCGCAGCAGCGGGCGCTCGTGGCCGGCCAGCTCACCGCGCCGTTCCGGCTCCGGTCGTGCGCCGGGGCCGACGTCGTCGGCATCCGGCTCCGCACCGGCGGGGCGCAGCGCCTGCTCGCGTTGCCACAATCGGAGCTCACCGGACGCGTCGTGCCCCTGGCCGACGTGATGCGCGGCGTCGAGGCACGCCTGCTCGATGCGGTGCGCGGGGAGTTCGACCTGGGGCGCCGGGCGGCGATGCTCGGCGCCGCGCTCGCGCGCACGCTCGATCTGCGACCCGACGGCCCCATCGAGGCCGCCGTGGCCCGCCTCGAAACCGACCGGTCCTGCACCGTCGGCGACCTGGCCCGTTCGGTGGGACTCACGCCGCGGAGCCTCCAGCGCCGCTTCCAGTCGGAAGTGGGAATGGATCCCACCCTGTTCCGCCGCATCCTCCGCTTCCGTGCCGCCTTTGGCCAGCTGGAGCGGCTTCCACCGGGACGCTGGAGCCGGGTGGCGTCCCGCGCCGGATACTTCGACCAGGCCCACCTGATTCGCGACTTCCGCCGCTTTGCCGGCGCATCGCCGTCGGCGTTCTTCGGCGCCGACCCGGAGCTGGCCCGCGCCTTCAGCGGCGGGCAGCGGACAGGATAGGTTGTCGCACCGGTACAAGGCGGCTCGGCAGGACGGATGCATCTTGCAGCTCCCCTCGTGAGGAGATCGACCATGGACCTGCGGACGGCCGCGGTGGCGGCGGTGCTCGGGCTCGGAGCGGCAGGCGCGGCGGCGGATGGCCCCATCGTCCAGCCGCCAGGCTGGCTGGCAGGCTGCTGGGAGCTGCGCCAGGGCCCTCGGCGCGCGGTAGAGATGTGGATGCCGCCCGAAGCGGGCATGATGCTCGGCGCCAGCCGTACGACCATGGACGGACAGGTGCGCGAGTACGAGCAGCTGCGGCTCGAGCTCGTGGGCGACACCCTGGTCTACACGGCGATACCCTCGGGCCAGTCCGAGGCCGTCTTCCGCTCGGTGGAGGTCACCGACCACAGCTTTACGGTGGCGAACCCCGCGCACGACTTTCCCCAGCGGATCGGCTACCGGCGGCAGGGCGCGGATTCGCTGGTCGCATGGATCGAGGGGCCGGGGAAGGACGGCCCCAAGCGGATCGAGTACCCCATGCGCCGGATGGATTGCCGGCACTAGCGACGCGGCGGCGTGCGGCCGAGGCATGGTGCTAACTTGGGACGGAGCCGCACCCGAACCGAGAGAGGCCATGATCCCCGCTCTAGAAGCCTTGACTCGCCTGCGCGACGGCAACCGCAGGTTCGTCTCCGATGCGCTGCCGTCCGGCGCCGATGTCAGTCAGCGCCGCCGTCACGAGCTCGCCACCACGCAGGAGCCGTTCGCCATCATCCTGGGCTGTTCCGACTCCCGGGTCCCCGCCGAGCTCGTCTTCGATCAGGGGTTGGGCGACCTGTTCGTGATCCGGGTGGCGGGCAACATCGTCGCGCCGTCGCAGGTGGGCTCCGTCGAGTTCGCCGCGGCCCGATTCAATACCCGGCTGGTAGTGGTGCTCGGGCACTCCCAATGCGGGGCCATCACGGCCACCCTCGAGGAGCTCCGCCGCACCCGCGAAACCCAGTCCATGAACCTCCGGTCCATCGTGGATCGGGTGCGTCCGTCCGTCGAGGCGCTGCTGCACACCGACATCGCCCGCGACCCGGCCGCACTGCACCACCACGCGGTGCGGGCCAACATCCGCGCTTCGGCCAACCACCTGCGGCACGGGTCGGCGATCCTGGAGCAGCTGATCGCCGCGGATGGGTTACTGGTGGTGGGTGCGGAGTATTCGCTGGATACCGGGGTGGTGGACTTCTTCGACGGCGTGCCCGCCTGAGGTGACGGGCCAACGAGCGCGGGCGCGACCCACGTGTGAGGATCGCGCCCGCCGAGCCGCCGAAGGTCAGTCCGCGCTGGAGGCCGGCGCGGTTCCGCCGAGAGCCTTGTAGAGCGCGGCGTACGCGGTGGCCGCGTCAGTGCGTCCCTGCGCGAGCTGGTCCTCGGCGTCGAGCTGGGTCCGCTCCGCGTCGAGCACCTGGAGGAAGTCGGCCACGCCGCCGGTGAAGCGGAGCCGGGCCAGCTCGGCCGCGCGCTCACTGGCCGACGCGGCGTTCTGAACCTGGGCCACCCGCTCCCGCGCCGTGCGATACCGGGACAGCGCGGTCTCCACCTCCTGCTGCGCCAGCAGCACCGTCTGACCGTAGGCCGCTTCGGCCTCCGCCGCCCGCGCGCGCGACTGGTCCACCCGCGCCTTTACCCGCCCCAGATTCAGCGCCGGCCAGGTGACGACCGGCCCGACCGCATAGCGGAAGCCGTTCTCGTCGGTGAACGAG
The DNA here is from genome assembly GCA_035278885.1 of Gemmatimonadales bacterium. Classification (GTDB taxonomy): domain Bacteria; phylum Gemmatimonadota; class Gemmatimonadetes; order Gemmatimonadales; family GWC2-71-9; genus CAVVWJ01. The sequence goes on along the minus strand of DATEIR010000004.1, from coordinate 40,090 downwards.
TCGAGGTTGGTGTTGGTGAATCCCACCTGCCCGCCCACGCTGAGCCGGGGGAGATACTCCGCCTTGGCGGAGCCCACCAGGGCGTTCTCGGCGGCTATCTGTCGCTCGGCGGCGGCGACGTCCGGGCGATGGCGGATAATCGAGTCCGCCGAGGCGATCGCGGTGGGGGCGGGCAGCGCGGGCAGCGGCGCCGGCTTGAGCTCCGCCGCCACCACCGCCGGTGGCCGCCCGACCAGCACGCCGACCTGGTACTGCGCTTCGGAGACCGCCGACTGGAGCGCGGGAATCGACGCGAGCGTGAACGAGAGCTGCGCCTGCGCCCGCTCGGTATCGAACGCGGTGCCCCGCCCGGCGTCCAGGCGATCCTTGGTCAGCTGGTAGGTGTGCTGCTGGTTCTCGGCGTTGCGCTGCGCCACCGCCAGACGCTCCTGCGCCCCGCGCAGCTCGAAGTACGCCCGCGCGAGCTCGGCCGTGAGCGAGACCTGAATGTTGCGCAGGTCCTCCTGGCTGACCGCGACGAAGGCGCTCTGCGCCTGGATGTTCTTGCGGAGGCGGCCGAAGAGGTCGATCTCCCACGAGGCGTCGAAGCCCGCGTCCCAGATCCCCTGATCGGGAAACCTTTCCGCGGCCACCGGGAAGGTGGCGGCGGAGATCCGCTGCCGGGTGTAGCCTCCGCCGAAGGTGATCGTGGGCGCGAGGTCGAAGGTGCTCTCCGCCCTGAGCGACCGCGCGCCCTGGACCCGCGCCGCGGCGGCACGCACGTCGAGGTTGGCGCCGGCCAGCTCGGTCACCAGCCGGTCGAGCGTCGTGTCGCCGAGCACCCGCCAGGCGGCCTCTGCCGCCTGCCCCGCGGCCGCCACACCGGAGTCGGCCGGCGGGGGAAACGCCGACGGCACCGCGTTGGGCGACGCCGGGGTGGCCGCCGGATCGGCCGGCTCGCGGAAGTGGGCCGGCACGGGGACCGGCGGGGATTGGTACTCGGGCGCTCCGCAGGCCGCGAGCACCGCCGAGCACAGGACCGCGAGCGTGATCGCGGGATTCCGCATGAGACGACTCCTCACCACACAGGGTTCAGACGGGACGCCCATGGTGAATGCGACGGAAGGGCCCCGCAGGGGACGCCGGCAGCTTCGCCCATGGCCGCCGTGCCGAGTAAAAACAGTTGTATAACCGTCGAACCATCAACACCTTCGACCTCCGGGACCGCCCTGCGTCCCCGCGGTACAGGTCAGCCCTGTTTCTGCTCCCCTTTCCCGCCCGCCCGCCGGAGCAGCTCCGCCGTATAGGCCTGGAGCGTGTCCCGCCGGATGCAGTAATGGAGGTACTGGCCTTCCCGCCGAGACTCCACCAGCCCGGCGGTCACCAGCTCCTTCATGTGGTGGGAAATCGTGGCCTTGGACACCGGGAACATCGAGCCCAGCCGGGCGCAGGGACACTCCCGCCCGCCCGAGATCGTCTCCAGCAGCGCCATCCGCCGAGGATCGGCGAGCGCCTTGGCGATCAGGGTGAACTGCGCTTCCGAGAGCGCAGACCGGGACGGCGTCCGCGTCGACATAGTTTAACGATTATCAAACTGTCTAACGGTGTCAAGGCGGGAGCTTGCGGGGAATCAGCGGATGGCGAGGGTCTCCAGCTCGAGGCGGGTGGCTCGGGCCTCGCCCAGGGCACCGAGATCGCCGAAGGCGTCCACGGCCTCGCGGAGCGCGCTGCGCGCCTGGGTGGGCCGGCCGGTCTGGGCATAGAGCCGGCCAAGGTCCCGGGCGATTTCGGCGACGGTGAGGCGCGCATCGGTGAGCTGCGCCAGCTCGCGGGCCCGCCCCAGCCGGGTCTCCGCCTGGGCGTCCTGCCCCTCGGCTCGGTCGCAGAGCGCCAGCACGCGCTCGACATCCGGGGCGTCGAACCGGGAGCCAAGCGCCTCGAGCGAGCGTCCGGCCCGCTCGACCGTGGCGCGCGCCTCGCTCACCTCGCCCAGCGCGAGGAGCGACTCGGCGTGGTTGACCCGGCAGAGCGCCGCGAGATGGGCGTCGGTAGAGCCATCCGCCTGCCGTTCGCATTCGCGATAGAGCGCGCATGCCTCGTCGTGGGCGCCGCGGTCGGCGGTGAGCATGCCCAGGTTGTGCAATGTGATCGCGCTGCCGCTCCGGTCGCCCAGGGACTCGAACGCGGAGAGCGAGCGCCGGTAGTGCGCTTCGGCCGCGGGCAGGTCGCCCCGGATGTTGGCCACGATCCCGAGGTTCTGCGCCACCCGGGCGAGCACCGACGGATGGTCGGCCGCGAGCTCGAGCGCCTCGGTCAGGACGGCTTCGGCGGCGACCAGGTTGCGGGTCTCCAGCTCCAGGCCGCCCACCGCGTTGAGCGTCTCGGCCATCAGGCGTCGGTTGCCGAGCATGGCGGCCACGGCGTAGCTCTGGCGCAGGCCGCTGCGAGCCCGGGGCGAGTCGCCGCACTGGTGCGCCATGATGGCGCGGCGGCGGAAGGCCTCGGCCAGCGCGGCCTGATCGTCCTGGCGCGTGGCGCTCACGATGACGGCGTCGTATGCCGCCTCGGCGGCGCGGACATGCCCGGCGAGCTCGAACTCGCGGGCCTGCCGCAGCAGCTCAGGAACGTCGACCCACGCCTCGGCGGGACGCCGGGCGGCGGTGGCGGTACTGCCTGGATTCATGCTGGATCGGTTGGAGGAGGCTCCGTCAGAGTACGCTACAATCCTGAAACGGTCAAGAGGGAAGGCGGTGTAGAAAAATTCATCAGTTGGTGTGGGCGGGGGCCTCCACCTTCCAGAAATCGATCCCGCCAGCCTGCTGCCCCACGTCCACGCTCGCCACCCGGGTCAGCGTCGTCAGGTCCAGTACATCCACCGTCCCGGGCTCGGCGCCGACCCCCTCCAGGGTCACGAAGGCGTAGCGGCTGTCCGGCGAGATCACGAGTCCGCTCGGCAGCTGGCGCGAGGTGGCGATCCGGCCCAGCTCCTTGCCGCTCCGGGTGTCGATCACCGACACCGTCTTGCCCTTCTTGTTGGTCCCGACCAGCAGGCGGCCGTCCGGGCTCGCAGCCAGGTTGTAGATCCCCTCACCCGCCGGAATCCGCCGCCGCATGGTCCACGAGCCGACATCGATCTCGACGATGTCGTTGGCCTTGTTGCAGGCGACCCAGACGGTGCGTCCGTCGGCGGATGGCTGCGCCCAGGTGGGCGAGCAGGTCACCTTGCCCATCGCCACAGCGGTCGGCGGGCCGTCCATCCCCTTTTCGGCGCCGGGAGCGACGAGGAAGTGGCGCGAGACCGCCAGCTTGTCGGCGTCGATCTCGACCAGCACGTCGTTCATCATGCAGACCGAGTAGTGCCGCCGCCCGTCCGGCGAGAGCCGGGAGCCGTGCGGCATGACGCAGGTAGGAATCCGCTTCACCTCCAGCATCCGGTCGAGCCAGACTACCGATACCGAGCTCGGGACCATGTCGCCGTAGAGGTTGAAGTTCACCGTCCAGCCGTAATGTCCGCCGGGGGCAACCTGGAGCGTGGCGGGAAACCGGCCCAGCGTCACCCTGCCGGCCTGGCTGTCGCCAGCGGTGGCGAACTTCCACAGCGCCCCGTCCGGAGTGCCGTGCGCCGTGGTCACGTAGTACCACCGCCCGTCGGGGCTCACCGACAGTCCGTGGGGCCCGGCCAGCTCGGTGGGATTGAGGCTGATCCGCCGCTCACGCTCGACCCGCGCGCCGGTCGGCCCGAATCGCACCAGCGCGATCCGGTCGTTGCCCTCGCTCGCCACGAACAGCAGGTAGTCTCGGTCGGGAGGGCCGGGCGGGCTGCCGGCGATCGCCAGCGCGGCGAGCAGCGCGATCATGGTATGACCGGCCCTTGGGGCCGGCGCGGATTGACCCGCACCACCCAGAGTCCGTTGTTGAAATCGTTCACGTAGGCCAACCCGTCCTTCGGGTTCACCACGACGCCCCAATCGAACGCCGCGTTCTGCACCACGCCGCCCATGTCGGCGGTGTTGAGCGACGCCATTTCCCGCTGCTGGGCCCGGAGGTCGCCCTTGAGCTCGCCGGAGATGTCGAAGACATGGAAGCCGGCATCGTAGGCGCCCATGTACAGGGTATCGCCCGCCTGCCAGACGTTGTGAACTCCACCCATCTCGGGCGTGTACCAGGCGACCGACCTGGGGTGCTCGATGTCGCTCACGTCGATGACCTGGAGGGTGCCGTACATCCGGCTGGACGATGCGTCCTTGGCCCCCTGGATGGAGCCGTTCAGGTACACCTCGTCGGCGATGAAGACGTACTTCCCGCCCCGCTGGCGCCACGCGGTGTGGGTGCCGCGGGTGAAGCCAGGGGCGGACACGTCCTCCACGTCGCGGTAGAGCGAGTCGAGGTTGTACTTGAACTGGGAGACCAGCGTCGGCTTGTCGGGCCGTCCACCCCACTTGCCGTTGCCGATGTCGAGGATCACCAGTCCGTCGTTCCAGTAGCTGGCGTAGAGCAGGCCGTCCACGATGTCGAGGTCGTGCACGTAGCGGGCGGCGTCGGGTCGGTCGGTGCGCCACTCGCCGGCGCGGACCGGCTTGGCGGGATCGGACAGGTTGACGATGTCGATCGCGCCGGTGCCGTCGTTGGTCAGGAAGACGTACCGCCCGTACTGTGGGTGCTCGTAGATGTACACCGAGTGCACCCCGCCGGCGACGCCGTCGGTGAACTGGGAGATCTCCTTGGGGTGGAGCGGATCGTGGGTGTCGGCGATGACGATGCCGTTCTTCCGGTCCGCCGCGCCCTCCCGGGTGAAGACCATGTAGTTCCCGTCGGGCGTCGTCTGCATGTCGTTCACCAGCCGGGTGTTCGCCAGGATCGAGTCGACCACCACCGGATTGCCGGGGTTGCTGATGTCGATGGCATACACCCGGTCGCCGCCCATGTGGGTGCCGAGGTAGGCGACTTTCCCGTTGGGGTGGATCCAGACCTCGGAGGTGGCGAACGCGGTGCGGGGCAGCCGCCCCACCACGGTGACCGAGCGGCGCACCTCGCGCTCGCCCACCATGACGTTGGCGCTCGCGGCGTGGCGGCCCACCGTCGCCGTGACGGTGTACGGACCGGGCCTGTAGGCGACGAACTGCCCGTCGGCACCGAGCTGTCCGTCGCCCGGGGAGAAGCTCCAGCTGGGCGTGAGCCCGGTGACCGGCTTGCCCGCGGCGTCATGGGCCTCGAGCGTGAAGCGCACGACGTCGCCCTGGCGCAGCGTGGGTTTCGCGGGCGAGAGGGCGAGACTCCCGAGCTGGCCGCCGAGAACCTTGACCACAATGGTGGAATCCACCCCGCGCACCGAGGCGGTGACCTTGGCGGTGCCGGCGGCCCGGCCGGTGATGATGCCGTCGCGATCCACCGACACCACCTTCGACGCGCTGCTCCGCCAGCGCACCGTGTCCAGCGCCCGGTCATTGGCCTTGGAAAAGGGGATGGCGCTGAGCCGGAGCGACTGCCCCGGCACGATCGTGGCCGCGGCCGGGGTGACGTCGAGCCGTACCGCCGGACCCGGCACCCCGCGGAACTCGACCGAGGTCGAGTCCACGAACGGCTCGGTGCCGGGCACCAGCGCGATCAGGGCGAGCGGGAACTTGCCCACCGAGCTGGCCACCAGCCACCCGGTGGTGTCGTTCACCGCGCCCTCGCCCTGCCCGCCCAGCAGCTTGACCGCCAGCACCGCGCTGGTCACCGGCTTGCCGGACTCGTCCAGCGCCCGCAGCGTGAGCCGCACCGAGTCGCCGGCGGTGATGGTACGGCCGGCTGGCTGCACCTCGATCCGCTTGACCGGTGAAGGCGGAAGGCCGGGCGCGGGGGCCGTGGCCGTAGCGGTCGGCTGCTGGAAGGCGAGCAGGAGCGCGGGAAGCGCGACGAGCGGCAGCACGGAATCCTCGGGGTCGGATGGGAAAAAGGTGGGGGGATTCTAGGGGCCGGTCCTGCCGGGGGCAAGCGGACGCGCGGGCCGCGCGAGCAGCCCGATGCGCCGCCCCGCCGCCGAATCGGCGATCAGTGTGGCGAGCCGCTTGGCCCGGGTTTCCTCCCGCTTGGCCCGCACCACCCAGTGGGTCGCCGTACGGCGATACCACGGCGCCTCCGCCTGGAAGTAGGCCCACGCCTTCCGGTTACGCTTGAAGACGCGCTCCTGCTCCGGGGTGAGCCGCGCGGCCTTCTCCTGCTCGTACGCGTAGATCCCCGACTTGGCCGCCGTCCGCGCCGCGTGCGCGGCCCGCCCGGCCGGCTGCATCAGGCCCAGCGCGTCGAGCTCGGCCACCCGTTGGAGGTTGACCTTGCTCCAGGTGCTGCCCGGACGTCTGGGCGTGAACCGGATGACGTAGCTCTCCGGGCCCAGACTGCGGCGAACCCCGTCGATCCACCCGTAGCAGAGCGCCTGGTCCACCGACTCGGGCCAGGTGATGCTGCGGCGGGCCGTCCCCCGCTTGTAGAACCCGACCCAGAGCTCCTTCGCCGAGGCATGATGGCCGGCCAGCCAGGCTCGCCACGCGCCGGGTGTCGCGAAGAAAGTCGGATCCATGCCCCAGTCTACCGGCGGGATTACACTTCGGCCACACCCGCACTCGAGGCACCGCATGTATCAGGACCACGACCCCGTCGCCCCGACCCGCCCCATCGATTCGGTCGCGGAGCGGCTGCTCCGCGCCCGGACCATCGTCATCAGCGGCGAGATCACCCAGAAGCTCGCGGCCGACATCGTGAGCCAGCTGCTGGCGCTGGCCGCCGACTCGGACGGCGACATCACGATCTTCGTCAATTCCCAGGGCGGCCATGTCGAAGCCGGCGACACGATCCACGACGTGGTGCGCTACATCCGGCCCAGAGTGCGCATGATCGGCACCGGCTGGGTGGCGAGTGCCGGGGCGTTGATCTACGTCGCCGCGCCGCGGGAGCAGCGCTACTGCCTCCCCAACACCCGCTTCCTCCTGCACCAGCCCTCCGGTGGCGCGGGCGGCGCCGCCAGCGACATCGAGATCGAGGCGCGGGAGATCCTGCAGATGCGCGACCGGATCAACCGGATCTTCGCCCGGGAGACCGGCCAGCCGCTGGAGCGGATCGAGGAGGATACCCACCGGAATTTCTGGCTGGGCGCGGAAGCCGCGGTGCGCTACGGGCTGGTGGGTCGGATCATTTCGAAGGCCGCCGAGCTCGACGGCTGAAACGCCGAGTGCCCGGGCGAGGTCTCGCCCGGGCACGGTCGGCAGCTTGGTTACCCGGGCTGCCGCCGGGGCCCGAAGGCTATGCTCCGATCGACCGCTACTGCTTGACCCAGGTGGGACGCAGGTCCCGGGTCACGTCCGCCACCAGGCTTCGCACCACCTCACCGTAGGCTTCGTCCGGATCCCGCATCGCGACCGCCGCACCGCCGGTGCCCAGGCCGAGGTGGCCGAGCTCCTCGCTGGTGTTGGCGCTCGAGCGCCACATCGTCCCGCCGGTCTTGGTCGAGACCAGCTGCACCGTGAGCTGCGCGGTGACGCCGGCCCGCATGTCCACGCTCGCCACACCCAGCCGCCCCTGCGGCTTGACCTCGGACATGGTGAGCCGGCCGACGAACACCGCCGGCACGTCGCGCGAGCGCCCCAGCGCCCGGGCCAGCGTGGCCCCGTCGACGTCGGACGGGAGTCCGCGCAGAGAGGAGTCCGCCGCGCCGATCTCGAGCAGCTCGATGCCGGATTGGTTCGACAGCAGCGCCTCGGCAAAGCGCTGGGTGGCCGACGCCGTGAGCTTGGGATCCTGCCGCTCCGAGCTGAAGGTCACCAGCGCGACCCGACCGTAGGGTGCGAGGTCGAGCCGGGGGGGCACCTGGGCGTAGTGCGAGGCGCAGGCCGACAGGGCCAGCGCGCCGCAAACCGCCAGAGCCTGTTGCAGGGCGGCAGTCGATCGAATGGGCATCGGGCGCATAGGTCGTTATCTGGGCGATGGTTGGCCCTGGAGGGGCAAGAGACGCGCCAGTCCTGCTTGATTCCACCGAACCACCCCGGTACCCTTCGGGCGTTCCCCCAACCCCAAAAGCAAGTTCGTGCACCGTCTCCGATTGACTCGTAGTCGCAGAGGAGTCGTGGCTCGTGTCCGTCTGGCCCCAGCGCTGACGGCACTCGCCCTGGGGCTGCTCTGCGCGCAGCGGGCGGAGGCGCAGGGCGCGGTCGTCGTGAACGTCAAGCTCCGCGACGATCTGCGCACAGCCCCTCGGCTCGATCAGGTGCTCCGCGGTCACGGCTCGCCGCAGCTGCGCACCCTCTTCGCCCACGTCCCCGCGATCACCCTGCAGTCGCTCGAAAGCGGCGCCCGCCTGCGCGCCCGCCGACCGCTGCCCAGCCTGGGAAGCTGGCACCGCCTGGAGGTGGGCCAGGCCGCCGACCTCCCCCGGCTCCTGGCCGAGCTCAACGCCCTGGCCGAGGTGGATACGGCGTATGTGGCGCCGGCGCCGGCGCCGCCGCCGGGTCGTCACAAGGAGCTCGCCTCGCCCGATTTCACCGGCAGGCAGGGCTACCTGGGCCCGGCGCCCGACGGCTTCGACGCCCGCTTCGCCCGGACCCAGGTCGGCGGCGACGGCGCCGGGGTCAAGCTGATCGACCTCGAGTACTCGTGGGTCCTGACCCATGAGGACCTGCAGCTCGACGGCGCGTCCCTCGGCGGGACCTGCAATCCCTTCTGCGCCGACGACCACGGCACCGCGGTGCTCGGCATGCTGGTCGGGCGCGCCAACGCCTTCGGCGTCACCGGCGCGGTGTCGGCGGCCACTACCCGGGTCATCTCGCCCGTCGAGACCGGCACCCTGCACTACAATCTTCCCGCCGCGATCGCGGCGGCGGGCGCCGCGCTCGGCCCGGGCGACGTGCTGCTGATCGAACAGCAGGCGGTGGGACCGCACGGCGGGCAGACCTTCGTACCGGTCGAATGGGACCCGGCGGTGTTCGACGCCATCCGGGTCGTCACCCAGACCGGAGTCATCGTCGTCGAGGCGGCGGGGAACGGCAACGAGAATCTCGACGGCCCCGACTTCCTGGGGCGCTTCGACCGGAGCCGCTTCGACTCGGACGCGATCATCGTCGGGGCCGGCACCCAGGCGCACGCCCGCTCCTCCTTCTCCAGCTACGGCTCCCGGGTGGACCTGCAGGCGTGGGGCTGCTGCGTCACCAGCACCGGATACGGCGACCTCTTCGACGGAGGCAGCCGGGGCACCCGCTATACCGCCACCTTCGCCGGCACCTCGAGCGCCTCGGCGATGGTGGCGGCCGCGGCGGTCGCGGTGCAGGGCTTCAACCGGGGGTCGCGGGGGACGCCGCTCTCGCCCGACGACCTCGTCACCCTGCTCCGCACCACCGGGACCCCTCAGAGCGGGGGCGCAACGCAATCGGTCGGGCCCTTCCCCAACCTTCGCGCGGCGCTGGTCCAGCTCGGGGCCCAGCCGCGCCGCGTCACGGTGACCGTCGCCGGGGCGGGTAGCGGTGCGGGCACCGTGGGCAGCACCCCGGCGGGCATCGCCTGCTCGGCTGCCGCGGGGGCCGCGAGCGGAAGCTGCAGCACCCAGTTCGAGAGCGGCACCGCGGTGACGCTGAGCGCGACTCCCGGCGCGGGGTCGGTGTTCACCGGCTGGTCGGGGGCTTGCACCGGGACCGGTAGCTGTCAGCTCACCACCGAGGAGAATCGTACGGTCACGGCCGGCTTCGACGTCGCGACCTACGCCCTGCACCTGACCGGCGCGGGTGCGGGCAGCGGCAGCATCGCGAGCCAGGCAGGGTTGAGCCCCGCCATCGCCTGCGCCTCGGCCGGCGGGAGCGTGAGTGGAGCCTGCACCGCGACCTATACCGCGGGCACGACCGTCACCCTCACCCCGACACCTTCGATCGGCGCGGTGTTCGATGGCTGGACCGGGGCCTGTTCCGGGACGGGCCCGTGTACCGTGGTCATGAGCCAGGCCAGGACCGTCACCGCCCGCTTCGTGTCCAGAAGCTTCGCGCTTGGCGTGTCGGCGGGCGGCGAGGGCGGCGGGACGATCGCCACGGCCCCGGGTGCGCAGCCGCCGTTGAGCTGTCAGGCGGCGGCCGCCGTCGCGACGGGGACCTGCTCCGCCGCGTACCCGGCGGGCACCGTGGTCACCCTGCAGGCGACGGCCGCGGCGGGCTCGCGCTTCAGCGGCTGGGGCGGGGCCTGTACCGGCACGGGCGACTGCACCGTCACGCTCGATCAGGCGCGCTCGGTTTCCGCCACCTTCGACCTGGTGCCCTTCACCGTCACGGTCGGGGGAAGCGGCACCGGCGCGGGCCGGGTGACCGCCGACCCCGCCGGGATCGACTGCGCGCTGGCGGGCGGGACCGGATCCGGAGTCTGCGCGGCCGGCTTCCCTGCGGGCGCTACGGTCACCCTCACCGCCACGCCCTCGGCGGGCTCGACCTTTACCGGCTGGACGGGAGCCTGCACCGGGACGGCGCCCTGCGTCGTGACGGTGAGCCAGGCGATCACCGTCGGCGCGGCCTTCGCGCTCGAGCCGATGACGCTCACGGTGGCTGGCGCGGGCGACGGCTCCGGCGCCGTTAGCGCGAGCCCCGGCGGCATCGCCTGCGCCATATCCGCCGGGGCGGCCAGCGGCAGCTGCGCGGCCGTGTACTCGGGCGGAGCCAGTGTGACCCTTGCTGCCACGGCCTCGTCGGGCTCCGCCTTCGCGGGCTGGACCGGGGACTGCAGTGGGACGGGCGAGTGCGTGGTGACCCTCGACGCCGCCCGGGCGGTGACGGCGACCTTCACCCTGAAGACGGCCGGGCTCAGGATCGCCGGCGCGGGCACCGGGAGCGGGAGCGTGGCGAGCGGACCGGGCATCGGCGAGGGGCTCGCCTGTACGGTCAGCGAAGGCGTGGCCGCGGCGTCAGGTTGCCGGATCGAGGTTGCGCTCGGCGGCGTCGTGACGCTCACGGCCACCGCGGAGGCCGGCTCGCTGTTCGCCGGCTGGAGCGGCGTTCCCGCCTGCGGCACCGCGCCGTCCTGCGCCGTGACGGTGGGCGCCGAGACGGCAGTGACGGCGCGCTTCATTCCCCAACCGCCCGCCGGCGTGGCCGCGGGCGACCTTCTCGGCAAGCCCCACCTGACGCCGGAACAGGTGCGCGCCCTCGACCAGGCGGGCAACCGGAACGGACGGTTCGACGTGGGTGACTACCTGGCGCTGCTCGATCGGGAGGGCGAATGAGGCAGGCGCGCGCGCTGCTGCTCGCGGCGCTGCTGGGTGTGAGCGCCTGCGGCGGCGGCTCCGATCTGTCGGCGCCGTTGTCGGGACCGCTCGACCTGGTGCTCCAGACGCCGGCGGACAACGACGGAATCGTGCTGGTCGAGGTCTCGGGCGGCACGGTGGACTCGGTGACCGCCCTGAGCTATCGCACGGAGGCCTCGTCGGTGGGTACGGCGCCGCTCCGGATCGTGGTGAGCGGCGCGCTTCGCGGCGGCAAGCTGGTGCGGATCTGGGTGCCCGACCGGACCCGGGCCGACGACTACTCGGCCAGGGTGGTCGAGGCGGCCGCGCGAGGCACGTACGCCCTGCAGGACATCGCCGAATACCGGATCGAGATTACCGGCACGGCGCCCTGATCGCCCGAATCATCGGTCGATGTAGGCCATCATCTTTTCGTTGTACCGCGGGCCCGAGATGGTGTCGGCGTTGAGCGCCGCGTCGAGCCGCGCCATCGCCGACCGGTCCAGCCTCAGCGTCGCCGCCGCGAGATTCTCCTCCAGATACGTTCGACGCTTGGTGCCCGGGATCGGCACCATGTCGTCGCCCCGCGCCAGCACCCAGGCGAGCGCCACCTGCGCCGGGGTAGCGCCGAGCTCCCGTGACACCTCCGCGACCACACCGGCCGCGCGGATGTTGGCGTCGTAGTTCTCACCCTGAAACCGCGGGTCGCCGCGGCGGTAATCCCCCTCGGGGTACTCCTCGGCGCGCAGAGCCGTGCCCGTGAGGAAGCCGCGGCCCAGCGGGCTGAAGGGCACGAGCCCGATGCCCAGCTCGCGAATCGTGGGGATGATCTCCGACTCCAGGTTCCGCTCCCAGAGGGAGTATTCGCTCTGCAGCGCGGAGATCGGATGGATGGCATGGGCCCGGCGGATCGTCTCGGCGCCGGCCTCGGAGAGCCCGAGGAAGCGCGCCTTGCCCTCGCGCACCAGGTCGGCCATGGTGCCGATCACCTCCTCGATCGGAACCGTGGGGTCCACCCGATGCTGGTAGAGGAGATCGATCCGATCGGTGCGCAGGCGGCGCAGCGAGCCTTCGACGGCCTGGCGGATGTGCGCCGGGCGGCTGTCCAGCCCGCCGCGGGCGTTGCCGCCGATTTCCCAGCCGAACTTGGTGGCCAGGATCACCCGGTCGCGCCGACCCTCCAGGGCCCGCCCGACCAGCGTCTCGTTGGTGAAGGGCCCGTACACCTCGGCGGTGTCGAAGAAGGTCACGCCCAGCTCGAGCGCGCGGTGAAGGGTGGCCACCGATTCGGCGTCGTCCGGGACCCCGTAGGACTGGCTCATCCCCATGCAGCCCAGTCCGATGGCGGACACCTCGAGGCCCTGCCGGCCCAGTCGTCGTGCTTCCATGTGTGCTATCTCCCGATTCGATGTCTATCGGGAGAATAGGCGGCCCGGCTCGCGGCGCGCCACCCGTTCCCCTCCCGCCTATCTTGCTCGAAGCGCCGAAACGGCCCACCCCGATCGGACTTCCCCAGCAGGAGCGGCATCATGGCGTCGGCGATCACCTGTTCCCACGTTCCCCCGGCTCCCCATCCCGAGCCCCGCACTCCGACGGGCTGCGAGGAGTGCCTCAAGAGCGGCATGCAGTGGGTCCACCTCCGGCTGTGCCTGACCTGTGGCCACGTCGGCTGCTGCGACAACTCTCCCGGCAAGCACGCGACCAAGCATGCCCGGCGCACGGACCACCCGGTCATCCAGTCGTACGAGCCGGGCGAGGACTGGGGCTGGTGCTACGTCGACGAGCGCGAGCTGGGGCCGTTTCCGCCCGCGCGCCGGGCATGAACCCGGGACAGACCGCCTTCACGGTCCTGGCCGCGATCAGCTTCTGCCATTTTCTCAACGACATGATGCAGGCGCTGCTGCCCGCCATGTACCCGATGCTGAAGCAGGACTTCGGACTCGACTTCGGGCAGGTGGGGCTCATCACCTTCACCTTCCAGCTCACCGCATCGCTGCTGCAGCCGCTGATCGGCCACTATACCGATCACCGGCCCCAGCCGTACTCGCTCATGACGGGGATGAGCTTCACCCTGTTCGGCCTCATCCTGCTCTCCGCCGCGCACAGCTTCCATATGGTGCTGCTGGCGGCGGGAATGGTGGGCCTGGGCAGCGCGGTCTTTCATCCCGAGTCCTCGCGGGTGGCGCGGATGGCCTCGGGGGGGCAGCACGGACTGGCGCAGTCGCTCTTCCAGGTGGGCGGGAACGCCGGCTCCGCCGTGGGACCGCTGGCGGCCGCCTTCGTGGTGCTCCCGCGCGGGCAGCGCAGCGTAGCCTGGTTTTCCCTCGCGGCGCTCCTCGCGATCGTGGTGCTCTGGCGGGTGGGCGGCTGGTACCGGCGGCGCCGCGCGTCGGCGGCGGGAGCCGCGGCGGTCCGGGGGCCGACCCGCACCCCGGTTCCGCCAGGCCAGGTGCGCGTGGCGCTCGCCGTCCTGATCATGCTGGTGTTCTCCAAGTACATCTATCTGGCCAGCCTGACGAGCTACTACACGTTCTACCTCATTCACCGCTTCGGCGTCTCGGTCCAGACCGCTCAGCTGCACCTCTTCTGGTTCCTCGGCGCCGTGGCCGCGGGGACGATCATCGGTGGGCCGGTGGGCGACCGGATCGGTCGCAAGCGGGTCATCTGGGTCTCGATCCTCGGCGTGCTCCCCTTCAGCCTGGCGCTGCCCTACGTGGGACTGATGTGGAGCGGGGTGCTCAGCGTCATCATCGGGATCGTCATCGCCTCCGCCTTCTCCGCCATTCTGGTCTACGCCCAGGAGCTGCTGCCGGGCCGGGTCGGGATGATCTCGGGACTCTTCTTCGGCCTCGCGTTCGGGATCGCCGGCATCGGCGCCGCGGTGCTCGGCCGGCTGGCCGACGCGACCAGCATCGAGTACGTCTACCATCTCTGCTCGTATCTGCCGGCGCTGGGGCTGCTCACCGGGTTCCTGCCCGACCTCGAGGTCGGCGGTCCGCACCGGCCGGCGCCGGAGCCGGAGATCGAGCCCGGGAGGGTGTCGTTGGCGTGACCCGCGGGTGAGGAGACTCCTCGCTCCGCTCGGGATGGCAAACGTGTGGGTGCATGGCTGCCTCAGGAGATTCAATGACCGTCCGACGTCTGGTGTTCGCCACCCTGCTGCTGCTTCCCGCCGGCCTGGCCGCCCAGCAGGCGCCTCCCGAGGCCGACCGGCGGATGGCCCGGGAGATCCTGGCCGAGCTGGTGGCGATCAACACCACCCAGGACTCGGGCGCCACCCGGGCGGCGCGCGCGCTCGCGCGGCGCCTCACCGCAGCCGGCTTTCCCGCCCGCGACGTGCAACTCGCCGGGCCACGCCCGCGGAATCAGAACCTCGTGGTCCGGCTGCGCGGGCGTGGCAAGGCGAAACCGATCCTCTTCCTGGCCCACCTCGACGTGGTCGAAGCAAGACGGGAGGACTGGTCGATGGAGCCGTTCAAGCTCACGGAGCAGGATGGGTACTTCTACGGCCGAGGCACGATCGATATCAAGGACGAGGCGGCCGATCTGGTGACCAATCTGGTCCGGCTCCGGCGCGAGCGGTACGTCCCGGATCGCGACATCATCGTGGCGCTCACCGACCACGAAGAGGGAGGCGACGCGAACGGTGCCGCCTGGCTGCTGGCGAACCGGCGCGAGTGGATCGATGCCGCCTACGTGATCAACCTCGATGCCGCGGGCGGGCAGATGGAGCACGGCCGGCGGCTCCGCAACCCGGTGCAGACCAGCGAGAAGATCTACGCCACCTACCTGCTGGAGGTCACCGGGCCGGGCGGCCATAGCTCGATGCCGCAGCCGGGCAACACCATCTATACCCTCGCGCGCGGGCTCGACAGGCTGGCCGCGTACGCCTTTCCCGTGCGGCTCACGGAGACGACCCGCAACTTCTTCGACCGCCTCGGCGGGCAGATCGGCGGCGAGTCTGGGCACGACCTGCAGGCCATAGCGGCCGGCCGCGCAGACAGCGCCGCGATAGCCCGAGTGAGTGAGACGCCGATGTACAACTCCTCGATGCGGAACACCTGCGTCGCCACGATGCTGGAGGCGGGGGTCGCGGAGAACGCTCTCCCCCAGCGGGCGCGGGCCACCGTCCAGTGCCGGCTGCTGCCGGGCGAGTCCGTGGCGGCGATCCTGGATACCCTCGCCCGGGTCGTGGGCGACAGCGCCATCCACGTCACCATAAAGGGCGACCCGGCGGGGGCGCTCCCGGAGGAGGCGCCCGAGTCGCCGCTCAACCCCGACGTCATGTCCGCGGTGGAGGCGGCCACCCACGCGCTGTGGCCCGACGTGATCGTGCTGCCGGTGATGGACCCCTGGACGACCGATGGTATCCGGTTCCGGAGGGCCGGCGTCCCCGTCTACGGCGTGTCAGGTGTCTTCATCGACATCGACGAAGATCGGGCGCACGGCCGGGACGAGCGAGTGCTGGCGGAAGCGTTTTATCAGGGCGTCCAGTTCAACTACCTGCTCATGAAGGCGCTCACCGGAGCCCCGTGATGCGTGCGGCGCTCCTGCTGCCCGTCATCCTCGCGATCGGGTGCGGCAGCCCGTCGCCGCCCGCGCCCGCGGCGGTCGCGCCCGCGGAGTCGCTCTACCTGGACACCCGCGACCTGCGCGACCGGATCGACGTGCTGGACGCGTCGGGCGCCTCCGCCGCTCCGGAGGGGACCACGCGCCCGCTGCTGGTGGGACGCTACGACCAGCTGCGCGCGCGCCTCGCCACGCGCCTGGCGGCCGTGGACTCGGCCACCCTGGGCGCCGAGGATGCCCGCGCCCTCGGCGTGATGCGCCGGACCCTGGCGCGCGACCTGGGCGCGGCGCCCGCACCCGATACCACCGGCGCGACTGCGGCGCCGGACTGTCGGTACGATTCCGCCTCGCTGCCCGGGGGAGCCGACTCGCTCAAGGCCCGCATCTATGCCTGCTACGGCTGGGCCCAGGCCCATCTCGTGGTGGATGGTGACACGGCGGACCGGCTCACCCTGCTGGGCGGCCTCGGCCGCGACGAGGATCCCACCCGGCGGCGCCGCCGCTTCCTCGCCTTGGCACCGGTCTGGCGCAGCATGAATGCCGACAACGGACCGGGAAGCCCGTACCGCCGGCTCATCGCGCTGGAGGCGGAGCGTAGCCGCGGGCGAGAGCTGCCTGCCGTGGCTCAGGCGCGCGCGACCGGGATCGAGCCGGACTCGCTGGAGCGCTGGCTGGTCGCGATCCTGGAGACCTGGCGCGACGTGACGCCCTCGGCGCTGATCGAGCCGTGGGACTGGTACTACGAAACCGGACGCGCGAGCCGCGTCTTGGGCCCGCGCATTCCCCTGGAGCGGCTCACCCGACTCAACGATTCGGTGTACCGCGCGCTCGGCGCCGACCTCGGGGCGCTCCGCGTCCACTACGACCTCGCCCCGCGCGACGGGAAAACGCCGGTGGCCTTCACCACCTTCGGCGGGCGCCGGCCGATCGAGCCCTGGGTCTTCGCCACCTACCGAACCGGCGGACTGGACAACCTGAACGAGCTGCTCCACGAGACCGGCCACGCCATCCACCTGGCTGCCATCCGCACCCGTCCCGCGTTCACCGACTGGCCCGATGCCGATCCCTTCACCGAGGCGGTGGCCGATTTCATCGCGCTCGAGGTGTACGAGCCGGCCTGGCAGCAGCGCTGGCTGGGCGACTCGGTGCCGCTCGCCGACGGGCTCCGCGGGCGGTACGGCGCGATCCTGCTCGACATGACGTGGGCGCTCTTCGAGCTCCGGATGCTGCGCGATCCGGCGGCCGATCCCAACCTGGTCTGGGGGCGTCTCACCCAGGACTACCTGCACATCCGCGCACACCCCGAGCTCGCCTGGTGGGCCATGCGCGGGCAGCTGGTGGACGAGCCCGGATACATGATGAACTACGCCGCCGGCGCCATCGTGATCGCGGCCATCCGCCAGCGCACCCGGATGCGGCATGGCGATTTCACCCGCGGCGACTCCGGCTGGTATCGCTGGGTCGCGGCGCGGCTCTATCGCTATGGCCTGGAGCGTCCCACTCGCGAGGTGGTCGAGGAATTTCTCGGCGGCCCGGTCTCGCCCCACGCCTTGCTGGCCGATCTGCGTCGCATGCCGACCGCACGCTGACGCCCATTCTCAGGAGGATTTCATGACCCAGGCCCGAACGCCCGCCCCCACGTTCTCCGCGGTGGCCGAGTATCCCGCCGCCGATCCGGCCGAGGCCGCGCGACACTTTCTGGCCCGCCTCTCCGTCGAGACCGATGTGTCCGACGTCATCCACGACCTGAGCCGCGGCACCGGCAAGCTGATCCTGCTGGACGTGCGGAGCGCGGAGGAGTATGCCGTCTGCCACGCGGCCGGCGCCATCAATCTGCCGCACCGGCGCATCGCGGCCGAGACCACCGCGGCGTTCGATCGCGAGGCCATCATCGTGACCTACTGCTGGGGCCCGGCCTGCAACGCCTCCACCAAGGCCGCCGCGAAGCTAGCCCGGCTGGGCTTCCGGGTGAAGGAGATGATCGGCGGCCTGGAGTACTGGCGCCACGAGGGCTGCCCGGTCGAGGGCACACAGGGTTCGGACGCGCCGCTGCACTGGCGCTTCGCCGGATGAGCGCTGCCTCGCGCGGGACCGTGGCGCTGGTGACCTGCGCCGCGCACCCGGAGCTCTCCAGCGACGATCGGCTCCTGCTCCCCGCGCTGACGGCGGCCGGGTTCGAGCCGCTGCCTCGCCTCTGGGACGATCAGGCCGAGCCGTGGGCGCGCCACGCCGCCGTGGTGGTGCGATCGTGCTGGGACTACCACCACCGGCCGCGCGAGTTCCACGCCTGGCTCGATCGTCTGGCCGCGGAGGGTGCCCGGGTCTTCAATCCGGTCCCGCTGCTCCGGTGGAACGCGGACAAACGGTATCTCCGCGATCTCGCCGAAGCGGGCATCGCGGTGATTCCTACCGCCTGGGTCGAGACGTGTGACGAGGCTTCGCTCGCCGACCTGGCCGGTGCGCGGGGCTGGCGCCAGGTGGTGGTGAAGCCCAGCGTATCGGCGACGGCCTTCGAGACCTGGCGCGCCGGGCCGGACGTGACCGGCGAGGACGAGCAGCGCTTCCGCCGGCTCACAGGCGAGCGGCCGGCCCTGGTCCAGCCGTACCTCCCCGACATCGAGCGGGGCGAGCTGTCGCTGGTCTTCCTGGGCGGGCAGTACAGCCACGCGGTGCTCAAGCGCCCGCGACCGGGCGACTTCCGGGTCCAGACGGATTTCGGCGGGACCGTGGAGCCGATCCGACCGGAGGAGCACGTGGTGGCCGCGGCGACGCGGATCCTCGCGGCCGCGCCGGCCCCGACGCTCTACGCCCGGGTTGACCTGTGTCTGGTCGATGGACGAGCGCAGCTCATGGAGCTCGAGCTGCTCGAGCCCGCGCTGTTCTTCGCCCACGAGCCTCGCGCCGCGGCGCGGTTCGCCGAGGCGCTCACCCGGGCGTAGATTGGCACGATGTATCCAGGACGTCGCGCACTCTCCGCCGCCTGGCTCGTCGGCGCACTCGCCGCCTGCCAGCGAGCGCCGGCTCCGGAGCCGACCGGCGCCGGTCCGTCGCACGATGCAGGGGCCGTGAGCGGCGACACGCTGTGGGGCAGCGCGTGGACGCTCGAGGATATCGCCGGTGCCGGCGTCATCGATGACGCGCAGGCTACGCTGGAGTTTCCCGCCGCCGGAAAGGTCGCCGGTCGGGGCTCGTGCAACCGGTTCTTCGGCACGGTCGAGGTGACCGGCGACCATATCCGGTTCGGGCCACTGGGTGCGACTCGGATGGCCTGCGCCGAGGCGGTCATGGACCAGGAGACCCGCTACCTGAAGCAGCTGGAGGCCGCTCGGCGTTTTGCGGTGGAGGGAGATGTGCTGCGGATCTACGCTGCCGAGAGCTCGCCGTCGCTCCGCTTCACCCGTCAGTCCCGCTAGAAGGACAGCTTCAGGATCCGGCCCTCAGTCCCCACCAGCCATCCGGCCGTCGGACTCGCGAACGCCACGGCCCAGTAGTTCTCCACTCCCGCCAAGGTGAGCCAGTGGTCGCCTTCGTCCGGTGACCACGCCGCGCCCGAAGGGCCCGTCGCCACGACGGTGGGTCGGTCCATTCCGCGTACGTAGGTCAACCCGAAGACCGCGCCCGGAAACGACGTCCCGGTCGCCGGCGCCCAGGTGCGCCCGCCATCGCTGCTCCGAGCGATGTTCCGCGCCGGCGTGGTCGGCGCCGACAGCTCGCCTCCGCCCAGGATGCCGTGCTGCGCGTCGCCGAAGGCCACGCTGAAGGCGCCGGACGTGCTCGTACCCTGGACGATCGGGATGGCATGCGGCTCCCAGGTGTTCCCGCCGTCGGTGGTCGCCAGGATTCGGGCCGAGGTCCCTGCCCCGGTCGCGATCCAGGCCCGCTTGTCCCCCTGCACCGCCACGCAGGTTCCGCTCGCGGCGAACGCGCCTTCGCCCTGCAGGGCGGCAGGCAGCCGGCCGCCGATATCCTCCCAGCTGGAGCCGTCTACCGTCCGGATGGCCGGAAACCGGCCCTTCACGCCGTCGCTCATGGCGATGCCCCGACTCGGGCTCCAGAACGCGAAGCAGTCGTAGAAGGCGCTGGAATCCTGACTGGTGAACTGTCGCGTCCAGCTGGCTCCGCCGTCGCTGGTCTTGTAGATCCGGGACAGATCGCCGTTGCC
Organism: Gemmatimonadales bacterium; assembly: GCA_035278885.1. Classification (GTDB taxonomy): domain Bacteria; phylum Gemmatimonadota; class Gemmatimonadetes; order Gemmatimonadales; family GWC2-71-9; genus CAVVWJ01. The sequence goes on along the minus strand of DATEIR010000004.1, from coordinate 20,159 downwards.
CGCCGAGAGCAGGTACGCCGTTCGCGCATCGACGCCCTGGACGTCCCGGAACTCCAGTGAATCTGCGCCGGGCACCACGCCGGCCCGCCAGGTCGCTCCCCCGTCGGTGGTGACCGCGTAGGTGCCGCCGGTGCCGCTGGCCCACGCGATCAGCGCACTCACCGGGCTGATCGCCTGGAGTCGGCTGGTCGTGCCGCTATGCTGCGGCGTGAGGGTCGGGTCCGCCGGATGGTCGACGGCTGTGTTGCCCGCCGGCGCGTGGTGTGCGGCACAGGCAAGGACGCCCGCGATGAGCACGGGCGCTGCGGAGACGAAGCAGGAATACCGTCGCACGTGCTCTCCGTCGGGAGAAGATCACCCGCCGTCTCAGGGCGGCGAGGCGGCTGCCGCGAGCGTCACCAGGTGGACCGAAGAAAAGTCGCGCACGAAGACGAGCCCGCAACCGTCGGCGGTCACCGCGGGAAAGGTCTCGTTGCCGGCGGTGTTGACGCCACCACCGAGGGGCCGCGGCTCGCTCCAGCGGCCCTCACGTTGCTCGGCCAGCCACAGGTCGGTCGGCCCCCGCCGCCGGCCGTCCTCGGTCAGCGCCGAGACCTCGAGGACAACGCTGCCGCGCGGACCCGGGACCCCGCCCCAGACGTACAGATCGGGACGCCAGTCCGCCCAGCGCTCCACCGGCTCGTAGGGAACCGGCTCGGTGTATGCCGCGCCCGACCAGACGGTCACCAGCGTCGTGGTGGTCGCCCAGTCCGGCGTGGTCGCGCGGAAGATCAGGCTGTCGCCCGGACCGAACCAGACCTGGCTGTGGTAATACCCCGGGCGGACGGCGGAGGTGATGGGCACGGGTGCCGTCCAGGCGTCTCCTCGACGGTCGGCGTACCACAGGTTCGCGCTGGGATGGGCGGAAGTATCGCCCGGGAACGGCCGGTAGGAGGTGAACGCCAGCCGTCGGCCGTCATGGCTGAGCGTCGGGTACAGCTCGGAGAATTCTCCACCCAGGTCCACCCGCTGGGCGGGTCCCCAGCCGTTGTCGGTTCGCAGGCTGCGGAAGATCCGGTAGTCCTCCGACTGCGGGTCGTCGGTCACCTTCTTGAAGAACCAGAGCTCCCGTCCATCGGGGGCGAGCGTTCCGCGGAAGATTCGGCCCGAGTCGGAGAGCGCCGGTGCGAGCGCCGTCTCGGTGCCCATGGCGGCCGAGCACACGGGCGCCGGTGAGTCGCGACGCGCCGCCGGCGCGCATGCCGCGGCCAGGACCAGCGCCGCCGGCGATCGAAACGAAGACATGGCTCGGCTCCGGGAAGGAGATGGACGTTCACTATCCTTCGAGCGGAACGGCGCCGGAGTTTCACCGCGCGCGGCTACATGAACCAGGTCGCCACCAGCCCGGCGCTGGCCAGGAAGATCGTGGCCGTGGTGAGCCAGCCCAGCCAGTTCATCGCGCGGGAGTTGGCCCGGTTGCCCATGATGGCCCGATTGTTGGTCATCAGCATGATCAGCAGCAGCAGGGGCGGGGTCGAGAAGCCCTGCACGATTCCCGACCAGACCAGCGCCTTCATCGGGTTGAGCCCGAGGAAGTTGAGGCCGATCGCGACCGCCGTTACGGCGGCGATCGTCAGGTAGAATCCCCTGGCCTCGTGAAACTTCGCGTGCAGACTGTGGCGCCAGCCCAAAGACTGGACCAGATCATAGGCCGCGCCCGCGGTCATCACCGGCACGGCCAGGAACCCGACCGCGATGATGCCCGCCGCGAACAGGACGCCGGCTGCATCTCCCGCCACGGGCCGCAGCGCGTCGGCGGCCTGGGCCGCGGTCTCGATCTCGTGCCGCCCGGCGGGATAGAGTGTGGATCCGGTGCAGAGGATGATGAAGTACATGATCAGGTTGGAGAAGGCCATCCCCCAGAGCACGTCTCGCCGGGTCTCTCGCAGCTCGCGGCGGGTGGCGCCCTGGCGCTGCTCCAGCGTGGTGCGTCCCTGGGCGATCTCCTCCTCGACCTCTTCGTTCGATTGCCAGGTGTACAGGTACGCGGAGAGCGTCGTGCCGATGATGGCCACGAGCAGCGACAGGAACTCGCTGTCGAAGCGGATGGTCGGGAGCAGCGTCCCCCGGATCACGGACATGGGGTCGGGCCGGGCCAGGAAGGCCGCGATGACGTACGCGAGAAGCGAGAGCGCGAGCCACCGGAAGATGTTCCGGATCAGGGTGTACGAGCCCCAGATCTGGAGCGCCAGGATGCAGAGCGCGACCGGCACCACGATGAGCGGAATCGGCAGGGGGACGAACAGGTTGATCGCGGCCGCCATGGCTCCCAGGTCGGCGGCGGCCTCGATGGTGTTGCCGATCATGACGCCCGTGAGGGTGAGGAACAGCACCCAGCGCGGGAGAAAATCGCGGATCGCGTGGAACAGCCCCCGGCCCGATACCTGTCCCAGCTTGGCCGACAGGTAGACGACCGTGAACATCATCGGGAACGTGACGGGTGCCGTCCAGAGCAGCGCCGGGCCATACTTCGCCCCGGCGCTCGCATAGGTCCCGATGGCCGAGCAGTCGTCGTCCGCGGCTCCGGTGATGAGGCCGAGTCCCACTGCCCGGAGCCGCTGCGCCATGCCCGACCTCCAGATTCCTCGCCTGGTCCACCTGCGCGGGGCCATGCAGGGTAGATCGGCCCGGAGGGTCGCACCGTGAGATTGCTCACCTGGCGAGGTCTGGTCCCGCTCGCACTCGGCCTGCTGCTCGGCGGGTGCAGCCAGCGCCCTCCGGCGCCCGTCCGGCCGCGGGCCGTGGTCCTGGTCTCGCTCGATGGGTTCCACCCCGACTACCTCGACCGCCCCGCCGCCGCGCGCCTGCGCGAGCTGGCCGCGCACGGCGTGCGGGCCCGCTGGCTTCGTCCCGTGGCGCCTTCGCTCACCTTCCCCAACCACTACACCATCGTCACCGGCCTCTATCCGGCCCACCACGGGATCGTCGGCAACAGCATTCGCGACACCGCCATCGGGTACCAGTTCAGCATCCGCGACACCGCGGCCGTTCAGGACCCGCGCTGGTGGGGCGGCGAGCCGATCTGGGTTACCGCCCAGCGCCAGGGACGCCGGACCGCCGCGTTCTTCTGGCCCGGCACGGAGGCGCCGATCGGCGGGATGCACCCGACCTGGTACCGCAGGTTCGACCCGGCCGTGCCCGACAGCGCGAGGGTGGACCAGGTGCTCGCGTGGCTCCGGCTGCCGGCGGATTCCGCGCCCGCCCTGGTCCTGCTCTACCTCGGCGACGTAGACCAGGCGGGCCACGCGTTCGGACCGGACGCGCCGCAGGAGGATTCGGCGATCGCCCGGGTGGACAGCGCGATCGGTCGGCTGGAGGATGGGCTCGCTGGAAGCGGCCTGACCGATGGGGTCGACCTGATGGTCGTCTCCGACCACGGCATGGCGGCGGTGGATTCCACCCGGACGATCTACCTCGACGACTACCTCGATCCCGAGAGCATCGAGATCCCCGAGCTCGCGCCGACCCTGATGATCTGGCCCCGCCACGGCAGCGCAGACAGCGTCTACCGCCTGCTGGCCGGCCGGAACCCGCGCCTCACCGTGTACCGCCGAGGCGACCTGCCCGCCCGGTTCCACTTCGAAAGCACGCCCCGGATCGCTCCGATCGTGGCCCTGGCCGCGGAAGGCTCGCTGGTCACGACGCACCCTCGGGCCCGAATCTCCCGGCTTCCGCGGGGCATGCACGGGTACGACCCGGATCTCCCCTCGATGCGCGCCGTCTTCCTGGCTCGCGGCCCGTCGTTCCCTCGCGGCGCCGTGGTGCCGGCCTTCGAGAACGTGCACCTCTACCCCCTCCTCGCCGAGCTGCTCGGCGTGGTGCCGGCGCCCACCGACGGTCGCCTCGATTCCCTGCCGCAACTCCTTGTCGAATCGGCGTCTGCTCCTTCCCGCTAGTCCCGGATGAGATCCGATTGAGATCGGAGTGAACCCTCTCGCCTAGTGTTGGCCGGTCGATCGGACGGCCATCACAGTCATCGAGGAGGTTCACCATGCGGTCCGCGTTGCTCGTCGGCATCCGCGCCTGGGCGTTCACCTGGGGCGCCGTCCTGGTCAACGGTTTGCCCGCGCGGGCCCAGGTACCCGGCGGCGTGTTCGCCGCGACCGTCACCGGCGCCGTCGAGGCTCGCCCCCGCGGCGAGGCCGCGTTCGGCGCCGTGGCCCAGGGCGGCGGGGCCGCCACGTTCAGCATCACCCTCACCAGTCCGGCCCAGGACGGCGCCGTCGTGCTGACCGCCCGCTCGGGCGAGCGGCCCCAACCCGGCCGGAGCTACCGCATCTCCGACAGCGGCGCCCCCGGCACCTTTTCGGCCCTGTACCTCGCCGGCCCGGCGGAGCGGCCCGCCGGCGCCTTTCGCGCCACCAGCGGCACCCTCGAGATCCTCGGCGCCGATGCCGGCAGGATCGAGGCCCGCTTCCGCCTGGAAGCCCGCGGCTTTCTCGCGGCCGAGCCGGAGAACGAGCGGCGCACGGTCGCGATGACCGGTTGGTTCAACGCCGAGTCGCAGGCCGTCGCGATGAGCGCGATGAGCGACGACGATGCCCGGCTGCCCTGATTCACCACCCTACTCACCCATCGACCGGAGGAACCCGATCATGTCGTCCACCCGCATCCTGCGACGCGTCCTCGGTGGCGCAACTCTGGCCGCGGCCGCGCTCCTCGGCGCCTGCGGCGGCGACGGGGGCAGCCCCTCCGGTCCGGATCCCGATCCGACCCCTAAGCCGCAGCCCCAGCCGCAGCCCCAGATCGTGGGCCGCGCCATCTTCGGGCTCGACTGCTACAACCACCTGGTGCTGTTCGGGAGCGGCAATCCGGAGACGCTGGCTCGCCAGGTCGCGATCACCGGCATGCCGGCGGGCGCCGCGATGCTCGGCATCGACTTCCGGACCGGCGACGGGAAGCTCTATGGCATCGGGAGCGACAGCCGGATGTACACGGTCGACACGCTGACCGGCGCAGCGTCGTCGGTCGGCGCGGGCTTCGCGCCGGCGGTGGAGGGGGAGCACTTCGGGCTTACCTTCGCCGGCGACGACCTGCGGCTGCAGAGCGTGGAGTCCAACGCCAACCAGGCCTTCGACCCGACAACCGGCGGCACGGCCTCGTCCGACCCGGCCCTGGCCTACGTCCCCGGTGATCCCAGCGAGGGCACCAATCCCGCCATCGCGGCCACCGGCGCCCGGGCGAGCGGCGAAATCTATGGAGTGGATGCCACGGCCAACACGTTGGTGCGAATGGAGCCCGCCACCGGCGCTCTGACCACGGTGGGCGGATTCGGGTTCAACGTCTACCTCTGCTCCGGCATGGACATCGACGCCGACGGCACCGCGTACGCCGCCATGTCCACCGACACCGGATCCGAGCTCTACACCCTCGACCTCGCGACCGGCGCCGCCACGCTGCTGGGAACGATCGGGGGCGCTCCCATCCACAGCATCGCGCTCAAGCCCTGAGACGAGGCCGGCTCACCGGCAGGCGGACGCTGGTGCGGAGTCGCGACGACTTCGGCGCCGGACGTCCGCTTCGTGCTTCGGCCACGTATGTTGCGCAGCGGCCTTCAGCACGCCGCTCGACAACGTCTGAGGGAGGCACTCGATGGGCACACGCTGGACCACGCTTCTCCTGCTCCTCGCCGCGGCGATCGTCGGCGGCATCACCGCGCTCGGCCTGGACCGGGCGCTGCACCGCGGACCGCCGCCGGCCGGCGCCCCCGACCCCGGGCATCGCCGCCGGCCCGATGGACGCCGGCCGCCCTTCGATCCGACCGCGCGCTTCACACGCGACCTGGGGCTCTCTCCGGAGCAGCAGACCAGGCTCGACACGGTGTTGGCCCGGCAACGCGACGAGGTGCAGCAGATCAGGGAGTCGATCCAGCCTCGCTACGACTCGATCGCGGAGCGGACGTCCCGTGAGATCGACTCACTGCTCACCCCCGAGCAGCGCCGGGTGCTGGATTCGATAAAAGCTGGGCGGCCGCACGGCGGCCGGAACGGAGGGCGCCCTCCATCGTCGCATTGAGGCCCTCGCCGCAGGTGGCTTCGCCGGCGAAATAAAGGGTTCGCGCCACCGGGCGCGACAGCACCTCGTGCGCCCGGGTGCCCCCGACGCCGACGTAGCTGTACGCGCCCCGGGTGAACCGATCCGAGCTCCAGTCGTGCCACCGGTGCTCCCGGACCTGCCGCTTCACCTGGTCCTCCCCGACGCCCAGCCCCGCCGCGAGCGACCCGACCGCCAGACGCAGCAGCTCGTCGTCCGGCGTGCCGGCCAGGCGCTCCGCGGCAGGGCCGCCGGCCCAGCCGGTGAGCAGCGGAGCGTCCTTCGGCGCGGTCCACCACACCGGCAGAGGCGTGCCGGGGACTTGAAGGAAGAGCATCGGGCCGCCGGGCACGAGGTCGGCCCAGAACGGCTCGGCAAAGCGGACCACCAGCTTGACCACATGCCCCATCCGGAGCAGCGCGGCCGCCTCGGCGAGCTCGGGAAGCTCGGGGGTGATCGGTAGCTCGCGCAGGATCGGCAGCGGAACGGTCACCACCGCGGCATCGCCCACGAGCGCCTCGTGTGCGCCGCGGACTTGAACCTCGACTCGTCCGGGTGCCCAGCGAATGCCCGCGACCTCGGCGCCGAGGCGTACCGCCGCCTTTACCGGCGCGGTCGCCAGCGCGTGCAGCGCCGGGGCTGTCCCGTCGAGTGAGCGGAGGTCCGAGTCTTCGGCCGGCTCCTTGGCCTCGACTTCCGCCAGCCACCGGGCGCTCAACGTCGCGGGGTCCGCGGCGTGGAATCCCTGCACGTAGCCGAGCAGCCGAGCGCGGTCGTCGTCAGACATGTCGGCGCAGCACTCCGCGAGCGCGTCCACCAGGGTGTGGTCGGAGCCCGGGAGCTTCCGGATCCGCTCGACCAGCTCGGCGTTGCGCTCGGCCAGGTCGTCCTGGTTCTCCCACCGGCCCTCGCGCCGCCGCCAGCGCGCTCCCCGAGACGGCACCAGCCGGACCCCGGCCCCGGTCAGGAGGCGGTGCAGCTCGCCGTCGTCGGAGAGCCACTCCGGACCCAGCTCGACCGGCACTCCAGCTGCGGTGCCGGCCGGGTACACTCGCCCGCCGATCCGATCCCGCGCCTCGAGCACCGTGACCGCGCAGCCCCGGTCCAGAAGAACGCCCGCGGCGGACAACCCGGCGAGACCGGCTCCCACGACGATCACATGCATGGATTGAAGATAGGCGGCCGGGCGAGTACCCCGGCCGGGATCAGCGGAAGGTGCCGGGACTGACGCTGTAGACCACGTGGTGGGTGCCGACCTCGTCTTCGGGAGCCCAGAACCCGAGCTGCTCCGTCCATCGCGCGGTCTGCAGCCGTCGGCCCCGCAGCGTCAGGAAGCCGCCCGCACGCGTGGTGACCACGCCAAGCTTGGCGAGATCGGCGAGCCCGCGAAACCTGGTGCCGGCGCGCTGCTCGACGATACGGCCGGCGGCGACGGGCCCGATGCCGGGGACTCGCAGCAGCTCCTCCGACGAGGCCGTGGTGACCTCGACCGGGAATCGCTCGGGATGGGACAGGGCCCAGGCGCTCTTGGGATCGACATTGAGGGGCAGATTGCCCTCGGGTCCGTAGACGACCTCGTCTGCCCCGAAGCCATAGGTGCGGAGCAGATGCTCGGCCTGGTAGAGGCGGTGCTCCCGCAGCACCGGGGTGGCCGGCGCGTGCTCCATCGGGGTGTCGCTGATGGGCCGGAAGGCACTGAAATGCGCATGGTGCACGCCGCCAGCGGCCCGCAGCCGGCTGACCGTGGAGAGGATGCCCTGGTCGGTGTCCGGGCTGGCGCCGACCACGAACTGCATGGTCATGCCCGACGCGCCGCCCGGGTGCAGCGGATCGACGGGACGACCGTGGGACCGCTCCTGCCGCTCATGCACCACCAGCCGGCGGACCTGCTCGAAATCGCCCAGCGTGGTGTCGAAGCTCTTGTCCGGCGCGATGCGCGCCAGACTGGCGCCGCAGGGAGCCTCGAAGTTGAGCGAGACTCGACTGGCAAGAGCGGTGACCCGCTCGATCTGGGCCGTTTCCGCCCCCGGGACCAGCTTGACGTGGATGTACCCGCCGAAGCGATGGGTGCGGCGGAGCAGCTCGAGGGCGCGGATCAGATCGTCCATGACGTGCACCGGGCGCCCCGGAATGCCCGTGGTGATGAAGAGCCCTTGCACCCAGCCCCTCCGGCGGGCATCGAGGAAGATGCGCACCAGTTCTTCGGGCTTGAGCAGCGTGCGCGGCATGTTGCGATCCCGCCGCATGGGACAGTAGTGACAGTTGAAGGTGCAGGCGTTGGTCATGAGGATGCGCAACAGCGAGGTGCGCGCACCCGGGCCGGTTTGCAGGGTCCGGATGTTGAGCGGACGGAGCGCGCCCACACTGCCGGCGTTTCGGAGCCGCGGCGGCAGTCCCTCGCGGTCGGCCGCGGCCAGCGACATGAGCGCGCCAAGCTTCTGCTCCAGATCCGGCACCCGTATCATTGCGCATCCTCCGAAGACCCCGCTCCATCGTAACCGAAGAAATACCGAAAGTCAATCCATGCCGCCGTTGCTGCTCTCTCTTCTCCTCATAGCCGCGCCGCAGGCGCCCTCCGTGACTGCTCCGCTCGATTCGGTCGACCGCTATGTGCGTAGTGAAGTCGCGCGGCAGCGCATTCCCGGACTCTCCCTCGCGGTACTCCGGGGCGACAGCCTGCTCCTCGCGCGAGGCTGGGGCGAGGCCAACGTCGAGCACCACGTGCCCGCCGCCGACAGCACCGTGTACCAGTCCGGCTCGGTAGGAAAGCAGTTCACCTCGGCCCTGGTGCTCCGGCTGGCCCAGGAAGGTCGCCTTCGGCTCGACGATCCGATCAGCCGCTGGCTGCCCGAAGGACCGCCGGCATGGCGGCGGGTCACGGTGCGACACCTCCTCACCCACACGTCGGGCATCCCCGACTACGCCGACAGCACGCTCGACTACCGGCACGACTACACCGAGGACGAGCTGGTGCGCCTGGCCTCCGGACTGCCGCCGCGGTTCGAGCCCGGCGCGCGCTGGAGCTACAGCAACACCGGCTATGTGCTGCTCGGCGTCATCATCCATCGGATCACCGGCACCTTCTACGGTGACCTGCTCCGCGCACAGGTGTTCGAACCGCTGGGCATGCGTACCGCCCGCATCATCTCGGAGAGCGACATCGTCCCCAACCGCGCCGACGGCTATCGGCTGGTCGAGGGACGGCTGCAGCACCAGGAGTGGGTGGCCCCGAAGCTCAACACCACCGCCGACGGCGCGCTCTATTTCACGGTGCTGGACCTGGCCCGTTGGGCGGTCGGGTTGAACCACCTCCGCTTCCCCGGCGCCGACGGTCTCCGGCAGAGCTGGACGCCGGTGCGGCTCAATGATGGCGGCACCTATCCCTACGGCTTCGGCTGGTCGCTCGATCAGCAGCGCGGCTTCCCCCGCATCGGCCACACCGGCTCGTGGCAGGGGTTCAAGGCCAGCATCCAGCGCTACCCCGAGCAGAATCTCACCGTGATCGCGCTGGCCAACCTGGCCGAGGCGCGGCCGGAGGCCATCACCCTCGCGGTCGCCGGGATTCTCGAGCCGGCCCTCCAGCCGCCGCAGATGATCTCGGCGCCGCCCTCCGGCCCCCCGCCGGCGCAGCCGATCCCGGACCTGCTGCGGGAGATCACGTCCGGCAGGGTCGGCGGGGTCACCCCCGGACTCTCGCGCTTCGTGTCGCCGGAGTTCCGGGACGAGCTTGCCGAGCTGGTGCGTCCACCGCGGGAATGGACCTGGCAGGGCTGCGATGAGGTGGCCGCCCGGCATCTGGAGCGTCTCGGCTCGGCCATTCAGCGCATCTGCTACGCCGCGGGCCGCGGAAGAGACGCCGCGTCCCTGGTGGAGGTGGACTACACGGCCGAGGGCCGAGCGGCGTTCGTGGACTGGTACGACTTCTAGGCGCATAAGCGAGTGAGCCGGAACAGGTCCATCCTGTTCCGGCTCACCACCAGCGCCTGCGAAGCGACTTCAGGGCGTGGTATCGCTGACCGTGGTGTCCTGAGGGCTCCCGCTGTCGTGCACCGTCGTCATCGCGCTGTCCATGGCCGGCGTGCCCTCCGGACTGGGTTGATCCCGGTGGCCACCACCGCAGCCCGCGAGTACCGCGACGAGGCCGAGCAGGAAGCCGCTCCTCACCGGGAGCTCGTCGTGTCGGTCATCGTGCTGTCGGTGCGGGGACCCAAAGTGTCCTGGGGCACCGAGGTCGGCGACGGACTGGTCGAGACCGTATCTACCCGGGCCGCGCTGTCGGGAATCCCCACGCTGTCGGGGGTGACGGTGGCCGCTGGCGGACGCCCGGCGGTGCCCGGCGGGCCGGTGCGGGTTGAATCGATGACGTGCGTGGTCGCGGCGGTGTCGGCCGCGCTGGGCGCGGGGCCTGCCTGGTCTTCGTTCCGGTTGTGGCAGGCCGCGATCGTCGCCGCGGCCGCTGCCAGGAAGAGAATCTTGTGCATGCCTGCGCTCCCGGTGCGGGTGGGGCTGTCCGTGATTCCGCGAACCTACGGGATGCCCCTCGGGTGGACTAGGTCGCAGATCACACCCAGCCCGGTTGACCATCGGGACCCGTCTGGCGCGCCGGTCGTCGGGCGGACACCTTCTTCCGGGGAGCATCGTATGTTCGCATTCCCGTCCTTCAGATTCTCCTGGGCTCTCGTCCTGCTGACCGGAGGGCAAGCCTGCGCCCCGGCCGTCACTCCCAAGGCGGATCCGACCCCGGCCGACGCTCCGGCCACGGCGGCGGTCCGTTGTGAGGCGGGCGACACCGCGATGGTGCGTGACGTCGTCTACTTCGGACGCAATCGGCCCGACGGCGGCACCGTGAGCGACGCCGAGTGGGAGGGGTACCTCGACTCGGTCGTGACGCCGCGCTTTCCGGCCGGGTTCACCGTGGTCGAGGCCGAGGGACGCTGGCGCGGCGCCAGCGGGGTCGTGGAGCGGGAGCGCACCGAGGTGCTGACCCTTTTGCATCCCGCCGACGAGGCTTCCCGAGACGCGGTCCGCGCCCTGACCGACGAATACATGCGCCGCTTTCACCAGGAGGCGGTGCTGCGCGAGCGACTCGCCGCCTGCGCGCGCTTTTAGATATCATTGGGTGCACCCGCACCAGGAGCTCGTCCGATGTCCTCCGCCACCGAGCCCGCTCCCGCTTCATCCTCCGGCTCCGACGACCACGGCGCGACCCGCGCCCTCGATGCGCTTCGGACCCTGCTGATTCCGGGTGAGGAGCTCACCAGCTGGGCGGTGCAGCACCGCCTCTTCGCGCTCACCCACCGCCGCCGCCTCGTGGCCGCCACCAGCGGCCGGCTCCTGTCGGTCGAGCGCGGCCTCTTCGGCGGCTTCAGCACCGAGGACATCCGCTGGCAGGACCTGGACGACGCCCAGCTCCGGGTCGGCATCGTGGGCGCCACCCTCACGGTAACCGCCTACGCCAGCACCGACCTGGCGAGCGCGTCACCCGGCACCGCCCGCACGCTCGTCTTTCCCGGGCTCCGGAAGCTCGAGGCCCAGGCGGTCTACCGCACCTGCCAGGCTCAGGAGCAGGCCTGGCGCGAGAAGCGCCGGGTGCGGGATCTCGAGGAGCTGCGGGCCAAGTCGGGCGGCATCCAGCTCGCGGGCTCCGCACCGGTCTCCGGACCCGGCGCCGACGACGGCCGAGCGCCGGCGGCGCGGCTGCAGCGTGCGCGGGAGATGCTGCAGCAGGGCTTGATGACCGACGCCGAATTCGAGCAGGTGAAGTCGCGGATCCTGGCCGATCTGTGAGCCGGGCATGACCGGCTACGCCCGCCGGCTCGGGCTTTTTTCCGGGACCATGGCGGTGGTGGGCGGCATCATCGGCGGGGGGATCTTCCGCACCCCGGCCGCGGTGGCGGAGCGCGCCGGCAGCGTCGGGCTCACATTGGCCGTCTGGATCACGGGAGGAGCGGTGGCACTCGCCGGGGCCTTCTGCTTCGGCGAGCTCGGCGCCCGGCGGCCGCGGGCCGGCGGCGGGTACGTCTACCTGCGGGAGACTTTCGGCCCGCTCCCCGCCTTCCTGTACGGGTGGACCCTCCTGCTGGTGATCGCCACCGGCGCCATCGCCGCGGTGGCGGTGCTGTTCGCCGACTACACCCTCGCGCTGCTCGGGCTTCCCGACGGGTGGGAGCTTCCGCTGGCGGTGGGCAGCGTCGTGCTGCTCTCGGCCATCAATTACCTCGGTGTACGGCCCGGCGCGGTCACCCAGAACCTGTTCACCGTGCTCAAGCTGCTGGCCCTGGCACTACTGGTCGGCGTGGGCCTGGGCTGGGCCGCCCCCGCGGCCCCGGTCTCCGAGCCGGTGGCGCATGGCAACCCGGTCGTCGCCTTCGGGGCCGCCCTGGTCCCGGTGCTCTTCACCTATGGCGGCTGGCAGCAGACCAACTTCATCGCGGAGGAAATCGTCGAGCCGGAGCGCACCCTGCCGCGCGCCCTCGTGCTTGGCGTGGTTATCGTGGTCGCCGTGTACCTCTCGGCCAATCTGGCGTACCTCCGGGTGCTCGGCCTCGGCGGGTTGGCGGCCAGTACCGCGCCCGCCGCGGAAGTGATGGAGCGGCTGCTCGGCCCCCGGGGCGCCGGCGTGATCGCGGCAGGCATCGCGGTGTCCTCCTTCGGCTTCCTCAACCTGGTGATCCTGGTGACGCCGCGGGTCTTTCAGGCGATGGCCGCGGACGGCGTCTTCCTGCCCCGATTGGCCCGGCTGCACCCCGTCTACCAGACCCCCACCGCGGCCATTCTCCTCCAGGCGGCGTGGGCGATCCTGCTCATCCTCTCGGGCAGCTTCGCGCAGCTGGTGGACTACGTGACCTTCGGTGACTGGATCTTCTTCGGCCTTACCGTGGCCGGCCTCTTCGTCTACCGGCGGCGGGACCGGGGTGCCCCGCCCACCGGCTTCCGCGCCCCGGGCTACCCTGTCACTCCCGCCCTCTTCGTGCTCGCCGCCGCGTACGTGGTGGTCAGCGCGATCGCAGCCAATCCCCGGAACGCCGCGCTGGGCACGCTCTTGATCGCGCTGGGCGTGCCGGTCTACGCCTACTGGGCCCGGCGCTCCCGAGTCGCGAGGACTACCCATGGATGAAACGATGACTTCCACCACGTTCGAGCTTCCCGGTTATCGCATCGTCGAGACACTGGGACTGGTCCGCGGGGTGACGGTGCGCTCGCGCTCCATCTTCGGCACCATCGGCGCCAAGGTGGAGACCCTGTTCGGCGGTCACATCTCGATGCTGACCGGCATGTGCGAGCAGGCTCGCGCCGATGCGTTCGACATCCTGCTCGCCCATGCTCAGAAAGTGGGCGCCAACGCGGTGGTAGGGATCCGCTACGATGCGACCGAGATCATGTCGGGCGTGACGGAGGTGCTCTGCTACGGGACCGCGGTGGTGGTCGAGCCCGCGTGAGCGGCCCGGCAGCGGGCGGGTGGCACACCGCCCGCCTCCTCATCAGAGGATGGGCGCCTCCCGATGCGCCGGCGCTCAAAGCCGCGATCGACGGCAGCCTGGCCGAGCTGCAGCGGTGGATGGCCTGGGCCAAGCAGGAGCCCAGCGACCTTCCGGTGATCGCGGAGCGCCTGGCCCGGTTCCAGGCCGAGTTCGCGGCCGGCATCAACTGGGCCTGCGGGATCTTCCTGCGCTCGAGCGGCGAAGTGCTGGGCGGCGCGTCGCTCCTCTCCCGCGTGGGTCCGGGCGCGCTGGAGCTGGGCTACTGGCTGCGCAACGAGTGCACCGGCCGGGGATATGCCACCGAGGCCTCCGCCGCGCTCACCCGGATCGGGCTCGCGATGCAGGGGATCGAGCGGATCGAGATCCGCTGCGATCCGGACAATCGCCCCAGCTTCATGGTGGCCGAGCGGTTGGGGTACCGCCTGCTGCGAACGTCGCTCGAGCCGGTGCCGTATTCCGACGGCGAGGTGGCCCCCACCATGGTCTGGGAGCTCCGGCGCGGCGACGCCGAGGCGGCCCTGGCGGCCTGGCCCCCTTCCGCCCTCACGACCTCCTCCCGGTGAGAAGAGCCCCGGGAGCATAGCGTCTAACCGGGCAAGTGACTTACTCACGACCCGCTTGTTCGGAGGAGACGATGCACCGAGTGCTGCTGGCCGGACTGGCCGGAGCGACCCTGCTGGCGGCCTGCACCGACGCCCCGGCGTCAGAGCCATTCCGTTCCGGCGCCGTCGTGTCCGGCGGTGAGACCATGGGCGCCGCGAGCCGCGGCACCGCCCCTGGCGGGGTTCGGCTCACCATCGTCGCAGAGGTCGGGGGCCGCCGCTACACCGGCTCCGGAACCGGCGAGTGTGTCGTCGAGCCCGACGGCACGGTCTACGAGGCTCCCACCGCGATGTATTCCGCCCGCTTCGCCGGCGACGGGGCGCTGCGGCATCTGAACCTGACCGCCTGGCGCCTCAAGGACGGCAGCGGGACGCAGACGACGATGTGGCTCGAGATCGGCGAGACGAGCCACCGCATCGCGACGCTGCCTCAGGGTGAGCGGTTCGGCCGGGCGGCCACCGAGGTGCGGCTCACGGGTGGCGGCGGCGCCATCGTGGTGGACGGTGTGGACGGCGCCGGCACGCCGATCCGGCTCACGGCGACCTGCGGGACTTTCGTGGAGAATACCGAAGAGAACGGCTGAGCTATTCGCGCGCCAGCGCCAGCTCCCACGTTTCCGACGTGAGGTCGTGGCCGAAGCTGCGGTGTCGCTCGGTCCCCACCATCCGGAAGCCGGCCTGCTGGTACAGGTGCCGCGCCGAATCCAGCACCGAATTGGTCCACAGGGTGAGCGTGCGATACCCCGCCTCACCCGCGAACTCGATGCAGGCTGCGATCAGCGCCCGGCCCAGCCCCTGCCCCCGGGCCCAGGGTTCCACCAGCAGCAGGCGCAGCTTCGCCACTTCGTTGGACTGCCGCACCAGGAAGACCGAGCCGGCCCGGGTCCCGTCCAGCTCGGCGATCCAGGCCCGCTCCCGCCGGGGATCGGCCAGCGAGGCGAACTCGGCGACGATCCTGGCCACCAGCGCCTCGAACTCCTCGTTCCACTCGTACTCGGCGGCGTACAGCTCGCCGTGCCGCTGCACCACCCAGCCCAGATCGCCCGGGCCGGGCGCGCGCAGCGCGGGACGCGGCGCCGGCTCGTTTGCCCCGGAAAGCGTCGCCTCCACTCGGCCCATGGAGGTCACCAGCCGCTGCCGGGAGGCGGGCCTGAGCCGGCCCAGGAGCAGCCCCACCTCTCGGCTCGAGCGGGCGTCGAGCGCGCCGAAGGTGCGGCGCCCCTTCGGGGTCAGTCCGAGCAGCCGCTGGCGGCCATCGCCGGCGGCCGAGGTGGCCGAGACCAGTCCCGCCTTGCGCAGTCGTTGAAGGAGACGGCTCAGGTAGCCGGGGTCGAGGCCAAGCTCCTGGCCAATGGCGCTCGCGGTAGGCGCGGTCCGGTGCGCGATCTCGTAGAGCACACGCACTTCGGTGAGGCTGAACGGACTGTGGAGCAGGCCGTCTTCCAGCAGGCCCATCTGCCGGGTGTAGAACCGATTGAACCGGCGAACGGCGGCGACCTGGTCGAGGGTCATGGCGCCAAGCTGTTCGAAGTAGTTGCTTTTGTCAACTAAATCCAGGCGGCGGGTCGCCGGGCTATCTTTGGCCGGGCACCGCTTCCGGAGACCTCCGCATGCTGCGCTGGCTGCTCGCCGCTCTCCACCTCACCGCCCTCGGCATCGGTCTCGGCGCGGTCTGGGCTCGCGCCCGCGCCCTGCGGGGTCCGTTCGATCCGGCCGGGCTGCGCCGAGTCTTCACCGCCGACGGCTGGTGGGCCCTCGCCGGCGCGCTCTGGATCGCGACCGGCCTCTGGCGACTCCTTGCCGGGACCGAGAAGCCCACCGTGTACTACATGCACAATCACTTGTTCTACCTGAAAATGGCGGCGCTGCTGCTCCTGCTCCTCATGGAGGCGCGGGCGGTCATGCTGTTGATCCGGTGGCGCGCCGAGGCCGCCCGGGGCGGCCCGGTGGTCACCAGCGCCGCGCCCGGCCTGGCGCGGATCAGCTACATCCAGGCGGTGCTGGTGCTGGTCATGGTGGCCGCCGCGACCGGAATGGCTCGAGGGTACGGCCAATGATCCGTCTGCTGCTGGCCCTCGCCACGGTCACGTCGCCGCTCATGGCCCAGACCATCCCGGCCCAGGAGTACGCCGCCCGCCGGGACTCGCTCGCGGCGCGCATCGGCCGTGGCGTGGTGGTCGCGTTCGGTGCCCGCACCCCGGTGGGGTGGGAGCGCCCCGCACAGCTGCCCGCGTTCCGCTACCTCACCGGATTCCTGGAGCCCGACGCGGCGCTGCTGCTGGTGGTGCGGGACGGCCGGCCCGCGCCGGTGCTCTTCACCCAGGCCCGCGATCCGCGGCGCCAGCTCTACGACGGCTTTCCGCCCGATTCGCTCGGGGTCGAGCGCGCAACCGGCATCCCGGCCCGCTCCATCGCCGCCCTCGCGCCGATGCTCGACAGCCTGGCCGACGCCGGATGGCCGGTGTACACGCTCCGGGACTATGCCAGCAACGACGTCGCCGAGGCCGACTCGCTCACCCGGGGCGCCAGCTTCATGCGCGCGTTCGCCGAGAAGCATCGAGGCGTCACCGTGCGGGACGCGCACCCGGCCCTGGACAGCATCCGGACCCGCAAGAGCCCGGCCGAGCAGGCCATGCTGCGCCGGGCGATCGACATCACGGTCGCCGCGCAACGGGAGGCCATGCGCACTATCCGGCCGGGAATGTACGAGTACGAGGTCGAGGCCCTCTTCACCGCCGCGTTCCGCCGCACCGGCGGCGACGGTCCCGCCTTCGTTTCCATCATCGGCTCGGGTCCCCACTCCACCCAGTATCACTACAACGCGAACGACCGGCAGATGCAGGCGGGGGACGTGGTGGTCATGGATGTCGGGGCCGGCTACGGCGGCTACGCGGCGGACGTGACCCGGACCGTTCCGGTGAGCGGCCGCTTCAGCGCCGAGCAGCGGGCGATCTACGGGATCGTCCGCGAGGCGCAGCTCGCGGCCGAGCGGGTGGTCCGGCCGGGGGCATCGTTCGAGGCCTGGCGCGACGCGGCGCAGGCGGTGGTGGCCCGCGGGGTGGCCCGGCTGGGGCTCACGGAAGGCGTGGACGCCACGTTCGACCCGCCCTGGGCCGACCAGTGCCACGCGAAGCCGGTGGCCTGCACTCAGGCATTCCTCTACATGGCGCACGGCCTCGGCCACGGCATCGGACTGGAGGTGCACGACCAGCCCCACCCCTGGGTCGGCCCCGGCACGTTCGCCGAAGGCGACGTGTTCACCATCGAGCCCGGGGTATACGTGAGCCGAAAGCTGCTCGAGATCCTGCCTGACACGCCGAAGAACCGGGCGATGATCGCGAAGGTCCGTGACGCCGTCGCCCGCTACGACAACACCGGGGTACGGATCGAGGACAACTACCTGGTGACCGCGAGCGGGGTGGAGTGGCTCTCGCGCGCGCCGCGGGAGATCGCCGAGGTGGAGGCGGCCATGGCCCGGTGATGCCCGGTCTGCTGGTTCTCTTCGTCACCGCCTTCGTGGACATGGTGGGGCTCACGATGATCGTGCCCCTGCTGCCTTATTACGCGACCGACTTCGGCGCCAGCGCGGGGATCGTGGGGCTCCTGGTCTCCGCGTTCTCCATCGCCCAGCTCCTGGCCGCCCCGGTATGGGGTCGGTACTCGGACCGGTACGGCCGGCGCCCGGCGATCCTGACCGGGCTGCTCATCACCGCGGCCGCGTACGTGCTGTTCGGTGTCGCGGGATCGGTCCCGGCGCTCTTTCTGGCCCGTACCGTCCAGGGGATCGGCGGCGGCACGATAGGCGTGGTGCAGGCCTACGTCGCCGACGTGGCCGAGCCGGCGCAGCGCACCAAGAGCCTGGGCTGGCTCTCGGCCATCACCAGCCTCGGCGCGGTCGCGGGGCCGGCCTTCGGGTCGCTCATGGTGAGTATCGGGGGCCAGCGGATGGTCGGCTACGGGGCGGCGCTGCTCGCCGTCCTGGTCGCCCTGTTCGCCTGGGGCTACCTGCGCGAGTCGCGGCGCCAGCCGACGGTGGGCGCGCCCGCGGTCACGACCGGGCGCGCGGCCATCGCGCACGTGCTCTCCCGCCGGGGCGAGCCGGCACCGCGGCTGATCTGGCTCTACACCATCGCGATCGGCGCGTTCTACGGCACCATCCAGACCGCGCCCCTGCTGCTCCACGCCCGCCTCGACGTGACGGAGCGGACCGTGGGTTACTTCGTGATGTATCTGGGCGCCATGGGCGTGATCGTGCGCTCGGCGGTGCTGGGGCGGGCGGTGGACCGCCTGGGCGAGGCCCGGCTCACCCGTCTCGGCATTCTCTGCCTTTCGGCCGGGCTCGCGTTCACCGGCGCGAGCCGGAGCCACCTCGCCCTCTTCGCCGGGTTTACCCTGATGCCCATCGGCACGGCCTTCATCTTCCCCTGCCTCACCGGGCTGCTGTCGCGCGCGGTGCCGAGCCGGGAGCGCGGTCTCTACATGGGGGTGCAGCACCTCTTCGGCGGCATGTCGCGGGTGGCCTTCCCGATCGCCGCGGGCGTGCTCATGGACCACTTCGACGTCGGCGTGCCGTTCTGGATGGCCGGCGCGCTGGTGCTGGCCGGATTGCCGCTCACCCGAGGTATCGGCCTTCAGGCAGCAGCCGTGGCCCCACCCGCTCCGGTGTCGGTGCGCGACCTCGCGACCGCCGACATCAGCGGCGAGATCACCGGCGAGTACCCGACCGCTCGAAGCTCCTGACCGCCCTAGACCGGAGCGCCGTCTTCCACTCCGGCTTCCCGTAGAAAAAGTCCCCCGCCGGCGTCGCGGCCGTCGCGCCGGCCCACCCGGGTCAGCACCAGCCGGTCGCGCGCGCGGGTCATCCCCACGTAGAGCAGCCGCCGCGCTTCCTGGATCTCCGCCTCGCTCTGCTGCTCCAGGGCCGGAAGCCCGGGCAGCTGCGCATCCTCCGCGCCGATGACGTAGACCCGGGAGAACTCCAGGCCCTTGGTGGAGTGCAGGGTCAGCAGGTTGACCCGCCGGTCGCTCACCGACGAGCCGTCGCTGCGGGAGAGCGCGATCCGACTGAGGAAGACATCGATGCTCTCGGCCAGGTCGTGCGCCTCGCTGGCCGAGACGAGGGCCAGAAGTCGGGCTACCGAGGAGGGGTACCGCTGGGCCGCCGGTCGCGTGGTCCGGATCCGCTCCATGAGACGCGCGCCGCCCAGGCGCTCGATCAGCTCCTCCACCGACGGTGCGTCCACCGGATCGGGCAGCGCGTCCCGCTCCTCGGCGTATACCTCGAGGCAGTCTCCGAAGCGCCCCAGGGCGGCGGGAAGGGTCAGCTCGCGCAGCAGCCGCTCCTCCGTGCTCGCCTCCGGCTGGGCGTCCAGCGCGAGCGCCAATCCCAGCCAGCCGAGCAGGTGCGCCAGCGCGGACTTCCGCGCGCGTGCCAGCTTCAGCTCCCCCAGGTGGCGGAGCACGCCCGCGAGCGCGCCGGCATCGTCCAGCGCGTGGTGCGATCGGCCGGTCGAGACGCCGAATCGGTGAGCCAGGTCCTCCAGCCGGGCGCTCTCGTCCAGCAGCGAGCGTGCGAGCGGCAGGGTGTCGAAGAAGACCAGCCCTTCGAGTCCGGGAAGATCCGCGGCCAGCCGGCGCAGGACGGGCACGTCGAACTGCTGCCCGTTGTGCGCCACCAGCAGGTCCGCGCCGACGAACGCCAGGAACTCGGGCCACACTTGGCTGAAGGTGGGCTGGTCCGCCAGATCGGCGTCGCGGTAGCCGTGGATCGCCGTCGCCGCCGGACTCACCGGGCGAACGGTGCGGATCAGGCGATGGAACTGCTCGACCGGGACGCGGCCCCGCACCCGCACCGCGGCCAGCTCGAGCACCTCGCACTCGGCGGCATCGAGGTCCGTGGTCTCCACGTCGAAGGCCACGTAGTCCTGCAGCGGATCGGTCAGGCCGCGGCAGTGGAGCAGCTGCAGCGCCTTGAACAGCAGCAGGGGAGACGGGTTGCGCGGGC
>DATEIR010000003.1:0-40912 GCA_035278885.1 Gemmatimonadales bacterium | reverse complement strand
CCTTCCATTCGGCGCGTGCCCGCGCCAGCTCGGCTCGCCAGGCGATCGACGCCATCGCGAGCTGCCGGTCGCTCCAGCGCGGGCCCGCCGGCGCGCCGGCGTACGGCCGGAGCCACTCGAGGAGCGCGGGATCGTCGAGCCGGCGCGCCCGCAGCTCGGCCGGATGCTTCGCGGGGTCGAGCGGCTGAGCCTGATACCGCACGCAGCCGGCGAGCGTGATCGCAACCGCCAGCGCGATCACGACCGGGGACAGCCGGGCCATCACGCGCGGGGATGAAACTGGCGATGAATCGACCGGAGGTATTCCCGATCGACGTGGGTGTAGATCTGGGTCGTCGAGAGATCGGCATGGCCGAGCATCTCCTGCACCGCGCGCAGGTCCGCCCCACCCTCCAGCAGGTGGGTCGCGAAGCTGTGCCGGAGCGTGTGCGGCGTGACCCGCTTGGTGATGCCGGCGCGCTCCGCGGTCCGCTTCACGATGCCCCACGCGCCGACCCTCGACAGCGGCTCGCCCCGGGCGTTGAGCAGCACCCTGCCGCCGCCGTGTCCGCGATCGAGAGTGGGGCGGAGCTGGTGCAGGTAGACCGATACCGCGCCGATGGTGCCGCGCCCGAGCGGAACCAGCCGCTCCTTGGCGCCTTTGCCGAACACCCGGACGAGTCCCTCCGTGAGGAGCAGGTCGGTGAGGCCCAGCGCGCAGAGCTCGGAGACCCGCATCCCCGCCCCATAGCCCAGCTCCAGCAGCGCGCGGTCCCGCCAGGCGAGCGGATCGTCGATGCCCGGCGCGGCCAGCAGCGCCTCGACCTCGGCCACGCTCAGGGTGTCCGGCAGGACCCGGCCTCGGCGGGGTGACTCCAGCCTGTCGCTGGGATCCTGGCGCACCCGCCCTTCTCCCGCCAGAAATCCGTAGTAGGTGCGGATGGCGGACACGCTGCGCCGGATCGTGGCGGCGCTGAGACCGAGGTCCTTGAGCAGGTAGACGAAATCGCGGAGCTGGGTGCGGGTGACCTGGCCCGGCTCGCGCACCCCGCGCGCCAGGGCGAACTCACCCAGCCGGCGGAGGTCCCGCAGGTAGGCGTCGACGGTGTTGCCGCTGTGCCCCGCCTCCAGGCTGAGGTAGTCCCGAAAGCCCTCGAGCCAGAACGCCCGCTCCACCTCGCCGCGGACCGCGGCGGTCACGGGGCGGCCTCCCGCCGCCGGAGCCGACGGCGCACCTCGGTCACCTCCGCCCGGTCGACCCCGAGGAGCTCGGCCGCGGTGGACATCAGGCGCTCCTCGTAGGCGCCGATGGCGCCTCCGTCGCTGAACGCCGCGAGCCACATGCGCTCCACCAGCGCCAGGCGCTGGGAGCGGCCGAACCGCTCCCGCACCTGCTCCGCATAGCCGGCGAACCGGCTGCGGCGCTCGTCCTCCGGCGGCGGCTCGGGCGGATGGGTCTCGCCGCTGAAGCCCCACCGCTCCCGAAGATGTGCGGCGACCTCCTGGCGGTCGCGCGGGGTGAGCACCGGGTCGGCATAGGCGAGCTCGAGCACCAGCAGTGCGGCGGCCTCCCGCGCGGAGCCCTCGGCGAGCTCGGTCCCCTCCAGAAACGAGGGCGCCGTCGGGGCCAGCGCATCCCGGGTGGCGTGCCACACGCGCTCCCGATTGCGACGGCGCCGAGCGAGCCAGAACCAGACCACGCCGACGATCACGCCCGCACCGGCGATGATGGCGAAGGTGCGGTTCACCTTGGCGATGATGGCCAGAATCCGCTCCCACTCGGCGCCGACCACCGCACCCACGAAGGTGATGCCGCCGTACCAGATGGCGCTGGCGAGGCCCATCGGCCCCAGGGTTCGCACCCAGCCGAGATCCACCAGCCCGGCGAACGGCGGGACCACGGCGCGCACTCCGGGAAGGAATCGGCTGATGAAGATGCCCGCGACGCCGAAGCGCATGTACTCCCGCTCGATCACCGCGAGGCTCCTCGGCGCGAGGAGGCGGCGGCCGGTGCGGGTCGCGAACAGCCGCCGCCCGTAGCGCCGCGCCGCGAAGTAGACGCCGGTGGCGCCGAGCAGATTGGCGGACCAGGTGACCAGGAAAACCAGCGGAGGCGAGGTGAGGCCGCGGTGGGAGAGAAAGGCGCCCAGGGCCACGGCCGCGTCGGACGGCACGGGCGGCACCACGTTCTCCACCGCCGCCAGCAGAGCGAGCACTGCGTACACCGCCGCGGGCGGCAGCCCCGAGAGCCACCCGAGCAGATCCTCGATCAGCGCGCCTCCAGGGTGGCCACCGCGATGACCGCGAGCCCTTCTCCCCGACCGATGAACCCCATCCCTTCGTTGGTCTTTGCCTTCACGTGCACCGCGCCATCGGCGAGTCCGAGCCGCTCGGCCAGGGCCGACGCCATGGCGGGGAGGTGCGGCGCCAGCTTGGGCGCTTCGGTGATGACGGTGAGATCGGCATGCACCACGGCGTGCCCGCGACCGCGGACCAGCTCATGCGCGGTCCGAAGCAGCTCCATGGAGTCGGCGTCCTTCCACTGGGGATCGGTGTCGGGAAAGAGCTGCCCGATGTCACCGGCGCCCGCGGCGCCCAGGATCGCGTCGGTGAGCGCGTGGGCGACGGCATCGGCATCGGAGTGTCCCGCCAGGCCGCGGCCGTGCGGAATCCGGACCCCGCCGAGCACCAGCGGCCGGCCCGCGACGAAGCGATGCGAGTCGTAGCCGATGCCGACGCGGGTCATGCCGGCCTCACGCCGCCTGCGGCTCCTCGATCACCGTGTAGTCCTGCCGCCGGCGCCGGGGGTGGAAGCCGGCGTCGCGGATGAGCCGGTCGATCTCGCCCAGCGTGGTGCGGTAGGTCGTGCCCGCGGCGGAGACCACGTTCTCCTCCATCATCAGGCTGCCGTAGTCGTTGGCCCCGAAGCGGAGGGCGATCTGTCCGACCTTGTGTCCCATGGTGACCCAGCTCGACTGGAGGTTGGGCACGTTGTCCAGCACGATCCGGCTGAGCGCGAGCGTCCGGAGATAGGTGACCGCGTCGGTCTTGGGCATGTCCGACATCCCGGGCGTCCCTTCGGGCTGGAGCGGCCAGCAGATGAAGGCGGTGAACCCGCCGGTCCGGGCCTGCAGCTCTTTCACCCGGAGCAGATGCTCCACCCGGTCCGCGCTGGTCTCCCCGAGACCGTACATCATGGTGACCGAGGTCTTCATCCCCTGGCGGTGCGCTTCCTCCTGCACGCCGAGCCACTCCTCGGTCTGGGCCTTCTTGCGGGCGACCCGCTGCCGGATCTCGTCCACCAGGATCTCGCCGCCGCCGCCGGGGATGCTGTCCAGTCCCGCGGCCCTCAGCTCCCGCACGACGTCGGCCACCGGCAGCCCGAAGCGCTCGCTGAAGAACACCACCTCGCTGGGGGAGAAGCCGTGGATGTGAATCGGGTGATGGCGCTTGATATAGCGCATCAGCTCGAGATACCACTCGAAGGGGATGTAGGGGTTGTGCCCGCCCTGGAGGAGGATCTGCACCCCGCCGATCGCCTTGCACTCGTCGATCTTGGCCCCGATCTGCTCGAAGCTCAGCACGTAGCCTTCGCCGTGCTTGGGCCGGCGGAAGAAAGCGCAGAACTGGCAGTCGGCGACGCACACATTGGTGTAATTGATGTTGCGGTCGATGATGTAGGTGACCAGCGGCTCGGAGTGCCGCCGCCACCGCTCGGCATCGGCCAGCTGGCCGAGCTCCAGCAGCGGTGCCCGATCGTACAGCTCGACCAGAGACTTGAATTCACTTGAGGTGCGATCGACAACACTCATATTGACAAGTCCTTAGCGAATCGACGTCGAGGTGCCTGCGGGACCGCTCACGCCGCCGAGATGAACGACAGCGACCCATCCGGCACCATTCCGTCCTGCGCCAGCCGCCGGAAGAAATCGGTGAGCCCGGCGAGATGGCGGTAGGACAACGCGTAATCGAGATCGCCGAGATATGCCCGGCACACCGATTCGGCCACGCCCGTCCGTTCGGCCGCGGAGTGCGCCAGCTCGTCCAAGTGGGCGAGCCCCCACTCCCGCGAAGCGAGGAGCTGGCGATGGACGTCGCGAACCCTGGCCGAGTCCGCGTCACGCCGCGCCGCCCACACCGCGAACACGAAGGGGAGGTCGGTCCACGCCTTCCACTCCGCGCCGAGATCGACGCGAACGGGATAGCGGTCCCGCGCGGCGAGCATGAGCGCGGCATCGCCGATCACCAGCACGCCGTCGTGCGGCAGCCCCGCGAGCGACTCGAGGTCGCTGGCCTCCGCCCGGGCCACCGCGAAGCGAGGCGTCACACCCCAGCGATGCCGGCAGAGGAGCTCGAGCAGGAGGACCGAGGTGCGCGAGCTCGCCGTGAGCAGGACGGTGCGGCCATCCAGCTCGGCCGGCGGGCGCCGGGCGAACAGGGCCACGCTGTGCACCGGCCCGTCGCAGGTGATCGCCAGATCGGGCAGCAGATGGTAGGCGGCCGCGTTGCGGGCGTACTCGACCGCGGAGACCACGCTCACCTGCAGCTCGCCCGCGGCGAGGAGCTCGTTGAGCTCCGAGGCCGTGCCGGACACCAGCTCGCCGGGCGACGGGACCAGGCCTCGATCGATCGCGCCGTAGACCGGGTAGCAATTGATCCAGGGGATCCGACCGATTCTCATGCCGCGTGCACCACGGGCAGCGCCGTACCGCGGCGGAGCGACGGCTCCGGCGGCGGATCGTCGAACTGGTCGCGCAGTTCGCGGTAGAGGCTGTCGCGCTCGACCGGACGCTTCCCCGCTCCGCGGATCAGTCGCACCAGCTCGAGATACGACATGTGCATCGCGGTCCGCGCGCCGGCCTCGTGATAGATGCGCTCGTAGACCACGGTGCCTTCCACGTCATCGCAGCCGAACGCCAGCGCGACCTGGGACAGGAACGGCGTCACCATGGGCCAGTGCGTCTTCACGTGCGCGATGTTGTCGAGGAAGAGGCGCGCCACGGCGATGTTCTTCAGGTCCTCGTATCCCGTGGTCGCGGTGCCGACCCGACCCATCTCCTCTCCCAGCTCGTTGTGATCCGGGTGGTAGGCCAGCGGGATGTAGGTGAGAAAGCCCCCGGTCTGGTCCTGCAGCTCCCGCAGCATCGAGAGATGGGCGATGCGATCCTCGGCGGTCTCCACGTGCCCGTAGAGCATCGTGCAGTTGGTCGGAATGCCCAGCTCGTGCGCCACGCGGTGCACCCGGAGCCATTCCTCGCCCGTGAGCTTGCGCTCGGCGATGGTGGCGCGCACGGCCGAGCTGAAGACCTCGGCGCCGCCGCCCGGCAGGCTGGTGAGGCCGGCCTCCTTGAGCGCCAGGAGCACCTCGCGCTCGCCGGTGCGCTCGATTCTCGCCAGGTGCGCGATCTCCACCGCCGTCAGCGCCTTGATGTGGACGGTCGGATGCCGCTCCTTGAGCCCCCGGATCATGTCGGTGTAGTACGAAAGCCGGAGCTTGGGATGCAGCCCGCCCACGATGTGGAACTCGCGGGTCGGCATGCCCCGTGCCTGGTCCGCCTCGGCGAACACCTCCTCCAGGGACCGGGTGTAGGCGCCGTCCTCCTTGGGCATCCGGGCGAAGGAGCAGAACACGCAGGTGTTCCGGAGAATGCAGACGTTGGTGGGGTTGATGTGCTGGTTGGCGGAGAAGAACACCCGGTCGCCGTTGCGGCGCCGGTTGGCGGTGTCCGCCAGGAGGCCGAGGCCGAGCAGGTCGGCGGTGGCATAGAGCGCGACGCCCTCATCGGCGCTCAGCCGCTCACCCGCCTCGACCTTGGCCCCGATCGGATGGAGCGCGGGGTCGCGGAGGCGGGACAGGTCGATCTCACCGGCCATCGTATCTCCTTGCGCTATAGGCAGTAACACTTCTGCTAATCTACACCCGCTGCGCCTCGGCAATCCAGGTAGCCAGAAAGGGATCTTCCAGCCGATAGCGGATGCGGCCCGCATCCTCATCCTCCCGGACCACTCCCCTGGCATCGAGCGCCTGGAGCGCCCGCTGCATACTCGAGGCGGCGAGTCCGTGGGCCTGCAGGACCTCGCGGCCCAGCACCTCGCGGCCGCCGCGCTCGATCACCGCCTTGAGCGCCTTCTTCTGAGCCTTGGTGAGGCTCTGCCAGAGCTGGACGTAGGCAGGATTTTCCTGCTGGACGATGTGCACCAGCGTCTGGTCTACGAGCTCGACCGTCAGGCTCGGCTCGGGCGACACCCGCACCGCCTCCCAACAGGCACTCGCCAGCCGCTGGACGTTGTAGGGCACGTCCTCCGCTCGGTCGAGGATGTGGTCGAGCGCGCCGGATGCCACCACGAACCCCGCTCCCATGAAGCCGCGCTCCAGGGCCGTTCGGAAAGGCCCGCGCGGAATCGGGCCCAGGAAGTAGCGCTCCCCCAGCTTCCAGAACGCCCGCGCCGGGTCGCCGGTCATGTCGGCCAGGAGCCGGGTCTGCGACCCCGAGAAGACGTAGGCGACATGCCGGTGACGCTGCACCGCGGCCCGGAGCTGCCGCTCGGCCGCCTCGCCGCCCTCGGCGACCAGGTGCTGGAACTCGTCGAGGATGACCGCGGTCGGCGAATCGCGCTCGGCGGCCATGCGATCGATCCCCTCGAGGACTTCGCCCAGCAGTGGGAGCTCGGGCGTCTCGCGGGGGACCCGATTGAAGGACACGCTGACCCGCTGGTCGTCGATGTCGTAGCTGACCTGGGGACTCAGCCGGCCGAAGAGGCGGCGGACCGAGGCAGACACCTGCTCCACCGTTCCCGCCAGCCGCCGGGCGGCGCCGGTGAGGAGGGCCTGAGCCAGCAGCGTTACCGACTCGTAGGCCTCCGCGTTGTGCCGGAGCACGACCACTCCTTCACGGCTGAGCAGCTCCTCGGCCGCATGGAGAATCGAGGTCTTGCCGTAGCGCCGGGGCCCGATGAAGAAGAGCCGGCCTCGGTTGACGATGCTCCGCCGCACCAGCTCCAGCTCGGCTTCCCGGTCCACCAGCTCATCCGCATTCAGCTCCCGACCGAACTCGAAGGGGTTCCTGGGGCTGGCGGGCAGGGCTCGTCGAGGCATGCGATCTCCTTACGCTTAATGCGTAACGCAATATGCGTAACTGGGCGTCCTGTGGCAAGCTCCCTGGCAGTCCGCGCCAGGGCCTGAAAACGCGATGTCCCCCATGGCGATCCAGGCGAATGGCTTGGGACGGCGGCAAATGTTGCCAGGCCGGCGCCGGGCGTATCCAAACGATGCGTTGCGTTTCCACGGCCTGCGTTTGCCGGGCCAGCGTTTGGCTTGTTGGCGTTTTATCGAGTTGGGCCGGTATAGGCGCTACCCGTAGCAATTACCCACAAGCGTTGGATTTATCCACCGATCTCCACACCGTCATTCGTGGCGTTTTGTTTGTCTACAACACTTCCACAGTCTTGATTGTGGGTACAAACGCCCTACATTGGACCGGTCCCGAACCCCTGCTCTCATGCCCGCTGAGCCAGACTACTCCCGGGCCGCCCTGGCCCGGTTCATCGAATTCGTGGTTGCCAAAGGGCTGGTGAACCCTTCCACCGCCCAAGGCTGGCGCGTGGCCACGAGCAAGGTCCTGGAAGAGCTCACCCCCGAGGAGCTGGCCGATGTTCGTCGTATCGACGTCGAAGCCACCTTCCGGGCCTTCCTGCACCGGCACCCGGGCAGGCTGTCCCCCGCCTCGGTGGGCGAATACCGACGGCGAGTCGGTCGGGCCATCGAGGAGTTCGTGCGGTGGGTGGATGACCCGGGCTCCTACGGAGCGCCCGGATCGGGTTCGCGCGGTGCCGAGACGGCGGGATCACGTCGTCGGCGACCCCGGGCCGGCGTCGGGGTCGCGATCCCGGGGGCTGAGCCGGCCGCCAACGGCCGGCGGGCCGAGGGGCAAGGCGGCCAGCCCGTCTCCCTGCCCCGCCCTCGCGACGGCCTCGCGCTGGAGTACCCGCTGCGTCCGGGCTTCCTTGCCCAGGTCATCGTTCCGCCCGATCTCACCGTGGACGAGGCCCGGCGGATGGGGGCGTTCCTGCTGACGTTGTCTCCCGACTACAAGCCCGCCTGAAACGCACGACGGGGCGGCCGGAATCGGCCGCCCCGTCGGTGTGCATCGCCCCAGCCTGACGCTATTCCCAGCGGCGAACCGCCAGGGTGACGTTGTGCCCGCCGAAGCCGAATGAATTCGACAGCGCGACATCCACCCGCCGCTCGACCTTGCGGTTGGGCGCGCAGTCGAGGTCGCACTGCGGATCGGGGGTGAACTGATTGATGGTGGGCGGAATCGTGCCGCATGTGGCCGCCAGCAGGGAGACGCCGAATTCCAGCGCTCCGGCGGCGCCCAGCAGGTGCCCGGTCATCGACTTGGTGGACCCGAAGATCAGCTGTCGAGCCTGCTCGCCGAAAACCGCCTTGACCGCCAGGGTCTCGGCGATGTCGCCCTGCTCGGTCGAGGTGCCGTGGGCGTTGATATAGCCCACGTCCCTGGGATCGATGTTGCCGTCGGCGAGGCAAGCCCGCATGGCGCGCTGGGCACCTTCCCCGTTCTCCGCCGGCGAGGTGATGTGATAGGCGTCGCCGCTCGAGCCGTAGCCCAGCACCTCGCCCAGGATCCGGGCGCCCCGGCGCTCGGCGTGCTCCAGGCTCTCCAGCACCACGATGGCGCCGCCGTCGCCGAGCACGAAGCCGTCCCGGTCGGCATCGAACGGCCGGCTCGCGGTCTCGGGCGAATCGTTCCGGCTGGAGAGCGCCTTCATGTTGGAGAAGGCGGCCACGGTGAGGCCGGTGATGGCCGCTTCGGCCCCGCCGGTCACCATCGCGTCCGCCTGGCCGTGGCGGATGAGGTTGTAGGAGTCGCCGATGGCGTGGGCGGAGGACGCGCAGGCCGATACCGTGGCGTAGTTGGGGCCCTTGAGGCCGTACCGGATGGAGACCAGCCCTGCCGCGATGTCGGGAATGAACATCGGCACGAAGAAGGGCGAGACGCGGTCGGGGCCCTTGGTGACGAACGCCTTGCAGTTCTCCTCGTACGTCTGCATGCCGCCGATGCCGCTGCCGATCACCACGCCGACGCGGTCGGGATCGGGCACCTTGCCCTCGAGCCCCGCCTGGGTGACCGCCTGGTTGGCCGCGGCGAGCGCGAACTGGGCGAACAGATCGTAGCGGCGGGCTTCCTTGCGGTCCATATACCGGAGCGCGTCGAAGCCCTTGACCTCGCAGGCGAAGCGGACGGAAAGCTGCTGCGGATCGAACTTCGTGATCGGGGCGGCGCCGGGTGTGCCGGCCAGCAAAGCGCTCCAGCTCGACTCGACGTCCGTCCCGACCGGGGTCACCAGGCCGAGGCCGGTGACGACGACACGACGCACGCGCTACTTCCCGATCTTCTCGTGGAGGTAGTTCATCGCGTCGCCCACGGTGCGGAGCTTCTCCGCGTCTTCGTCGGGGATGTCGATGTCGAACTCCTTCTCGAACGCCATGACCAGCTCGACGGTGTCCAGACTGTCGGCGCCGAGGTCCTCCATGAAGCTGGCGTCGTTGGTGAGCTTCTCGCGCTCGACGCCCAGCTCCTCGACGATGATGTCCTTGACCTTCTCTTCGACGTTGCTCATGTCGTCCTCGATTGGAGATTCAGGGTCACGTCAGATGACCAACCCGCCATCGACTACCAGCACCTGTCCGGTGATGTACCCGGCCAGGTCGGAGGCGAGAAAGAGCACGGCCCCAGCGATGTCCTCGGGCCGGCCCAGGCGCCCCAACGCAATGCCCTCTAATAAGGTCGCCTTCGCGGCCTCGGGCAAGGCAGCAGTCATGTCGGTTTCGATGAAGCCGGGGGCGATGCAGTTCACCAGGATGCCCCGGCTGGCGTACTCCTTGGCGATCGATTTGGTGAAGCCGATCAGACCGGCCTTGCTGGCCGCGTAATTCGCCTGGCCCTTGTTGCCGGTGAGCCCCACGATGCTGCTCACATTCACGATCCGCCCCGCCCGGCGCTTCATCATTCCCTTGATCACCGCGCGGGTGGTGTGGAACGCGCCCTTGAGATTGGCGTCGAGCACCTGATCCCAGTCGGCGTCGGTCAGGCGAAGCAGGATGTTGTCCCGGGTCAGGCCGGCGTTGTTGACCAGGAGGGTGATCGGACCGAGCGCCTGCTCGGCCGCGGCCACGGCCGCTTCGACCTGCTCGCCGACGGCGACGTCGCAGGCGACCCCGGCCGTCCGCTCCCCGAGCCCGGCGGCCACGGCGCGGGCCCGCTCGACGTCGCGGCCGGCGATCGCCACCTTCGCGCCGGCGGCATGCAGCGCGCGGGCGATGCCGAGGCCGATACCTCGAGTGCTGCCGGTGACGAAGGCGGTGGTCGCGGTGAGATCGAGCGTCGTCATGTCAGAAAGCGGGCGACCTCGTCGGCCGTCCCCAGGGTGAGGGTCGCGGCGCCGGGCACGATCCGCTTGAGCAGACCCGAGAGCACCGCGCCGGGACCGGCCTCGACGAAGGTGGCGCCGGGCGCGAGGGCGGCGGCCGCCTGCATGCACTCGACCCAGCGGACCGGCGCGGTGAGCTGATCGGCCAGGAGCCGCTTGGCGTCGGCCCCGGTGCGCACCGGCTCGGCGCTGGCGTTGGCGATCACCGGGAAGGCCGCCTCGGTGAAGGTGGCCTCCGCGAGCGCGGCGCGCAGGCCATCCACGGCCGGCGCCATGAGCGGTGAGTGGAACGCACCGCTCACCTTGAGCGGCAGGACGCGCTTGGCGCCGCGCGCCTTGCACCCCTCGCCCGCGCGCGTCACGGCGCCGGGGTCCCCGGAGATGACGGTCTGGTCCGGAGCGTTGAGGTTCGCCGCCACCGCGACGCCGTCCGCCGACGCCTCGGTGCACGCCGCCTCGACCTCGGTAGTCGCGAGGCCCAGCACGGCCGCCATCGCCCCCGGGCGCTCCCGTCCGGCGGCCAGCATCAGCTCGCCCCGGCGCCGGACCAGCCGGGCCGCATCGGTGACGGTGATGCTCCGCGCCGCGACGTGAGCGCTGTACTCGCCCAGGCTGTGCCCGGCGCCGGCGGCAATGCCGTCGAGCCGAGGGGCCACGACGGCCAGGACGGCCGCGGTATGGGTGAGGATGGCGGGCTGGGCATTGTGGGTCAGGGTGAGCTCGTCCTCGGGACCCTCCCACATGATTCGGGAGAGCCGCACGCCGAGCGCGTCGTCCACTGCCTCGAAGGTGCGGCGAGCCTCGGGATACCGCTCGGCCAGGTCCTTGCCCATGCCGACCTTCTGCGACCCCTGCCCGGGGCAGATGAGCACGCTCACCACCGGACGACGGCGCTCCCCCAGGTGAACCCCGCCCCGAATGCCACCAGCAGGAGCAGCGACCCGGGTCCGATCCGTCCTTCGGCGACGGCCTGATCGAGCGCCAGCGGGATCGAGGCGGACGAGGTATTGCCGAAGCGGTCGAGGTTCACCATCACCTTTGACATCGGCATGTTGGCGTGCTTGGCGGTGGCCTCGATGATCCGGAGATTGGCCTGATGGGGAATCATCAGGTCGATCTGGTCCGCCGAGACGCCCGCGCGGGTCAAGGCGACATCGCAGGCCTCGGCCATGGCGAGCACCGCGGCCTTGAAGACCTCGCGCCCGGCCATCTTCATGTAATGCGACCGCTCGCAGACCACCTTTTCGCTGATCGGATCGGATGACCCGCCGCCGGGGCGGTAGAGCAGCGGCGCGAGCCGACCGTCGGACTTGAGAAAGACCGAGAGGATGCCGCGGCCCGATCCCTCGGCGCGGCGGACGACCGAGGCGCCGGCCCCGTCGCCGAAGAGGATCGCGGTCGAGCGATCCTGGAAATCGGTGATGGTGGACAGCTTTTCGGCTCCGACCACGAGCGCCGTGCGGCTCTGCCCCGAGGCCACCAGTCCCTCCGCCACCGCGAGGGCGTAGAGGTACCCCGGGCAGGCGGCCCCGACGTCGAACGCCGCCGCGTTCGTGGCGCCGAGCAGGGCCTGCAGGTCACAGGCGGTGGATGGAAGCAGGCGATCCGGGCTCGCGGTCGCGAGGACGATGGTGTCCAGCTCCTCGACCCCGACTCCCGCGCGCTCCAGCGCCAGCAGGCTCGCGTCGCGGCTCAGCATGGCGACGGACTGATCGGCGCCCGCGATCCGCCGTTCGCGGATGCCGGTGCGCTCGACGATCCACTGGTCGGAGGTGTCGAGCACCTGGCTCAGGTCGTGGTTGGTCAGCACCCGCTCGGGGACGGCGGTGCCGACGCTGAGCACTTCGGCGAAGGGGCGACCGCTCATGGACGGGCCGGCGCGACGGGCTCGCGGGCGGCGAACTCCGTCGCGATGTGCTGGGAGAGGCCGGCGCGGGCGGCGCGGACCGCGACGCCGATGCCGTTCTTGATGGCGTTGGGCGAGGAGGAGCCGTGACAGATGATGGAGATGCCCTTCACGCCGAGGAGCGGTGCCCCGCCGTAAGTCGAATAATCGAGCAGCCGGTTGAGGTCCTGCATCTCGGGTCGCTCGAAGGCATCGGGGATGCGCTCGCGCAGAAGTCCCACGAACACCCGGGCGGAAGACTCGTAGAACTTGAGCACGATGTTGCCCACGAAGCCGTCGCACACCACCACGTGCACCGGCACCCGCTGCTGGGGGCCCGGGAGAATGTCGCGTCCCTCGATGTTGCCGGCGTAGTTGAGCCGGGGCGCCTGCTTGAGGAGCTGGTGCGCCTCGCGCACGATGGCCGTCCCCTTCTCCTCTTCCTCGCCGATGTTGAGCAGCCCCACTACCGGCGTGGCGATGCCCATGATGTCCCGCATGTAGACGGTGCCGAGGTAGGCGAAGCCGGCCAGCTCGCGGGGGGAACAGTCGAGGTTGGCGCCGGCGTCGAGCATGACCACCGGCGTGCTGCCGGTGGGCAGCAGCGTGGCGACGGTGGCGCGCTCCACGCCGTCGTGCAGGCCCAGGAGCACGGTGGACGCGGCCAGGGTCGCGCCGGTGTTGCCGGCCGAGAGGAAGGCGTCGGCCCGCCCGGACTTGTGCAGGGTGAGGCCGACGACGAGGCTCGAGTTGGGCTTCTTGCGGACGGCGGCGAGGGGCTTCTCACCCATCCCGATCACGTCGGTCGCCTCGTGGAGCTCGAGGCGGCCGCGGTCGGCGCCGGGATGGCGGGCGAGCTCGGCCTCGATCGCGGCCGTGCGCCCGACCAGCTGAATGGTCACGTCCTGGGGCATGGCGGCGAGCGCCTGCACCGCGCCCGCCACTTCGGTTTCAGGGGCTCGGTCGCCCCCCATCGCGTCCACCGCGACGCGAATCACGCTCAGGCGTCCTCGACCTCGACCTGCTTCTTGCCCCGGTAGTAGCCGCACGAGTCGCAGACCCGGTGCGGGAGCTTGGGCGATCCGCAGCGCGGGCAGGCCTGCGTCCGGATGCCGGCGCCGGTGTGATGCCCCCGGCGCAGGCGTTTCTTCGACTTGGAAGTCCGGCGCTTCGGAACGGCCATGGTATCCTCAGACAGGTTCGGCGGGTGCGCGACAGGCGCAGGGTCCCGCGTTCAGGTCGGCCCCGCACTTGGGGCAGAGTCCGGCACAGTCGTCGCGGCAGAGGAGCAGGTGACCCGGCTTGGCGAGGGCCAGCTCTTCCCGTACCACCATCCCGACGTCCACCGCGCCGGCCCGCTCGGGGAGCGGGTAGAAATCTGGATCGTCCGCCGCCTCGGGATCGGTCGTGAACATGGCGGCGTCGACGTCGACGTCCACCGGGTCCAGCACGCCCGTGAGACAGCGCCGGCACTCGCCTCGGACGATGGCGTGGATCTGCCCCCGCCAGAGGTATTCGCCGTCGCCGGTGGTCTGCAACTGCCCCTGCACCTGCACCGGTGCCGCCAGGTCGAGCCCCAGTCCCTCGAAGGTGGGATCATCGGGAGGGAGCTCGCCGACGGTCCGCACGGGACCCCGTTGGAGGTCCCGGATGTCGACTCGCAGCATAGCCGCTTAAGGTAGCTGGGACAACGACTTGAAGCAAGTGGGCGGAGCCGGAAGCGAAGGGTGAAAGGCGAAGGGCGAAGGGGCCGTTCGCCCTACCCCCAGAGCCCAGCCAGCTCCCCTTCGCTGAAGAAGAACCCGATCTCCCGGGCCGCGTTCTCGGCGCTGTCCGACCCGTGCACGGCGTTCTTCCCCTTGGACTCGGCGAACAGCTTCCGGATGGTACCCGGAGCGGCCTCCGCCGGGTCGGTCGCGCCGATGACGGTGCGGAAGTGGGCGACCGCGTCCGCACGCTCCAAGGCCATCGGGAGGCAGGGGCCGCTGGTCATGAACTCGACCAGATCGCGGTAGAACGGCCGCTCCCGGTGGACCGCGTAGAACGCACCGGCCTCCGCCCGGGTGAGCCGCACCAGCCGGGCGGCCCGCACGATGAACCCGGCCTGCTCGATGTGCGCGATGATCTTGCCGGCCTTGCCGCCGGCGACGCCGTCGGGCTTGACGATGCCGAGGGTGAGGGTGGGAGTGGCCAACGTCTGCTCCTGTCCTTTGTGTGGTGAAAGGGGAAGGGAGAAAGGGGAAAGGAGCTCGCGAGGAGCGGCTCGAGCGCTCCCTTCCCCTTTCCCCTTTCCCCCTTCCCCGCCGTTACTTCATCCGCTTCCTCAACAGCTCGACCACATCCGCCGGCCGCTTCATGACGCCGATGCCCGCGGCCTCGAACGCCGCGATCTTCTCTTCCGCCGTGCCCGAGGTGCCCGAGATGATGGCGCCCGCGTGTCCCATCCGGCGGCCCTTGGGCGCGGTCTGGCCGGCGATGAAGCCCACCACCGGCTTTTTCACGTACTGGCGGACGAAGGCGGCGGCCTGCTGCTCGTCGGTGCCGCCGATCTCACCCATCATCACGATGGCGTCGGTGTCCGGATCGTCCTGGAAGGCGCGAAGGCAGTCGATGAAGTTGGTGCCGATGATCGGGTCGCCGCCGATGCCGACGCAGGTGCTCTGACCGATGCCGTTGCGGGTGAGGTGGTTCACCACTTCGTAGGTGAGGGTTCCGCTGCGGGACACCAGACCTACGCGCCCCGGAGTGCAGATGTTGCCCGGGATGATGCCGATCTTGGTCCGCGTTCCGGGGGTGATGAGGCCGGGGCAGTTGGGGCCGATCAGCCGCACGCCCCGGGTCCGCACGAACGGCATGGCGCGGCTCATGTGCATCACCGGGATCCCCTCGGTTATGCAGACGATGAGCGGCAGGCCGG
The DNA here is from genome assembly GCA_035278885.1 of Gemmatimonadales bacterium. Classification (GTDB taxonomy): domain Bacteria; phylum Gemmatimonadota; class Gemmatimonadetes; order Gemmatimonadales; family GWC2-71-9; genus CAVVWJ01. Next base: position 25,679 of record DATEIR010000003.1, on the reverse strand, counting down.
CGTCGGCGGCTTCGATGATGGCGGCCGCGGCCGCCATCGGCGGAACGTAGATGACCGAGGCGTTGGCGCCGGTCTCGCGCACGGCATCGGCCACGGTGTTGAAGATCGGGACCTTATTCTCGAAGCGCTGTCCGCCCTTGCCCGGCGTCACCCCGGCGACCACCTGGGTGCCGTACTCCAGCATCTGCCGGGCGTGGAAGGAGCCTTCCCGACCGGTGATCCCCTGGACCAGGAGGCGCGTATCGGCGCCGGACCAGATGCTCATGCGGCCCCCCGCGCCAGCTTCACCACCCGCTCGACCGCCTGGTCCATGTCGCTCAGCGCCGTCATCCCGACCTCGTTGAGGATGCGGATCGCCTCCGCCTCATTGGTGCCGGTGAGCCGGATGACGATCGGCACGTTGACCTTGAACTGGCGGGTGGCCGCCACGATGCCGTTGGCCACGTCGTCGGTCCGGGTGATGCCGCCGAAGATGTTGAAGAGGATCGCCTTCACGTTGGGATCGGCGGTGATGATCTTGAGCGCGTTGATCACCTTTTCCGGGCTCGAGCTTCCGCCGATGTCGAGGAAGTTGGCCGGCTCGCCGCCGTAGTACTTGACCAGGTCCATCGTGGCCATGGCGAGACCCGCGCCGTTCACCACGCAGCCCACGTTGCCGTCGAGCTTGATGAACGACAGATTGGCCCGCCGAGCGGCCGCTTCGCTGGGCTCCTCGGCGGAATCGTCCCGCAGGACGCCCAGGTCGGGGCGCCAGAAGAGCTCGTTGTCGTCGATCACGATCTTGGCGTCGAGGGCGAGCACCCGTCCGTCGGGCGTGGTGACCAGCGGATTGATCTCGGCCAGCGAGGCGCCGTTGGCGATAAAGGCGGAGTAGAGCTGCTCCATGATCTTGGCGGCCGCTTTCACCTGGCCGAAGTCGCGGTACAGCCCGAACGCGAGGCTCAGCGCCTGGTGCGGGAAGAGGCCGTAGGTCGGGTCCACCGGGAGGCGGACGATCTTCTCCGGCGTCCGGGCGGCGACTTCCTCGATGTCCACCCCGCCGGCGGAGCTCACCATGAAGACGGGCCGCTGAGTCTCGCGGTCCATGATGAGTCCGACGTAGCTCTCGGTGGCGATCTCGGAGGCGGGCACCACCAGCACCTTGTGCACCGTGAGGCCCTTGATGGTCATGCCCAGGATCTGGGCGGCCTCGTCCATGGCTTCGCTGGGGTTGCGGGCCAGCTTGACGCCGCCCGCCTTGCCGCGGCCCCCGGAGTGCACCTGGGCCTTGATCACCACGGTGCCGCCGATCCGCCGGGCGATGGCCTCGGCCTCGGTCGGTGTGCTGGCGACGTCACCGTCGGACATCGGCACGCCGGCCGCCTTGAGCAGCGCGCGGGCCTGGTACTCGTGCAGGTTCACGTGTCCCTCACTATGGTGGTGCCGGCCTGCCCCCGGAGGGCGGCCGGGCCGGCGCCCAGGTGCGCGATCACGGCGCGGCCGCCGCTCTCGCGGGCGAATCCCGCCGCCGCCTCGACCTTGGGTCTCATGCCGCCGGCGTCGAACGCGCCGGCCGCCATCATCCGCTCGGCCTCGGCCACGGTGAGGCGGCGGAGCGGTCGCGCGGACGGCGTTCCCCATCCCTCGTACACCGCGTCCACGTTGGTGAGGATCACCAGCGCGTCGGCCCCGAGCTGCCGGGCCAGAATGGCGGCCACCCGATCCTTGTCCACCACCGCGTCCACGCCTTCGAGACCGAGCAGCGGATCGTCGTACACCGGGGGCCCACCGCCGCCGGCCGCGATGACGATGCTCCCCTGCTCCAGCAGCCGCTGGACTGTCGCCAGCTCCACCACGGCGAGGGGGAGCGGGCTCGCCGTCATCCGGCGCCAGCTCCCCGCCCCATCCTTCCCCACCGAGCGTCCGGCCTCGCGCAACCGGGCCGCCTCGGCCTCGGTGAGCGGCTGGCCGATCGGCTTCGTGGGCGTGGCCAGCGCCGGATCGTAGCGATCGACCAGCGTCTGCGTGATCAGGGTGGCGACACCCCGGCGCACGCGGGCCGCCCCGAGGGCGTTCTGCAGCGACTGCTGCAGCATGTAGCCGATCCAGCCCGCGGTCTCCGCCACCAGCATGCCCAGCGGAAGCGGCTCGACGATGCGGCGCGCGAGCTCGTTGCGGACCAGGGCGTCGCCGACCTGCGGGCCGTTGCCATGCACGATCACGATGCGCCAGCCCTGCCGCGCGAGCTCGACGACCGGGCCGACGCTCTCGCGCGCACGGCGGAACTGATTGGCGACGGTCGCCGGCTCGTCCGCCCGGCTCAACGCGTTGCCGCCGAGGGCGAGCACGGCGGTCTTCATCGCCCCAGCCCCCCAAAAAATCCCCCCAAGCTAGTCCCGGCTCCCGAGGCGATCAAGCTCAATGTCCCGCGCTATCGACACGCGCGCCGAGCGCATCGCGCAGGCCGCTCCAGGCGCGCCCGAATGTCGTCCAGTCTCCCGCTCTGAGCGCGGAGTCGGCCCGCTCCAGCCATCGGCGCGCGTCGTCGAGCCGCGTGGCCTGCGCGCTGCCGGGAATGCTCGGGGCGGACGCGCCGAGCAGGTTGCTCCAGGCCTCGCGCAGGGTGCGCCCCGCGCCGAGCCGCTCGCCGGCGGCCACGCTGATCCAGGCTACCGCGGCGCCGGCCCGGCTCCACGCGATGTGCGACTGGTACGCCACGACCCCGTTGGGCCTGACGTCGAGCCGCACGGGGCCGTCTTCCAGCTTGCCGCCGTCGTCGCCGATGGAATCGCTCAGGGCGTCGTAGGAGGCGAACCGGTTCCATCGCGCCTCGAGCGCGGCCCGGCTGGGCACCACCGAGGTGGTGTCGAGGCGCAGGAGTCGCAGGCCATCGGCGCCGCCTGGGCCGGCGGCCCAGAGCACCGCGTCGAGGCGGCGCTCGGTCTGTCGCTCGTAGGCGGCGAGCCGGAAGACCGTGGCGGTGTCGTCGGTCCACCCCTGGTCGGTCAGCGGCACGTCGGCCGGGTCGGCGAGGGGCTGGCTGCCGCCGAGCGCTCCCGCCTTCCACTGGCCCTGCTCCAGCTGGCGCGCCTGCACCCGGAAGAGCTCGACGGGATAGGAGGCCTGCCGGAGCACGGCGTCGGGAATGGCGGCAGCCGGCTCCACAACGCCGCGCGAGATGCCGGCCCAGGCCGCCCCGAGGCCATCGGCCGATGGGCGAAGGTAGATGTGGGTCGCTCCCGACACGGCGTCGACCGTTCCGATAAAGCCGGCCTCGAGCGCCCCGACCCGGCGGCCGTGCCAGGCCAGTCGGCTGCTGAGCGGATAGGCCTCGGCCGCCACATAGCCGTCCAGGAGCCAGACCAGCTCGCCGTCGATCACGCGCGGGAGGGGGTCGCCCCATTCGATGAAGGGCGCGAGGCGGCCCAGCCGCTCCGAGGGCGAGAGCCGCCAATCCACCATCAGGCCGGCGGGCAGCTGCCGCAGCAAGCCCGGGGCCTGGAGGGCCCACGCCAGCATCAGGCGGCGGGGCCACCCGCCCGTCTCGACCCCGTGGCGGCCCGAGCTCACCAGCACGTGCGGGGGAGCCAGCGGACGGAAGCTCCCGGGTCCGAGCTCGAGCAGCGCCACCGGTGCCGGGCGAGGCAGGGTGTCGCCGGGGCCGTAGAACAGCGGCTGCCCCTTCGGGCCGACGCGGTCGTCCGCCACGGCGGACACGGCCACGCGGCCGCCGGTCAGGCTGCGCGCCGCCAGCCAGACCGGCCGTCGCATCCGCGCCCCCGGGAGCGCGGTCTGGTCCACGGCCAGCACGTCCACCGAGTCCCCGGCCACGATGCGGCGTATGGCTCCTGTGTTCCAGAGGGAGGGAACCGGCGGCGGCGTCGGCCGGCCGGGACCCAACACCCGCTCCTCGCTCAGGCCCTCGAGGCCGTACGCCTTGCGATCCAGCCGCTCGATCGCGGCCGGCGACGTTGCCGACAGCCCCTCGCCGCCGAGCGCCGGCGGCACCATCCAGTGGCCGACGAGCGAGGCGAACGCGAGGACGATCCATCCGGCGGCGACGAAGGCATGGCGGGGGCGCAGGGCCCACGCCGCGGTGAGGGCGGCGGTCGCGAGCGCGACGCCGGCAAGGATGGGCGAGGCCTGGCGGGTCGCTTCCCAGGCCGCCGCGTCCACCGGGTCGGCGAGGCCGGCGATCAGCTCGAACGGCTCGAGCAGGTATCCCCAGAGCAGCGCGAGGGCGAGACCCACCAGGAGCCAGCCGATGTGCACCCGCGCGTGGCTGTTGATGGCGGGCCGGCCGTCCATCCAGCGGACCGCGCCGACCAGCATGTACAGGCCGAAGACGATGCCGAGGGCGAGGAGGACGAGCAGCAGGAAGAAGCCGTGTACCAGGCGCCAGACCGGGAGCTGCGCCACGTACACGCCGAGATCGCGGTGCTGGAGCGGCTCCGCGACGTTGTACGTCACGCCGTGCCAGGCGAGGGCCACCTCGCGCCAGTGGGCCGAGGTGCCGGTGCCGGTCACGAGCCCGAGCAACGCGCCGGTGCCGATCGCGATCGCGAGCAGCGCGCCCGGGGTGAGCGCTTCGCGGAACTCGAGGTTGGCGACGTTGCGACGGACCTGCACCGACCCGACCGCGCGATAGACCAGGAGCAGGTGGCCGATGAACCACGCCGCCGCGAGAAGGACGGCGGAGAAGTCGAGGACCAGGCGGAGCACGTGCCAGTCGGTGAGGAAGCCGACGGCCGCGGGAGAGAACTGCTGGGCCCACCAGCGGTCGGTGAGGACTACCGCCGCCCAGCGCCCGCCGAACAGCAGGGCGATGAGAGCGGCGATCGCGACGGCGAGTCGGCGGCCGCGCCGGAACACGGCGTTAGACGCGGACGCCCTGCCCCGCGAGCCAGCCGACGACCTCGCCGCGGTAGGCGTCGAGCGCCTTGGCGTCGGTGGCCTCGAAGCGCAGGACGAGGATCGCCTGGGTATTCGAGGCGCGGAGGAGGCCCCAGCCCGTGGGGAACGTGATCCGCACGCCGTCGATGGTGTTGACCGGGTACCGCGCCGCGAAGTGGGCGGCCGCCCGCTCCACGATGGCGAACTTCTCCTCCTCCGGCGCGTCCACCCGGATCTCGGGGGTGGCGAAGGTCCGCGGGAGGTCGGCCAGGTGGGTCGCGAGGCCGAAGGGCTTCCGGCTCACGATCTCCAGCAGCCGCGCCGCGGCGAAGAGCGCGTCGTCGAAGCCGAGATAGTCGCCGCCGAAGAACATGTGCCCGCTCATCTCGCCGGCGAGGGGCGCGTGCATCTCCTTCATCTTGGACTTGATGAGGGAATGTCCCGTCTTCCACATGACCGGACGCGCGCCGGCCTGCGCCAGCGCCGTGGGCAGGACCTCGGAGCACTTCACGTCGAAAATGACGGGCGTGCCCTGCCCGAACCGCCGGACCGCGTCGCGGCCGAAGAGCACCAGCAGCTGGTCGCCGAAGATCACCTCGCCGTGCTCGTCCACCGCCCCGATCCGGTCGGCGTCGCCGTCGAAGGCGATGCCCAGCTCGGCGCCGGTACGACGGACTTCGGCCTGGAGGTCCCGCAGGTTGTCGGGGACGGTCGGATCGGGATGGTGGTTGGGGAAGGTGCCGTCCGACTCGCAGAAGAGCGGCGTCACCTCGGCCCCGAGCCCCTGGAGGGTGCTCACCGCGATCACGCTGCCGACCCCGTTGCCGCAGTCCACTACGACCTTCACCTGACGGGCGAGCTGATGGCGGCGGATGATGCCCTCGCGGTAGCGCTGCAGCACGGAGCCGTCGCTGGTCTCCTTGCCTGTCCCCCCGCCGGTGTGCCACCGCTCCGCGGTGATGATCTCCCACAGCTCCAGGATCTCGTCGCCGTGGAAGGCCTCGTTGCCGAGCACCATCTTGAAGCCGTTGAACTCGGGCGGATTGTGGCTGCCGGTGACCTGGAGCCCGCCGTCGGTCTCCAGCGCCGACACCGCGAAATAGAGCGCGGGCGTCGGCAGCGTGCCCACATCCACCGCGGTCCCGCCGGCGTCCGCGATGCCCTGCCGGATGCCGCGGGAGAGCTCGGGACCCGAGGGGCGGTTGTCGCGTCCGACCGCGATGGTCGGCGCCCGGCCCAGGCGCTCCCAGGCCACGCCGGCGAACGCCCGGCCCACCGCCCGGGCCAGCTCGGGCGTCAGCTCGCGTCCCACGATGCCGCGGACGTCGTACTGCCGGAAGATCGACTTGGGGACGTTCATGGGCCAGCCAGCGGCATGGCGGTCTGGGTCAGGGTCCGGCCCGTCTCCCCGGCCAGGTCGAGCACCGGCTGCGGCCAGAAGCCGAACACGATCACCGCGACCACCGCCACCGTGACCACGCCGGCCGCCGCCGGCCAGAGCGGGGTGCCGGGCTGCAGCTCGCGCGCGGGCGCGGGCTTCATGTACATGGCCATGATCACCGGCAGGTAGTAGCCTGCCGACACCACGCTGGTGAGCACCAGGATGACCGCGAGCACGGCCTGGTTCTGGGCGATGACGGCGTTGAGGATGTACCATTTGCCGATGAAGCCGATCGTGCCCGGGAAGCCGAGCAACGACAGCATGCAGATGCCGAGGCCCGCCGCCACCCCCGGCCGGCTGCCGGCGAGGCCGGCGATGTCGTCGTAGGTCACGTCCCGCTCGCCGCCCCGGCCGAGCACCGCCAGGAAGCCGAAGCTCGCGAGCGTCGTGAGGCCGTAGGCCAGGAGGTACAGCAGCACGGAGCCCGCGCCGGTGGGGGTGCCCGCCCAGACCGCGACCAGCAGGTAGCCGGCGTGGGCGATCGAGCTGTAGGCCAGCATCCGCTTGAGCGAGCGCTGGGCCAGCGCCACCAGGTTGCCGACCACCATCGAGGCGATGGCGAGGCCGGCCACGATCGGCTGCCAGACGTAGCTCGCCGTGGGGAAGGTCTCCATCAGCAGCCGGGTCAGCGCGGCGAAGGCCGCCACCTTGACCCCGGTGGCCATGAACCCGCTCACCGGGGTGGGCGACCCGTCGTACACGTCGGGGGCCCACATGTGGAAGGGCACGGCCGAGATCTTGAAGCCGAGCCCGATGAGCAGCAGGCCCAGTCCGAGGGCCGGCATGAGACCGAGCGACTTGCTCGAGAGCTGGGCACCGGCCAGCGCCAGGCTGGTGGTGCCGGTGGCGCCGTACACCAGGGCGATGCCGTAAAGCAGGAACCCGCTGGCGAACGCGCCGATCAGAAAATACTTGAGCGCGGCCTCGGAGCTGAACGGGTTGACCCGGTTGTAGCCGGCCAGCACGTACACCGCGACCGACATGACCTCGAGTCCGAGGAAGAGCACGATCAGATCCTCGGCGCCGGCCAGGAACATCATCCCGATGGTGGCGAGGAGCACCAGCGGGTAATACTCGGGCGCCAGCAGCCGCTCGCGCTCGAGATAGCCGAGCGAGATCAGGATGGTGCCCGCGGCCGAGAGCAGCGCGATGGTCGAGGCCGCGTAGCGGTACCCGTCCAGCGCGATCATCTGGGCCAGCCCCTCGGCGGAGGCGTGATTGAGCCAGAGCGCGAGCAGACCCGCGAGGCTCACCACCACCCCCGCGAAGCTGAGCCAGCCGGCGAGGCGGCTGTCGGCCGCGGTCTCGTGCCGCCAGCTCACGACCAGGAGGACGATCAGGCACCAGCCGGTCAGCAGCAGCTCGGGGATCAGGGCGAAGGTGATGCCGCCGGGGGTACTGAGGTCGAGCTGGATCATGGCCGGGCCTCCGCGACCGGCCGGGTCGCCGGGACGGCGCCGCCGACCAGCTGCAGATACCGCTGGCTGGCCGGCTCCATCCGGCGCAGCACCGGGGCCGGATACAGCCCGAGCCACAGAATGCCGGCGAGGAGCGGCGCCATCACCGCGAGCTCCCGCGGTGTGAGGTCGGTGAGCGACTCGTTCTCGGCATGATCCAGTCGGTTGAAGATGATCCGCTGCAGCGCCCAGAGCAGGTAGGCGGCCGCGAAGATCACCCCGGTGGTCGCGACGCCCGTGGCCCAGGGATAGGCCCCGAAGCTCCCCAGCAGGACCAGGAACTCACCCACGAAGCCGTTGAGCCCCGGCAGGCCGATCGAGCTGAGCGCCACCACCGTCAGGATGAGGCTGAAGACCGGCACCACCCGGGCGATCCCGCCGTAGTCGGCGAGCAGCCGGCTGTGGCGCCGCTCGTACAGCATGCCGATGAGGAGGAACAGCGCCCCGGTGGAGAACCCGTGGCTGATCATGACCATGAGCGCGCCCTGCACGCTCTGCAGGCTCCCGCCCCAGATCCCCAGCATCACGAACCCGAGGTGGCTCACCGAGGAGTAGGCCACCAGCTTCTTGAAGTCGGGCTGAACCATGGCCACCAGCGCCCCGTAGATGATCCCCACCACGGCGAGGGTCACCATCAGCGCGCTCACGGCCGGACTCAGCGCCACCCCGGGAAAGAACGGCACCGCGAAGCGGAGGAAGCCGTAGGTCCCGATCTTGAGCATGACGCCGGCCAGGAGCACGCTGCCGGCGGTCGGCGCCTCGACGTGGGCGTCGGGGAGCCAGGTGTGGAAGGGGAAGATCGGCACCTTGATCGCGAAGGCGATCGCGAACGCGGCGAAGAGCCACGGCGCCACCGGCCCGAGCCCGGCGGAATGCTGCAGCAGGTACTCGTAGCTGAAGGAAATCGTCCCGGTGACCGCCGACACCTTCCAGACCAGCACGATGATCGCCACCAGCATGAGCAGCGAGCCGGCCATGGTGTAGATGAAGAACTTGATCGCGGCGTACAGCCGGTTGGCCCCGCCCCAGATCCCGATGATGAAATACATCGGAATCAGCATCACCTCGAAGAAGATGTAGAAGACGAACAGATCGAGCGCGAGGAAGACCCCCACCATCCCGGTCAGCAGGGTCAGCATGAGGGCGTAGAAGCCGCGCTCCCGCTGGGTGATGTAGCGCCAGCTTCCCAGCACGCTCAGGGGCATGAGGGCGGTGGTGAGCAGCACCATGACCAGCGAGATGCCGTCCAGTCCGACCCGGTAGCTGATCCCCCACGCCGGAATCCAGGGGTTGTCGGAGACCAGCTGCAGCTGCCCGGTGCCGGGCGCGAGCGCCCACCAGAGCCCGATCGACAGCACGAACTCCAGCGTGGTGACGATCAGGGCCGTCCGCTTGGCGGTGGCTTCCGGACCCAGCATCACCGGCACCACGCCGATGATCGGCAGGAGCACCAGGGCGTGAAGGATCCAGGAGCCGTACGCGATGGAGTCGAGGAAGGCGGTCATGGCCGGCTCACCACGGCGCCGAGGACCCACAGCGCGCCGACGAGGAAGAGCACGACATACACGCCCACCTGCCCGGTCTGGAGCCGGCTGCCCAGCCAGCCGAGACCCTGCGACAGCCGCGCCATCCCGTTGACCGCAGCGCCATCCACGACCCCCTGGTCCACGCCCCGCCAGAGCACCGTGCGGGAGAGCCAGACGAGCGGCCGCACCACCACCGTGTCGTACAGCTCGTCGACGTAGTACTTCCGGTTGAGCACCAGGGCGAGTCCCCGGTCGGGCGGCGCCTCCCGCGCCGTCGGAATGCGGCGCGCCAGCGTGGACCGCCAGCCCGCCACCAGCCCGACGATGCCGATCAGCACGGCGGCGCCGATCAGGTAGTACTCGGTGGGTCCATGCGGCGTCTCGAGGCGGATGAACGCCGCCGACGGGGCGGTGACCGGCTCGAGCCAGTGCTCCAGCGCCTGATGCCCCCCGAAGACCGCGGGCAGGTTGAGGCAGCCGCCGACGGCGCTCAGGATGCCGAGCACCACCAGGGGCCCGGTCATGACCCAGGGCGCCTCGTGCAGGTGCTCCCGCTCCCGCTCGCCGGTGCGGTTCTCGCCCAGGAACGTCATCGCCATGAGGCGCGCCATGTAGAAGGCGGTGAGCAGCGCCGCGAGCAGCCCCAGACCGTAGAACAGGTAGTAGACCGGCTGCTCCGCCCCGCGGGCGAAGGCCATCGCCAGGATCTCATCCTTGGAGAAGAATCCGCTGAACGGAGGGATACCGGCGATCGCCAGCGTGGCGATGGCCATGAGGCCGAAGGTCCAGGGCATGTAGCGCTTGAGGCCGCCCATGTTCCGCATGTCCTGGGCGTCCTCGTGCGCGTGGGTGGCGTGATAGGCCTGGTGCATCGCGTGGATCACGCTGCCGGAGCCGAGGAACAGGAGGGCCTTGAAGAAGGCATGGGTCACCAGGTGGAAGATGCCGGTGACGTAGACCCCGGTACCGACGCCCAGGAACATGTAGCCGAGCTGGGAGACGGTCGAATACGCCAGCACCTTCTTGATGTCGTACTGCTTCAGGCCGATCGTGGCGGCGAAGAGCGCGGTCACGGCCCCGATCCCGGCCACCACCGTGCTCGAGACCGGCGCCATGGCGAAGAGCACGTTGGTGCGGACCACCAGGTAGACCCCCGCGGTCACCATCGTCGCCGCGTGGATCAGGGCCGAGACCGGCGTCGGGCCGGCCATCGCGTCGGGCAGCCAGGTGTAGAGCGGGATCTGCGCGGATTTGCCGGTGCAGCCGAGGAAGAGGAAGAGCGTGATCATCGTGACGATCGCGCCCCCGGGGACGAGCACCTCGGCGGCCCGGCTGCTGATGGTGGCGAAGTCGAGCGCGCCGAACGCTCGCCAGACCAGGAACATGGCGACCATGAAGCCGAAGTCGCCGATGCGGTTCATGATGAAGGCCTTCTTGCCGGCGTCGGCGTTGGCCTTGTCGCTGAACCAGAAGCCGATCAGGAGGTAGGAGCAGAGCCCCACCCCTTCCCAGCCGATGAACATCACCGGCAGGCTCGATCCCAGGACCAGCACCAGCATGAAGACCACGAACAGATTGAGGTAGGCGAAGTAGCGGGCATAGCCCGGGTCCTCCACCATGTACCCCACGCTGAAAAGGTGGATGAGGCTGCCGACGCCGGTGACCACCAGGAGCATGACCGCGGAGAGCTGGTCCACCTGGAAGGCGAGATCCACCTGCAGGGAGCCCACCGGCAGCCAGGACCAGAGCCGCACGATCGTCCCGTGCTCGGGTGGCCGGGCCACCAGCTCGGCGAAGACGCCGAGGGACACCAGGAAGGCGGCGACCAGCACCCCCGGCCCCACCAGCGAGACGACGCGCTTGGCGTCGGGCCGCCGGAGCGAGAGGGCGCCGTTGACCAGGAAGCCGGCGAGCGGCAAGGCGACGGCGAGCCAGACCCACGAAGTCACGTGATCAGCCCCGGAGCAGGTTGATGTTCTGGAGGTCGACCGACTGCTTGTGGCGGAAGATGGCCAGGATGATCGCGAGGCCCACCGCGGCCTCGGCCGCGGCGACCGTCATCACGAAGAAGACCATGATCTGACCGCTGGCCCCATGCAGCTGGGCCAGGGCCACGAACGACAGGTTCACCGCATTGAGCATGAGCTCGATGCAGACGAACAGGACGATGGCGTTCCGCCGGAGCACCACCCCCGCCACCCCGAGGCTGAACAGGATGGCCGACAGGCCGAGGGCCGGGCCGAGGAGGGTCATCCCGGGCGTCATCAGATTCTCCGCTTGGCGAGCACCACCGCGCCGACGATCGCGGCGAGGAGGAGCACCGAGGTGATCTCGAAGGGCACCAGGTAGGTCTGGAACAGCGGCGCCGCCACCCCGCCGACCACGCCGCGGGCGAGCGTCTCCCGCCGGGCAAGATCGCCGGCGACGAAGAGGGCGCTGGGGTCCGCCAGCGCGGGAGACTGGGAGACCTCGGCGGCGAGCCGGCCGGGCGTGTAGCGCCAGAGCGCGGCGAGCTGGATGCCCAGCAGGCCCACCAGCACCACGGCGGCCGCGACGGTGGCCGGGCCCCGGAGATCGGTGGTCACCGTGCTGAGGTTGAGCAGCATGACCACGAACAGGAACAGGACCATGACCGCGCCGGCGTACACCAGCACCTGGATCGCGGCGACGAACTCGGCGTTCAGCAGCAGATAGATGGCGGCGAGCGAGAGCATCGTGGCGGTGAGCCAGAGGACCGCCGAGATGGTGCTGCGCGAAAGGATGCAGAGCAGCGCGGTGATGACCGCGGAGACGGCGAGCACGTAGAACACCGCTTGGGTCATCTACTCACCCTTCGCATCGGAGGGATCCCAGAGGGTGGACACCGGATGGACCTGGGACGAGAGGCGCTCCAGGTCGTAGACGAAGCGGCCCCGGGTGTACTCGGCGTTCTCGAAGTGCACACCCACGTGGATCGCTTCCTCCGGGCAGACCTCCTGGCAGTATCCGCAGAAGATGCAGCGGAACTCGTCGATCTCGTAAATGAGCGGGTAGCGGTGCCCCTCCTCGTCCTCGCCCGGCACCAGCTTGATGCAGTTGGCGGGGCAGATCTGGGGGCAAAGCCCGCAGGCCACGCACTTGGAGCGGCCCTGCTCGTCGGTCAGCATCCGGTGGGTGCCCCGCCAGCGCGGCGAGATGCTGTACTCGCCCATGCCGTGCTCCCGGTCGGTGCTCTTCTGCTCCGGGTACTGCATGGTCACCTTCTTCTCGAGCATGTGCTTGAACGTGAGCGCCATGCCCTTGAGCGTGGCCCGGATGTAGCTGACCTGCCGCTCCGGGCGCTTCATGACCTTGACCCCGATCGCCATCAGCCCACCGTCTCCGCGCGCTCGGCGCGCTGTCGAAGGACTCGCTGCCGCTGGGCGGACCCGCGGATGAAGAGGCCGCTGTCCAGGACGCCGAACACCAGGACGGCGATCACCAGGTTGAGCCCCAGCATGGCCAGCGACACCGGCACCGGCCCGGTCAGCCCCGCCACCCGCTCGATCAGGTAGAGCGCCACCGCGACCACCATGATGTAGGCGAGCGCGAGCGGCATCATCACCTTCCAGCCCAGCGCCATCAGCTGGTCGTAGCGGAAGCGCGGGAGGGTCCAGCGGATCCACATGACGAAGAAGACCCAGAACAGCACCTTGAGGAAGAACACCAGCCAGGTCGCGAGGGTCGGCAGCAGGCCGCCGGAGCGATCCCAATCGGTGAAGGGGATGTCCCACCCGCCGAAGAAGAGCGTCGTCACCATGGCGCAGACGGTGACCACGTTGGCATACTCGGCGATGAAGAAGAAGGAGAATTTCATCGCGCTGTACTCGGTGTGGTACCCCGCGATCAGCTCCGACTCCGCCTCCGGCAGATCGAACGGCAGCCGGTTGGTCTCGGCGAACCCGGAGACGAGGAAGATGAAGAAGGAGAGGAAGAGCGGCACCACGTACCAGGTGATCGGCCCGCCGGTCTGCTGCCGGGACACGATCTCGGCCAGGCTCACGTTCCCCGACAGGAGCAGCACGGGGATGAGGCTCATCCCCATGGCGACCTCGTAGCTGATCATCTGCGCCGCGGCGCGGAGTCCGCCCAGGAGCGCGTACTTGCTGTTGGAGGCCCACCCCGCCAGCGCGATCCCGTAGACGCCGAGCGAGCTGATGGCGAGCACGAAGAGGAAGCCGATCGGCACGTCGGCCACGACCATCGGCATGAGACCGTGCCAGGCGAAGCGGCCGAGCAGCGGAAGGGTGAAGTCGAAATCGAGCGGCAACGGCGCGGCGAACGGAATCACCGACGAGAGCAGCAGCGCCGGAACGAAGCTGAGCGCCGGCGCCACCAGGAACAGTCCCCGGTTGGCCTCCGCCGGGTAGGTCTCTTCCTTGAGGATGTTCTTGACCCCGTCGGCCGCGGGCTGGAGCAGGCCGGCCCAGCCGACCCGGTTGGGTCCGTGCCGGTTCTGCATCCAGGCGCTCACCTTCCGCTCCATCAGGGTCAGCAGCGCGACGCCGATCATGATGATGGTGAAGACCACGATCATCTTCACCACGCTGAGCAGGATGAACGCCTTCATCTCGGGGGTCATGGAGCACTCCCGGCGGTCGCGGGCTCGCCCTGGATCAGCACCCGGCCGGTGAAGCCGAGGTCGGCATAGGTGAGCCCGCCGAAGACGGGCCAGGCGGCGCCGACCAGCGCGAAGGCCTCCTCCGCCGTGGCGGGCGCGTCGGCGCTGGGTCCGGGACCGGCCAGGACCTCCCCCGCGATCCACCAGGCGGGCCGCGCCATGCCGGGCTGGCTCCGCGCCTGATGGTACCGCTGGATCCGGCGCTCCCGGTTGACGTAAGTGCCGTTCTCCTCCGCCATCGTCGTCACCGGCAGCACCAGCTCGGCCTTGTGCAGGCCGTCGGTCGCGACGGTCGAGAGCAGGACGACCACACCCGGCGCCGCGGCCAGCGCCGCCTCATCGGCGGGACTCAGCTCGGCGTCGAGGACGATGACCAGCCCGGCGCTCAGGACGGCCCGCATGGCGGCTTCCCACAGCGTGGTGTAGCCCAGCAGGGTGGCCCCGGAGACGTTGGGCGCGCGCTCGCGACGCAGCGCGAGATTGGGGATCCCGGCAAGCGGCGCCTCGTCGCCCAGCGGCACCTGAATCGCGGCGGTGAGCTGCGGACGATCGACCAGGCGGCGGACCAGACCGAGCGACTCGACCGATGCCCGGCCGGACGCCAGGATGACCGCGCTGCCCGACGCGCCCCGGACCACCTGGCCCAGTCGGTCGAGCGCCGTGTCCCAATCGGTCGCGACGTGGCGGCCGCCCTCGCGCACCAGCGGCGCCTCGACCCGGTCGCCCCGGTTGAGCCAGCGGTAGTTCATCCGCCCGTAGTCGCACATGAAGTGGCGGTTGACCTCGAGGTTGGGGCGCGGCCGGAAGCGCACCACCACGTCGTCGCGGGTGTCGATGTTGATGTTGCAGCCCTGGGTGCAGCCGGGGCACACGCTCGCCGTCTTGTCCAGATCCCAGGCCCGCGCCTTGTGCAGGAAGTCCTTGGAGAGGAGCGACCCGACCGGGCAGAGATCGACCACGTTGCCCGACCAGGGGTGATCGAGCCGCTGGCTCTGGTCGATGCCGATGAACGCGCGGTCCCCCCGCTCGGACACGTTGAGCACCGGCGTGTCGGCCACGTCGTCCATGAAGCGCACGCAGCGGGTGCAGAGGATGCAGCGGTTGGGGACGTACAGGATGTCGGGCCCGAAGTCCTCCACCGGGTTGTAGCGCTTGGCGAACTCGCTGTAGCGGGTGCCCGCGCGGCCCTCCTGGAAGACGTAGTCCTGCAGCTCGCACTCGCCGGCCTGATCGCAGATCGGGCAGTCCAGCGGGTGGTTGATCAGCAGGAACTCGAGCACCCCTTCGCGCGCCTGCTTGGCCGAGTCGCTGTTGACGTGCACCACCTGACCCTCGGTGACGCTGGTGACGCACGCCGGCATCAGCTTGGGCGACTTCTCCACCTCGACCAGGCACATGCGGCAGACCGCCGGCGAGGGAAGCGACGGGTGGTAGCAATAGTGGGGGACCAGGATGCCGGCCTGCTTGGCGGCCTCGATGATCGCGGTGCCCTTGGGCACGGCGACCGGGATCCCGTCGATCGTTACGTTGACCAGTTCGTCAGCCATTCGTCCTCTCTGGACTCCGCCGCCTGTCCGCAACTCCTGCGGCGTTTTTCAACACGAAGCTCACGAAGGAGCACGAAGGTGGCCAAGCCACCCCACCCCCAGAAGCTTTTGTTGTTGCTGTTCTTCGTGTCCTTCGCGCCCTTCGTGGCTTCGTGGTGAAGGCCGCAGGAGCTCAAAGCCGGCATGGAGCTCGTGCCGCAGCCCATCGATGCCCGCCAGCGAGCTAGACGGCCGCCAGCGCCGGCTCCCGCACCCCGGCGATGTACGCCTCGAACTCCGACCGGAACTTCCGGATCCCGCTCACCACCGGCGCGGCGCACGAGTCGCTCAGCACGCAGATCGTCTTGCCGGTCATGTTCTCGGAAAGGTCGAGCAGGAGCTGGAAGTCGGCCTGCTTTCCCTGCCCCGCCAGAATCCGCTCCAGAATCTTGGTGGTCCACGCCGTCCCTTCGCGACACTGGGTGCATTGGGCGCAGGACTCGTGAGCGTAGAAGCGGGCCAGCCGCCAGATCTGGTACACCATGTCGGTGCTGTCGTCCATCACGATCATGCCGGCCGATCCGAGCATCGAGCCCTGGGCCACGACGCCCTCATAATCGAAGAGCGCCGCCTCGGCTTCCTCCCGGGTCATGATCGGGACCGAGGACCCGCCGGGGATGACCGCCTTGAAGGTGCGTCCCGGCGGGGGGCCCCCGCACATGTCGTAGAGGATGTCCCGGATGGGCGTGCCCATCGTGACTTCGTAATTTCCCGGGCGCTGCACGTGCCCGCAGACGGACACCAGCTTGGTGCCGGTGCTCTTGGGGTTGCCGAGGCAGAGCGACTTGTACCACTCGGCGCCGCGGGTGACGATGTGCGGCACCGCGGCCAGGGTCTCGACGTTGTTGATCGTGGTGGGCATGCCGAAGAGGCCGGCCACGGCGGGGAACGGCGGCTTGATCCGGGGGTTGCCCCGCCGGCCTTCGATCGAGTTCATCATCGCGGTCTCTTCACCGCAGATGTAGGCGCCGGCGCCCCGGTGCAGCACGATCTCGATCTTCTTGCCGCTCCCGAAGACGTTGTCACCCAAGGCTCCGCTCGCGAAGGCCTCGTCCACCGCGGTCCGCATGACCCGCCACGGCTCGGTGAACTCGCCGCGGATATAGATGTAGCAGCGGGTGGCCCCGATGGCGTACGCCGCGATGGCGCAGCCCTCGATCAGCTGATGGGGGGTCCACCGCATGATCTCGCGGTCCTTGAAGGTGCCCGGCTCGGACTCGTCGGCGTTGCAGACCAGATAGTGGGGCTTCACCACGTCCTTGGGCATGAACGACCACTTGAGCCCGGTGGGGAACCCTGCCCCGCCGCGGCCCCGCAGTCCGGATGCCTTCACTTCCTCGACCAGCGCCTCACGGGTCATTCCCAGCGCCTTGCGCAGTCCCTCGTACCCGCCGCGCTTGACCCACCCCGCATACGTGCGCGCCTCGGCATCGCCGAAGTAGCGCGAGAGGACGACCGTCTCCTTGGGGTGGCTGGGATGGGGGTAGCCCATTACGCGTACCTCTGCAGGATGCCCGGCACCTTCTCCGGGGTCACGCTCTCGATGAAGTCGTCGTCCACCAGGATCGGCGTAGCGAACCCGCATGCGCCGAGGCATTCGACCTCGATCACGGTGAACCGCCCGTCGGGGCTGGTGGCGCCGAGCTCGCCGCAGCCGGTCTCCCGGAGGAGCGCCTCCACGACCGCCTCGGCCCCGCAGATGTTGCAGGGGCTCGTGGTGCAGACCTGGATGAAGTGGCGGCCGACGGGATGGGTGTGGTACATCGTGTAGAAGGTCACCACGCCCTTCACGTACGCCGGCGTCAGCTCCAGCACGCCGGCCACCTCGTGGATGGCCGGGTCGCTGATCCAGCCCCGCGCCTCCTGCACGATCCAGAGCGCGGGCAGGAGACAGGCCTGCCTGGTGGGGTACTGAGTGAAGAGCTGCTCCAGGCGGGCTCGGGCCTCGCCCACGAACACCGGCTCATACCCGGCCTCGCCGTGGGCCGCGATGCCCTGGGCCGCGCTCATCGATCCACCTCACCCATGACGATGTCCACGCTGGCGTTGATCGCGATCACGTCCGACAACAGCGCGCCCTCGCACATCTTGGGCAGGCTGGCCAGGTTGATGAACGAGGGCGGACGGATCCGCCAGCGCACCGGCTTGGCGGTGCCATCGGACACGAAGTAGTAGCCCAGCTCGCCCTTGGGGTTCTCCACGCCCATGTAGGCTTCGCCCACCGGCGGCTTCACCCCTTCCATCACCTGCTTGAAGTGGAAGATCATCGCTTCCATGTCGCTCATCGCCCGGGACTTGGGCGGCAGGATCACGCGCGGGTCGTCCACGTTGATCGGCGCGCCGCGGAGGCCGGCCAGCCGGTCGAGCGCCTGCTCCAGGATCCGGTTGGACTGGACCATCTCTTCCAGCCGCACCCGATAGCGATCGTAGATGTCGCCGTGCTCGCCGATCGGCACGTCGAAATCGTAGGTCTCGTAGCCGAGGTAGGGTCGGTCCTTGCGGACGTCGTAGTCGACGCCGCTCGCCCGGAGCATGGGTCCCGAGAGCGAGTAGTTGGTGGCCTCGTCGGCGGTGAGGGTGCCCACGCCCTGGGTCCGGCCGATCCAGATCGCGTTGCGGGTGAACATGGTGTCCACCTCACGCAGCGTGTCCGGAAAGGTGCGGACGAACTCGCGCAGTCCCTCTTCGAACCCGTCGGGAATGTCGGCCATGAGTCCGCCCACCCGCGTCAGGCTGGTGGTGAGGCGGGCGCCGGTCCACATCTCCTGCAGGTTGTAGATCCGCTCCCGCTCCTGGAAGGACCAGAGGAACGGAGTGAACGCGCCGAGGTCGATCCCGGTGGTACCCAGCCAGACCAGGTGGGAGATGATCCGGCTCATCTCGCAGGCGATGACCCGGAGCACCTGACAGCGCTCGGTGCACTCGATCCCCATCAGCTTTTCCGCCGCCAGCGCCAGGCAGACGTTGTTGGCCATGGGGCTGAGGTAGTCGGTGCGGTCGGTGAGCGGGATGATCTGGTTGTACTGGCGATACTCGCCCAGCTTCTCGAAGCCGGAGTGGAGATAGCCCAGGTGCGGAATGCAGCGCTGGACCACCTCGCCCTCGAGCTCCAGCACCAGGCGGAGCACGCCGTGGGTGGCCGGATGCTGGGGCCCGATGTTCACCAGCATGTGCTCCGCGCCGAAGTCCTCGGCGTAGCCCGGAGGGGCGCCGGCTTCGACGCCGAGGGGAACGCGGGTGGGGCGCCCCTCCCGGTCGAGGCCGGGGGTGGCGAGCGCCAGCTCGACGGTACGCAGGGTGGTCATCGCAGGTAGCCCCGCTCGCCCCGGAGCAGCCGCTCGCGCATGTCGGAGGGCAGCTCGTGGAACGAGTCGGCGATGGAGAGTTCTTCGAGGGAGTAGTGGGCCTCGGGATTGGCCGCGAGCGCCTGACGGGTCTGCTCGGCCCGGCTGAAGTGGCCGCGCAGGGGGAAGTCCTTCCGCAGGGGATAGCCCTCGGCGTAGGTCTCCCACATCAGGATGCGCCGCAGGTCGGGATGGCCGACGAAGACCACGCCGAACATGTCGAACACCTCGCGCTCCATCCAGTCGGCGCCGCGCCACAGATCCACCACCGAGCGGACCTCGAGCGGCCCGGTCTTGGCCAGCGTCGCCTTGACCCGCAGGTCGGCGCGGCGGGCGAGGGCGCGGAGCTGGTAGACCACCTCGAGCGGACGCTCGGGATCGCGGTACTCGACCGCGGTCACGTCGGTGAGGTAGTCGAAGCGCTGTCCCGGTGTGTCGCGCAACCAGGCGAGCACGTCGTGGCTCCGCTCGCGGGCGACGTACACGATGGTGTCGCCGCAGGAGACCAGGTGGCGCTCGACGGCGGGCCCGAACTCGGCGCGCAGCGCGGCCACGGACGGCGAAAGCGTCGTCCGTGCGTCAGGGGCGGCCGCGGTCATGCCGATCTCGTCTGGGACACCGAGTTGCCGAAGGGCTCGGAGAGCTCGTCCACCTTCTCCGGCGGGAGAAAGAGCCCGGAGGGTCCGACCAGGTGCTCCTCCCGGAGCCGGTCGTCGGCGATGGTCTCGCCCTTGATCTTCTTCTGCAGCAGCAGAATCCCGTACATCAAGCCTTCGGGGCGCGGCGGGCAGCCGGGGACGTACACGTCCACCGGGATGATGGTGTCGATCCCCTGCACCATCGAGTAGTTGTCGAAGATGCCGCCGCTCGACGCGCAGGCGCCCATGCTGATCGACCACTTGGGCTGCGGCATCTGGTCCCAGATGCGGCGGATGACCGGCGCGAGCTTGAACGGCAGCCGGCCGGCGCAGATGAGCACGTCGGCCTGGCGGGGCGAAAAGCTCTGCCGCTCCATCCCGAAGCGCGCGATATCGAACCGGCTCGCCGCGGTGGCCATGTACTCGATGGCGCAGCAGGCGGTGCCGAACGGCATCGGCCAGAGCGAATTGGCCCGGGCCCAGTTGGTGAGGAAGTCCAGCCGGGTGGTCACCCAGTTGGGCGAGATCGACGAGACGGTGGTCAGCTCGTCGGCCTGATTCTCCGTGGCGGGATTGGTCAATCCCATTGCAGCGCTCCACGTTTCCAGATATAGACGTACCCCACCGCGAGGATCACGATGAAGACGAGCATCTCGATGATCAGCAGTCCGGCGAGCTCCTGCAGCTGCCGGAAGGCCACGGCCCAGGGAATCATGAAGACCGTCTCGATGTCGAAGATGATGAACAGCATCGCCACCAGGTAGAACTTGACCGAGAACCGCTCCCGGGCGTTTCCGAGCACCGGCATGCCGGACTCATAGGGCGCGATCTTGACGGGGGTGCGGCGGTAGGTCGAGAGGAGGTGGGAAACGCCGAGCATCAGGGCCGCGTTCGCGATGACGAACACGACCAGGATCAGGATCGGGACGTACGGCTGAAGCATGGGCCTCGGCTTTCGTGAATTTTTTCACTTATCTCGTGGAACCTAACGCGGTTAGGCATCGGATTCAACCCGACGGATGCGCCGCGCGGCCGCATGCCGGGACGGCTATATTGTCCGCCGTTCATCGCCTCCGCCACCCCGCCCCGGCCCGAGCTTCCCGAGGAGTCTTGTGTCCATCAAATCCGACCGCTGGATCCGCCGCATGGCCCGCGAGCACGCCATGATCGAGCCGTTCGTCGAGACCCAGGTGCGGCAGACCGACGCTCATGGTCGGAAAGCCATTTCCTTCGGCGTCTCCAGCTACGGGTACGACATGCGGGTGGCGCCGGAGTTCAAGATCTTCACCAACGTCTTGAGCGCGGTCGTGGACCCCAAGGAGTTCGACTCCCGCAGCTTCGTCGAGTTCCAGGGGGACGTCTGCATCGTGCCGCCCAACAGCTTCGCCCTGGCCCGCTCGGTCGAATATTTCCGAATCCCCCGCAACGTCCTCACCATCTGCGTCGGCAAGAGCACCTACGCCCGCTGCGGCATCATCACCAACGTGACCCCGTTCGAGCCCGAGTGGGAGGGTCACGTGACGCTTGAGATCAGCAATACAACGCCCCTGCCGGCAAGAGTTTACGCAAACGAAGGCATCTGCCAGGTCCTCTTCTTCGAAGCGGACGACGACGACGTCTGCGAGACCAGCTACGCCGACAAGGCCGGCAAATACCAGGGGCAGCGCGGAGTGACGCTCCCCCGCCTCTAGCGCCGCTCGTCCGGTACCGCGACCGTGGTCCAGTCCCATCCTTCGGTGCCGTTGGCGCCGAGTGCGCGTACCCCGATCGTGCTGCCTGGGGCCGGCGCGGAGATCTTCGCCGCTGCCGACGTCACCACCAGGGTGCGCTCGGCTCCGCCGGCTGCGGGGGTCCAGCGGACCCGGTAGCCCCGGACCTTCTTCTCCACCGCTGGTTGCCAGCTCAGGGCGACCCCCCCGCCCTCTACCGGACCGGCCTGCAGCCCTTCCACCCGCGACGGGCTCGACGCCATCAGCATCACCGACCCGATCGTGGTCTTGGCCACCTCAGCCACGAGACGCTGATTCACCGTCTCCAGCACGTCGTGCGGCTGGTGATAGTGCGGGTTGCCCAGGATGGGGTAGGAGCCGATCCCCGCCACCACGTCGCCGAATCCGTCGTACAGCGAGTGGGCGTCGGTGAATTTGAAGTAATGGGCGTCGTAGGTGATGAGGTCGCTGAAGAGGAACGCCGCCGCGTGCTGCACGTCGCGCAGCCCCGCGTTGGAGTAGCGGATCGTGTTGTCGAGCCGGTTGTCGTTCATCCAGCCGAGCATGTCGTTGTTGAGGGCGCCGCGCACCTGCTCCTTGGCTTCGACCGCTCGCCGGACGAACTCCCGGCTGCCCCGAAGCCCCGCCTCCTCCCCGGTGAACCAGACGAACTTGATCGTCGCCCGCTGAGGGCGGCGCGCGAGGACCCGCGCCGCCTCGAGCAGCTGCGTGGTGCCCGAGCCGTTGTCGTCCGCGCCGGGCCCGTCCTCGACCGAGTCGAAGTGCGCCCCGACGACGTACTCCAGGTCGGGATCGGTGGTGCCCCGGAGCGTCGCGACCACGTTGGCGGAGCGGACGCCGGGGCGTGGCTCGAACCACTGGAGCTCCGGCTGGTAGCCCCAGCCCCGAAGCGTGCGCTGCAGGTACTCGATCGCCTTGGCGTTGCCCGGTTGGGTGATGAAGCGGGAGTCGAAGGTCGAGAGGGTATACGCGTAGGTGTAGATGCGATCCGAGGAGACCTCGCGCACCGCGGCGCGCACCGCCTCGGCGATGGGCGCGAACATCGCGGTGCCGCGGGCCCGGAGGTCGCGCTCCTTGCGGGCTTCGGTGCGCACCCGGTCGAGCAGCACCTCGGTGCTCACGGTGCGCGCCAGGTCCGTCAGGTAGACCCCCTGCTCGGGCGAGACGGTATCCCCATCGCGATCGCTCACGATCGCCACCGCGCCGCCGTCCGGCCGCACGGCCCACTCGTACTCCGGGGCCACGGTGCGTACCGTGTTGTTGTGGAAGAGCCGGGTCCGCTCCCCACTGGCGGCGTCGTACAGATAGCTCCGGCGATGGCGACCCTCTCCCATCACCGCGAGAATCAGATCGTTCCGTGGTCCGACGAACTGGGGATCGATATCGTGCTGGATCTCGTGGGTGAGGCGGCGAGGCGCGCCGCCTTGGGCGCCCACGGTGAAGAGCTCCCAGTCCTCCCGCGGCATCGCCTGGAACACGACGCTGGAGCCGTCGGCGCTCACCGCCGGGCTCGCGAGCGGCATACCGGTTCGGGCCACCACCCGGGGCAACGCGCCCAGCGTGAGCAGCGCGATGGTCGCGGCGCCCGGCTCGGTTCCGACGAACACGACCGTCCGGCGGTCGGCGGAGATCGCCGGGCTGGTGCCGGCGTAGGTGGTTGCCCTGCCGTCCGGGGTGAGGATGGCGATGGCGGTGTCGCCGGTCTGATAGATCAGGCGCCCGCCGACCCCGGCGAGCGGGACCGTGCTCACCGGGGGCGCGCCGCCCAGCGGCTCGGCGGCGGTGCCGCTCACCCGGTAGAGCCGAGGGGCGCCGTCTTCGCCGGAGGCCACCAGATGAAGCACCGCCTCGGCCCTGTCGCCGGCGAACACCAGCGCCTGCCCACCCAGTCCGGGAGTCTCGACGACGCGCTCGTGCCCGTCGGCCAGGGTACGGACCACGACCCGCGCGGCGGCGGTCTCGAGCCGCCGCACGACCGCCTGCTGCTGCTGGTGTTGACGGGCACCCTCCGACCCTGCGCCGGCCGGCGTCGCGGCGAGGACGTTGCGGGCGGAGTCCAGCTCCGACGACGGCGCGGTGCCGAGGTAGGCGATGGAGCCGCCATCGGGTGAGAAGACCGCCCCGCGTCCCGGAAGGGTGTCGGCGCCGCCGACTCGGCCGTCATCCCCGAAGCGGAGCACGACCGTCCGTGGTACCTCGGCCACCGAGGTTCCGAACGCCAGCCGGCGGCCGTCAGGGCTCCAGACGAGGCCTTCGCCGTCGGGGGCGAGCTCGGTGGTGCGATAATACTCGCCGGTCAGCAGCGCGATGGGTCGGCGCAGGGTGTCCCGGCTCGGACCGGTGAGCAGTCGCTCCAGGCGACTCAGTGCCTCGGGATAGCGGCCGGCATCCCAGGCCAGCGACGCGCTGTCGAAGGCGACTCTCGCCGGGTCCTGGGCCCGGAGCTCGGGTGCCAGCAGCGCGAGCGCGAGGACGGTCCAGCCTGGTCGGAGCATGCGCATTCCAAGCCTCTCTGGTGAAGCGCGAAGAATATAGCGGGGCCCTGACGTATGGCGGGGGCCGGACTAGACTGTACCGGCGCCGGTTCTCTCTCTCCCTGGAGCACGCATGCGATTCCCGGTCTGGCCGCTCCTGCTGATCGCCTCCACCGCCACCGCGCAACAGCCCGCCGATCCCGCCCGTGGGGCTCCCGACACCTCGGCCTTTCGCCGGCTGGAGCTGCCCGCGCCGGGCACGATCCGCACCGGCAGCGGGACACCGGGACCCGACTACTGGCAGCAGCGGGTGGATTACGTGATCCGCGCGACGCTCGACACCTCGGCGCGCACCCTGCGCGGTGAGGAGCGGATCACCTACCACAACAACTCCCCCGATACCTTGCGCTATCTCTGGCTCCAGCTCGACCAGAATCTGTTCCGGACCGACAGCCGCGGGCATCGGGTCATGGACCAGCACGGCCGGTACGGTGAAGGCGGCGCCGAAGGCGGGGTCCGCGTCCTGAAGGTGACCAGCGTGCCCGCGGCGGCGCGCGGCCGGACGGCGGCCGCGCCGCTCGCGTACCTGGTGAACGGGACGGTGATGCGGGTGGATCTCGACCGGCCGCTGCCTCCCGGTGCGCGCCGGGCGCTCGACATCGGCTGGTCGTTTCCCTTCGGGCCCAACCGGAGCCGGATGGGCATCGAGGACATCGACGGCGGCACCACCTACGAGGTGGCGCAGTGGTATCCGCGGCTGGCGGTGTACGACGACGTGCGCGGTTGGAACACCGAGCAGTATTACGGCCAGGCCGAGTTTTATCTCGAGTACGGCAGCTTCGATGTGAGTCTCAGCGTGCCGGCCGACATGCTGGTCGCGGCCACGGGGACGTTGCGGAACCCGGAGACCGTGCTCACCGCCACGCAGCGGCAGCGGCTGGCCCAGGCGCGCGCGAGCGACACGACGGTGGTCATTCGCGGTGCCGACGAGGTCGCCGATCCTGCCTCCCGGCCGCGAACGGAGTTCGGCAGCCAGACCTGGCGATTCACGGCCGACAGCGTGCGCGACTTCGCCTGGGCCGCGTCGCGCACGTTCGTGTGGGACGCGGTCAGGGTCAACGGCGGCCGGACCCTCGCGATGAGCTTCTATCCACCGTCGGCCGCCTCGCTCTGGAAGGACGCAACCCGGTACGCCAAGCAGGCGCTGGAGTACTACTCCGGGAAGTGGGCGGCATATCCCTACCCCGTGGCCAGCAACATCCGCGGGGTCGAAGGCGGCATGGAGTACCCCATGATCGTGTTCTGCAACCGGCCCACGCCGGAGACGCTGTACAGCGTCACGACCCACGAATTCGGGCACACCTGGTTCCCCATGGTGGTGGGCTCGAACGAGCGGCGGTACGCCTGGATGGACGAGGGATTCAACGAGTTCATCAACTACTACGACTGGATCGACCGCTTCGGCCGGCCGCCCGAGCACCGCGGCAGCATCCGGGACTACCTGCTGATGGCGAAGAGCGGGCGCGAGCGGCCCATCATGAGCTTCCCCGACCAGATCCCCGACAACCTCGTGAGCCCGACCGCGTACGACAAGCCGGCCCTGGCGCTGCGGCTGCTGCGGGATCAGGTCCTCGGGCCCGATCGGTTCGATCCCGCGTTTCGGGAGTACTTCCGCCGGTGGGCCTATCGTCATCCCACGCCCGCCGACTTCTTCCGCACCATCGAGGACGCGGCGGGCGAGGACCTGAGCTGGTTCTGGCGGGGCTGGTTCTACTCCACGGCCCAGCTGGATCAGGCGGTCGACACGGTGATGCTGGCCGACTCGTCGGGTGTGGAGTCGCGGATCGTGCTGAGGAATCTGGGCGGGATTCCGATGCCGGTGGAGCTGGCGCTCGAGCTGGACGACGGCAGCACGGCGCGACTCCGGCTGCCGGCGGAGATCTGGTTTCAGGGCGACCGGTTCGTGGCGATC
>DATEIR010000002.1:0-4403 GCA_035278885.1 Gemmatimonadales bacterium | reverse complement strand
GGCCGGTCGGCCGGCGCCGCCGGCCACGTCCGGGCACCGCACCGCGGCGGTTGCGCTCCGGCAGGCGGTGATCGCGACGGCGACCGATGCCATGGGACGACCGTATCAATGGGGTGGCACCGGCCAGGACGGCAGCGGGTTCGACTGCTCCGGACTGATTCAGCATGCCTACGCCGAGCACGGGATCGAGCTGCCGCGGACCAGCGCGGCGCAGGCGGGCGAGGGCAGGGAAGTGAAGCGGAAGGTGGACGCGCTGGCCCCGGGAGACCTCCTCACCTTCTCCAACCGGGGCGGACCCGTCACCCACGTCGGCCTCTATGTTGGCGACGGGCGCTTCATCCACAGCGCGAGCCATGGTGTCCAGGTCAGCCGGCTGAGCGAGGACGACCCGTACGGCCGCTGGTGGTATCAGCGCTGGGTGGGGGCCCGCCGCATCATTCCCGATGACGCGGGGGGCCTGCCGCCACACTAGTGATCGCCGTGCTCCCGGTGGGCTTCGGACGCAGGCTCATCGGTCCCCCGCACCTCGAGTGACGCCATGTCGCGCTGGTAATCGGGGTTTCGAGGATCGATCGCGGGCCATTTGCTCATGTCGTCGGGCGCGAAGATGCCTGACATGTGGGCCATCGCGCCGCGCTTCTCGGTCACGTTCGTGGGATTGTCGTAGTCGCCCACCACCCGGTAGCGATGGTTGGCCTTGAGCTTGAGGCCGTCGCCGGTCACGCCGAAGAGCTTGCGGCCGACCTTGAGCAGTTTTCCGTTCGGGTCTCGGGTCGCCTTGACCATCGCGAGCACCTTCCCGGACTCCGCATCCTCCAGACGGACCGACACGCCGTAGTCATGCAGATGGCCGCCGACCCCGAGCAGCCGGCCGCTCACGGGCATGGTGAACTCGTGCGCCTTTTCCGACTTCCCCGGCGGTACGTCGAACGTGTTGTGCCCTCCCACCGTGAGGTTCACGTCCATATAGATGGGCATGGCGTTCACCGGCGGTGGATTCTGATTCTTCGGCGTCCACAGCATGGTCAGCTTCAGGTAGACGCCGGGCAGGTCCTTCCCGGTCGAGTTGTGCCAGGCCACGTACATCCCGAGACGCATCCCCGTCTTCAACGGCACGCCGATCGACTTCGGCACCACGATATCGTCGGTCTCGGTCCCCGCTCCCAGCAGCCGCTCGGGGCCCTCGTAGAGCAGCATCCGCCGGCTGAAGTTCACCATGATCATGTGGTGGAGCACGCTGCGGGCGACCGGGCGGCCCTCGGCGTCGACCATCTGCAGACGGAACCCACGAAACCACGCGTCCATCGGCCAGTCGAACTGCTGGATCGGGGTGTCGTGCGCCATCCCGAAGTCCATCATCTGCTCGTTTTCCATCGGGGGCATGTTCGGCAGGTCGAACGGACCGGCGGTGATCACGACCTCTTTGCGGCTGGAATCCACCGCGAGGGTGACCGTCGGATCGGGCGGGGTGACCGCAGCACCGGAGCCCAGCGCTGCGGCCAGGAGTACGCTCACGAACATCGTCGTCAACTCCACTCGAGAACACCGTCGGGGCGCGCTGCGCCACGCTCGGACGACGGCCAACATTCGTCCAGCAATACGTGCCGGCGGTCGTTGGCGCGGAACTTCAGAAAGGCGGAAGGCATTGTCAAGCAGCCGGGCTAGCGAGGTGGCTCGCGCTCACGGTCGCAGGTGCGACCGAGCCCGGCGCTCTACCGGAGGGGGCGGAGCTTGCGGCAAAGCGGTTCCCGACATATGTTTGTCGGCTAGCGACTTGGCAACCTCTGTCTACGGATCTCACCCATGTACGCGATCTTTCGGGCCCTGGGCAAGCAGTTTCGGGCGGAAAAGGGCAAGACCTTGCGGGTCCCGCTGATGGATGCCGAGGCTGGCTCCAAGGTCACTTTCGACGAGGTGCTGCTCTCCTCCGACGGCGAGACCATTCGGGCGGGTACCCCGCTGGTAGCCGGCGCCTCGGTGACGGCGGAGGTGGTCGGGGAGGCCAAGGCGCCCAAGATCTACGTGTTCAAGTTCAAGCGGCGGAAGAACTACCGCCGCAAGACCGGGCATCGGCAGCGGTACACCGAGGTCCGCATTACCGACCTCAAGCTGGGCTGAGTCAGTCATGGCACATAAGAAAGGCGTCGGCTCCAGCCGGAACGGGCGGACCAGCAATCCCCAATACCTTGGCGTCAAGCGTTACGGCGGCGAGCGGGTGGTGGCGGGCAACATCCTGGTCCGGCAGCGGGGCACCAAGTTCCACGCCGGCAAGAATGTCCGCCGGGCCAACGACGATACCCTGTTTGCCCTCGTCGACGGGGTCGTCAAGTTCGAATTTCGGGACAAGGACCGCCAGAAGGTCTCGGTCTACCCGGTCGAGGCCGCCGCGTCCTGAACGCCGGCAGGGCCTTGACGACCATAGGGGGCGCGACGACGTCGCGCCCCCTTCTGTCTTATCTTGGGTAGCAAGGAGGGATGCATGAGCCGATCCACCCTGTTCGACCGACTCAACCAGGAGCTCGAGGCGTTCGGCCGCAAGGCGCAATCGGCCCTCGACGAGGGCAAGCTCCAGATCGAGCTGCTGCGCGTGCGCCGCAAGCAGGACCAGGTGGCCCGCGACCTCGGCCTGCTGGTTCATCGCCGAGAGCGGGGTGGTGACGCCGACCCGCGTCGGATCGAGGGTCTGCTGTTTCGGCTCGATGAGTTGTCGGGAGAGATCGCCCGCCTCGAAGGGCAGCTGCAGGAGGCCAAGCGGCAGCGCACCGAATCGGCGGCGGCAGGGTCGGCCTAGGTCCGCGCCCCCGCTTCCACCCGCGCCGCGATGGCCACCCGAATTCGATCGGGGTAGTTGCCGCACAGGCCATCCACGCCCAGGCGCGCCATCCGCTCCAAATCCCCGATCTCGTTCACGGTCCAGGCGATGACGGCCCCGCCCGCGGCGTGGACCTTGGCCACCAAATCGTGGTCCACCTGCCCCCATTCCTGCCACAACGTGCTCGCCCCCACGGCCTCCATGGCGGCGAGCGGATCCTCCAGTCGGGCCGTCAGCAGAATGCCCCGGCGGAGCATCGGCCGCCGCTCGCCCAAGCGGCGGATGACGCGATGGTCGAAGCTGTGGACGGCGTACCGGTCGGGGGCGGGCCCCGCATCCAGCGCCGCGAGCAACTGGCCGTCGTGCTGCTCGGGCAGGCCCTTGACCTCGACCCAGACGTCCTTGTCCCCAACCAGGTCCAGGATCTCCGACAGGAGCGGCAGCAGCTCGCCGTTCCGGAGCCGGAGCTGGCGGGCCTGCTCCCGGGTCAGGCCCGCGATGGGCCCGACTCCGGGAATCTCGGCGTCATGATGTACGATGATCGCGCCGTCGCTGGTGGCATGGACGTCGAGCTCCACGCCGTCGGCATCGAGCATCAACGCCCGCCGGAATGCCGCCCGGGAGTTCTCGTATTCGTAGCCCGACGCGCCGCGGTGGGCGATGATTCTGGGACGTGCCATCGGGCTAAGATAGCCCGGCTTAACGAAATCGAACACCCGACGTCAGCCTCCTCCGGATGACGCCAGCACCCCTGCCGGAGCCTTCCGACCAGACCCTGGTCGCCGCCTACCGGCAGGGTGACCAGCGGGCGGCGTCCGAGCTGGTCCGTCGCCACGGCCCCGCGGTTGCGCGGTTCCTGTACAGCTCGGGCGCGCTGGCGGCGGATATCGAGGACTTGGTGCAGGAGACGCTCTTCCGCGCCTTCCGCGGACTCGACCGCTGGCGCGGAGAGGCCTCCTTCCGGAGCTGGCTCTTCACCATCGCCGGAAACCTGACGCGGGACGCCTTCCGCCGTCGCAAGGGACGCGAGATGATCTCGCTCGACGACCGTGACCTGCCCGATGTCGCCGACCCCGCCGCCGAGCTCGCCGCCGGCGAGCTGGAAGAGCGCCTCCGGGTGGAGCTGGGCCGGTTGCCCAAGCTCCAGCGCGAAGTCTTCCTCCTGCGGGCCCAGGAAGGCACGTCCTACGAGGAGATCGCGACGGTGCTGGGAACCACGCCCGGCGCGGCCCGGGTTCACTATCACCACGCGGTGAAGCGATTGAAGGGGCTGGTCGGATGAGCGAGTGCACGCGGTTGTCGGACCGAATGCCCGAAGTGGTCCACGGGCGGTCGCGCTGGACCCCGGACGAAGCGGCACATCTCGCGGCCTGCGCCGACTGCCGCGACGAGCTGGCGCTGGTGCAGGCCACCGTGGCCCTGGGTCGCAGGGCGCCCCGAATCGCGGACTCCACCGCGCTGACGGCAATGATCGAGCGGCGGCTCACCGGCGCCCGAGTGCGGCGCTTCGAGGTGCAGCGGATCGCCGGACTGGCGGCGGCGGCCGGCCTGGTGCTGGCGGTCTGGGCCCGATGGCCGGAGCGGCCGGTGG
>DATEIR010000001.1:0-14847 GCA_035278885.1 Gemmatimonadales bacterium | reverse complement strand
TTGCTGCGGCCCACGATCACGGCGTGCGCGCCCTTGGTCTCGATGCCGGATCGAATCAGCATCTGCTGCACGCCGTAGGGGGTCGCCGGCCGGAAGGCGGTGCGGTCGCCGGTGACCAGCTTGCCGACGTTCACCGGATGGAAGCCGTCCACGTCCTTGGCCGGATCGACCCGGCGAAGGACCTTCTCGCTGTCGATCTGCTTGGGCAGCGGAAGCTGCACCAGAATCCCGTGAATCCTGGGGTCGGCGTTGAGCCGGTCCACCACCGCGAGCAGCTCGGCCTCGCTGGTTTCCTTGGGGAGGCGGATCGTCTCCGAGTGCATCCCCGCCTCTTCGCACGCCTTGCCCTTGCTGCGCACATAGACCGCACTCGCCGGATCGTCGCCCACCAGCACCGCGGCCAGGCCGGGCCGGGTCGAGGCGGCGGCCTTGGCCACCGCCGCCGCCACCTCGGCCCGGATCGTCTTGGCCATCGCCACGCCGTCGAGGATCTTCGCGCTCATCGTCTTTCCGCTCATCGTGCAATGCCCACGGCTCTCGTCTCCCTGATGACGACGACCTTGATCTGTCCCGGATACTGCAGCTCGTCTTCGATGCGCCGCGCGATCGTCTCGCTCAGCTGGGCCGCGGCCCCATCGTCGATCCGCTCCGGCACCACCACCACGCGGACTTCACGGCCCGCCTGGATCACGTTGCACTTCTCCACTCCCGGATACCCGTTGGCGATCTCCTCCAGCCGGGTAAGGCGCTTGACGTAGGTCTCGAAGGCCTCCCGCCGCGCGCCGGGGCGGGCGCCACTGATCGCGTCGGCCGCCTGGACCAGCACCGACTCGGCCGACTCGTGCGGCACGTCGTCGTGATGGGCCTGGATGCAGTTGATCACCGCGGCCGACTCGCCGTAGCGCCTTGCGACTTCGACACCGAGCTCGACGTGGGTCCCTTCGCCCTCGTGGGTCAGCACCTTGCCCACGTCGTGGAGCAGCCCGCCCCGGCGGGCCAGCTGCACGTCGAGGTGCAGCTCCGCCGCCATCATCCCCGCCAGCCAGGCCACTTCCTTCGAGTGGTCGTAGATGTTCTGGCCGTAGGAGGTCCGATAGCGCATCCGGCCGATCAGCCGGATCAGCTCGGGGTGAAGCCCGTGAATCCCGGTATCGTAGGCGGCCTGCTCGCCCAGCTCGACCAGCTGGGCGTCGAGCTCCTTCTGCACCTTGGCGACGATCTCCTCGATCCGGCCCGGGTGGATCCGCCCATCCTGGATCAGCGCCTCGAGCGAGCGCCGGGCCACCTCCCGCCGGATCGGGTCGAAGCAGCTGACGATGACGGTGTCGGGAGTGTCGTCGATGATGACGTCCACTCCCGTGGCGGTCTCGAAGGCGCGGATGTTCCGTCCCTCGCGGCCGATGATCCGGCCCTTCATCTCGTCGTTGGGCAGGGGGACCGCGGCGACCGTGGTCTCGGCGGTGTGCTCCGCCGCGAGCCGCTGGATCGCGATCGAGATGATCCGGCGGGCCTCGCGGTCGGCATTGCGCTTGGCCTGGTCCTTGATGTCGCGCACCAGCGCGGCGGCCTGACCCCGCGCCTCGTCTTCCACATGCTGGAGGATCTCGCGCCGCGCCTCCTCCGAGCTGAGTCCGGCGATCCGCTCGAGCTTGATCCGCTGCTCCTGCTCCATCCGTCCGGCCTCGCTCTCCCGCACGCGCAGCCCGAGCTCCCGCTGCGTCAGCGCCTCGTCGCGCTTGGCCAGGGTGCGCTCCCGCGCTTCCGCCTCCTCGAGCTTGCGGTCGTGGGCCCGAGCGCGCTCCTCGGACCGCCGCTCGCCCCGCTCCCACTCCTCCCGCCGCCGCTGCACCTCGCGGTCGAGCTCCTCACGCAGCTTGAGCGCCTCCATCCGCGCGCCCACCAGCATCTCGGTCTTGGCCGCCTCGGCGTCGCGGGCGGCCTCGCCGCGGATCCGGGTGCCCTCGCTCTGGGCCGTCGCCACGATCCCGTCGGCCGCGCGGCGCTGCCGCCGGATCCACAGGGTCACCGCGAGCAGGGCGACCACAAGTCCGGCCGCCACCCCCGCGAGCGTGGGGAGGAGCAGGTCCCGGGGCATCGGAAGCTCCGTCAGGAGGCGGCCGAGCGCTTGCCGCGCTTGGCCGGGGGCAGGAGGCGGGAGAGGTCGTCCGCCAGCGCGCTCATCCGGGTGGCGATCTCCCGGTCGCTGCGCCGCGCCTGGAACAGCTCGTCGGTGATCGCGAGCGCCGCGAGGATCGCGGCCTTCTGCACGTCCACCGAGGGCAAGGAATCGCGGACCCGCTTGAGCGCCGCGTCCAGATAGGCGGCGACCTCGCGAGTGTACTCCGGTGGCAGCTCGGACCGCACCGTGAGCTCCTCACCACCGATGGTGACCCGGACGGCGTTCTTGGCGCTGCTCACGCGGCGGTCCCTCCTCCATGCTGCTCGAGAAACGCGAGACGGGCGGAGAGCCCGCTGAGCCGCTCCCGGGCCGCCTCGATCCGCTGGCGCAGCGCCTGGTTCTCCGCCTCCAGCTCGGCGACCCGGGCCCGCGCCTGCTTGAGCTCGGGGCCGGCCACCTTGCCGCCGCTCGCCGCGGCCTCCGCCAGCTCGGCCTCGGCCCGCAGGCTCCGGCGTCGCCAGCCGGCCAGCTCGTCGGTCAGGTGCCGCAGGACCTGCTCGAGGTCGTCCAGCGCCTTGAGGTCCGGGCGGTCGTAGGAATAGGCCACGTCTACTCTCCCCCTCGAGCGGGACCGGCCTCGCGCCGGCGAACTCCCAGCTCCTCGCCCAGCGCCGCCAGAATGCGTGCTTCCATCTGATCCACGTCGGCGTCGCGCAGGGTCCGGTCCGCGGCCCTGAACCTGAGCCGGAAAGCGACACTCCGCGTTCCCGGCGGCAGCTCGGGGCCTCGATAGTCGCTTTCGACCACCACCCGCTCCAGCAGCTCGCCGCCGGCGCGCCGAAGCACCCCGGTGACCGCGTCGTGCCGCACGCCGCCCGGGAGGAGCAGCGCCAGCACCCGCTCGACGGCGGGAGTGGTCGGTAGCGAGATGAACCGGGGCGGCCGGCGCGGTGCCGGGTCGAGTCGCAGCTCGAAGCCGTACAGCGGGGCCGCCCAGGGCGGGGCGTCGGCCTCGAGCGGGCCCGCCTCGCCCGCTGCCTGACCGTCGGCGTCCAGGGCAACCCAGCGGTTGCGCTCAACTTGCACCACCCCACCGGGAATCGCCAGAGCGACCGCGGCCTCGAACCGACCCTTGAGATCCCAGAGATCGAAGGCCTCGGCGCCGGTACCGCTCCAGTGCGCCGGCTCTCGCCGTCCGGTCAGCACGCCGGCGACCCGGATCTCCTCCCGTGGCCGCTCGCCGTGGGCCCCGGCGGCGAACGCGGTGCCGATCTCGAACAGCCGCACGTCGGCCACGTGGTTGGCCCAGTTGGCCTCCACCAGGCGGACCAGCCCGGGGAGGAGCCGGCGGCGGAGCCAGGCATCTTCGGCCGAGAGCGGATTCACCAGGCGCACACCGCCATCGCCGTCCGCCTTGCCCAGCGGCAACGAGCTCACCTCGTACAAGCCCTCGGCCACCAGCCCGCGGCGCACGGCGTGCACCGCGGCCTCGATCGGCGCGTCGGGCAGGCTGCCCATCCGGAAGGGGTGCAGGTCCGACGGGAACGCCTCGTAGCCGTGCAGCCGCGCGATCTCCTCGACCAGGTCGATCTCGGCCACGAGATCGGGACG
This sequence comes from Gemmatimonadales bacterium, assembly GCA_035278885.1. GTDB lineage: Bacteria > Gemmatimonadota > Gemmatimonadetes > Gemmatimonadales > GWC2-71-9 > CAVVWJ01. Next base: position 11,117 of record DATEIR010000001.1, on the reverse strand, counting down.
CCAGCCCGGCACGTCCACCGCGATCCGCCGGTCGTCCGGCTTGGAGACCACGGTCGCGCCGATGGCCACCAGGTACTTCTCCAGCGATGCCCACGGCAGGTCCACGCCGAGGACCTGGACCACCCGTGCCGGCCGGAGGAAGATCCGCGGCGGGTGCGACGGCTCGGGCCAGAGGTCGAGCGGTGCATCGGCGAGCGTGCCGCCGGCGGTCGTGAGGATGAGCTCGATGCAGCGCCGCATCGCCTCGGCGCCGTTCCAGCGATCGATACCCCGCTCGAACCGGTAGCTCGCCTCGGTGCTCATGCCCAGCGCGCGGCGGGTCCGCCGGATCCGGCGAGGATCCCAGTACGCGCCCTCGAGCAGGATGTCCCGGCTCGCATCGCCGACCTCGGTGTCGGCGCCGCCCATGACCCCGGCGAGGCCGATGACCCCTTGCCCATCGGCGATGGCGATCATTTCGCCGTCGAGCTTCCGCTCCTCGTGGTCGAGGGTCGTGACCCGCTCGCCGGCCCGGGCGCGCCGCACGATGAGCGCGGAGCCCCGCAGGGTGGCCGCGTCGTACGCGTGCATCGGCTGGTTCAGCTCGAGCATGACGTAGTTGGTGGCGTCCACCACGTTGTTGATCGACCGGACGCCGGCCGCCTCCAGCCGGCGCGCGAGCCAGTCCGGCGAGGGGCCGACGGTGGCGCCGCGGATCAGCGCGGCGTGGAATCGGGCGCAGCCCTCGGGGTCTTCGATGGTGATGGTGACGCCGCCGGCCGTGCCCGACGCGGGGGCGCGGCGCGAGGGCGGGACGTCCACCTGGTCCCCGCCCGGAATCACCGGCAGGCGGAACGGCACGCCGTACGACGCCGCGAGCTCGCGTGCGACGCCCTTGTGCCCCAGGAGGTCCGGCCGGTTGGGGGTCACGTCCACCACCAGGCGGTGGTCGGCCAGCGGGATCGCCTCGAGCAGCGGGGTACCCGGGGCGGCGTCGGTCTCCAGCTCCCAGATTCCCTCGCCGTCGTCGCCCAGTCCCAGCTCGGCGGGCGAGCAGAGCATGCCATAGCTGGTGACGCCGCCGATCGCGCGGGCGCCGATCTCGAGCGGTCCCTTCTTGCCGCCGGGCACCCGCGTACCCACCCGGGCGAAGGGATAGAGCCGGCCGGGGGTCACGTTCGCCGCGCCGCAGGCCACCGCCAGCGGCGCGCCGGCCCCGTCGTCCACCACGGTCATGCGGACCTTGGTGATCTTGGGATTGGGATGGGCGCTCACCTCCAGCACCCGCGCGACCACGAGCTGCTCGAGCCCGGGATGCACCGCCTCCACCGCGTCCACCGGCGCGCCGAGCATGGTGAGACGGTCGGCCGCGTCGCGCGGGTCGATCGAGCGACGGAGGAACGCCTCCAGCCAACGAATGGAAACGTTCATCCTGTCCGCCCGTCCGCCTGTCCGCCCGTCCCCCCGAGCTGCTCCAGAAACCGCATGTCTCCCTCCAGCAGCAGACGGATGTCGGGCAGGCCGTAGCGCAGCATCGCGATCCGGTGCGGCCCCATGCCGAAGGCCCAGCCGGTATAGCGCTCCGGGTCCAGATTCACGTTCTCCAACACCTTCGGGTGCACCATCCCGCAGCCCAGGATCTCCATCCATCCGGTGCCCTTGCAGGCCGGGCAGCCGCTGCCGTGGCAGATCTGGCACTCGACATCCATCTCCGCCGACGGCTCGGTGAAAGGGAAGAACGAAGGCCGGAACCGGGTGCGCGTGCTGGGCGAGAAGAACCGGTGGGCGAAGTGGATGAGGGTGGCCTTGAGATCCACGAACGAGATCCCCTCGTCCACCGCGAGGCCTTCGATCTGGCTGAACGCCGGCGAGTGGGAGGCGTCGAACGCATCGTTGCGGTACACCATGCCCGGGATCACCACCCGCACGGGCGGCGGCGAGGCGAGCATGGTCCGGATCTGCACCGGCGAGGTGTGGGTTCGGAGCAGCAGGCGGCCGGACGGCTCTCCCTCGACCGCGGGGGCATCGAGGTAGAGGGTGTCGTGCATGTCCATCGCCGGGTGATCGGCCGGGAAGTTGAGCGCCAGGAAGTTGTACCAGTCGGTCTCGACTTCCGGCCCGACGGCGACGGTGAAGCCGATCCCGCGGAAGATCTCCACGATCTCGTCTACCACCCGGGTCACCGGATGCTCGGCGCCGACCCAGCGGCCGCGCCCGGGCATGGTGAGGTCGCGGCCGGCGTCCTCCAGCCGACGCTGCTCGGCGGCCACCGCGTCCCGCCGCTCCGCGAACGCCGTCTCGAACAGACCCTTGAGCCGGTTGACCAGGGCGCCGTAGCGCTTCCGCTCCTCGATCGGCAGCTCGGCCACGCGCTTGAGCAGCGCGGTGAGCGCCCCGGCCTTGCGGCCCAGGATGGCAATCTCCTCGGCCTCCAGCTCGGGCGCATCGAGCGAGCGCACCCGCTCCAAGCGTCGGGCGATCTCGTCGAGCTCGGGATAGCCGGTAGGCTCCATGTGGGCCGGCTCCGTGGCTGTCGTGGTCGGTGTCATCCGCATGTCCATCAAAGTGAGCGGGGCCGCCCGCCGAGCGCGAACGGCCCCGAGGGGCGACGACGGCGGGCGAGCGGCTCGCGGCTTACTGGTTGTGCTTGGCCACCTCGGCCAGACGACCGAAGGCATCGGCGTCTCGCACCGCGAGGTCGGCCAGCACCTTCCGGTTGATCTCCACTCCGCCCTTCTTGAGACCCGCGACCAGGCGGCTGTAGCTCAGCCCATGCACCCGCGCGGCCGCGTTGATCCGGGTGATCCAGAGGGCCCGGAACTCCGACTTCTTCTTGCGGCGATCGCGGTAGGCGTACCGCATGGCCCGCTCGGCCGTCTCCTTGGCCGCCTTGTACAGCTTGCTCCGGCCGCCCCGGGCACCCTTGGCAGCCTCCATGATCTTCTTCTTCCGGGCATGATGGGCGACACCGGATTTGACGCGTGGCATGGATCGCTCCTTACGCCTGGAGGAGGCGGTTCACGCGCGGGAAGTCGGCCGAGCTCACGATGTCACCCTTCTTGAGCCGATTCTTCCGCTTGCGCGTCTTCTTGGTCAGGATGTGGCTGTGGTTCGCGTGGAAGCGCTTGAGCTTCCCCGAGCCGGTGCGAATGAACCGCTTCATGGCGGCGCGCTTCGTCTTTTGCTTCGGCATCTGTGTCCCCTTAAGTAGGGCGCAGGGTCGCGACCCTGCCCCGCTCCCATCTCCCCAGGCGCAGGGGTCGCAGGTAATCCCCCCTGCGCCTCTGCGTCCCCGCGTCCCTGCGCCTACTTGGGCGCGATAACCATCGTCATGTTGCGGCCTTCCAGCTTGGCATCCATCTCGATCTTGCCGACGTCGGCCAGCGCGGCGGCCACGCGGTCCAGCACCGCCTTGCCCAGGTCCAGGTGAGCGATTTGCCGCCCCCGGTACATCATCGTCACCTTGACCTTGTTGCCCTCACCCAGGAATTCCCGGGCGTGCCGGGTCTTGAACTCGAAGTCGTGATCGTCGATCCCGGGACGAAACTTCACTTCCTTCAGCTGGATGATGTGCTGTTTCTTCTTGGCCGCCCGCGCGGCCTTGGCCTCTTCGAACTTGAACTTGCCGTAGTCCATGATCTTGACCACGGGGGGCCGGGCGGTCGGGGCCACCTCCACCAGGTCCAGTCCCCGATCCTGCGCGGCGGCCAGCGCCTCCTCTACCGGAAGCACGCCGAGCTGCTCGCCCTCGGGGCCAATCACGCGCACCGGACTGATCCGGATCATCCGATTGACGCGCGTTCGTTTTTCACGATCGCTTGTGGACAGTGGTCGTGCCTCCACGGAAACGGAAACGGGCACCCTCTCGCTGGAGCCGGGTGCCCGTGATGCCCGAGCCGGACGGCAGACGGCCGTCGCTCGGAGAAGCCGGGACCCGATCGCGCTGCGGCGCCGGGCCGGCAGGCTGAGGGTGGGGGAGCTGCCTCCCCACTTGCGAAGCGGCAAACCTAGCCGGGAGGCGGGGGGAGTGTCAACCGCGCGCGACCGCGGGGCGTGCCGCCGGCGCCTCCCCGATGTCCCGCAATCCCAATCCTTTGCCCTCCGTGACCGGGACGCCCCAGGCCACCGTCGGGTCGTGCTCGAACACCAGCCGCCAGCTCCCCCGAACCGCGTCGTCCAGCAGCCGGCGCTTGCTTTCCAGGGTCCGGAGCGGCTCCAGGTCGTAGCCCATGATCCAGGGCAGCGGCAGGTGGGCCGTCGTCGGGATCAGGTCGGCGATGAACGCCGCCGTCTCACCCCCGTCTTCAATCAGCACGGCCTGGTGAAACGGCACGTGGCCCGGGGTGAGCCGCACCGAGATCCCCGGCAGCACCTCGCCATCTCCCTGCAGGAGCCGCCAGCGGTCGGCGGCGGCGATCGGCTCGAAGTTGGCCGGGAGGTAGCTCGCCCGGGTCCGCTCGTTGGCCGTCCGGGCGAACTCGAGCTCGCCCCGCTGCACCACGTAGGTGGCGTTGGGAAAGGCCGGACGGACGTGCCGCCGAGGGTCATCCTCCAGCTCCGGGTCCATGGAGGTGTTGCCGCCGGCATGATCGAAGTGGAGATGGGTATTGATGACCGTGCGGATGTCCCGGGGCAGGAACCCGGCGGTGGCGAGCGCGTCCTCCAACTGGGTGGCCCCTTCGAGCCCGCCGTTCTCGATGCCGTAGATGTCGAGGAAGCGGGCGTCCTCCTTGTTTCCCAGCGCCGTGTCGATCAGGACCGGGCCGTCGGGATGCTCCACCAGCAGACAGCGCATCGCGAGCGGAATGCGCATCCGGTCGTCGGGCGGGACTCGGCGGCTCCACAGCGGATAGGGCACGACGCCGAACATGGCGCCGCCGTCGAGGCGTTGCCGGCCACCCTCGAGGGTGTGGCAGCGAAGCCGGCCGACGGTGAAGCTGCGCGACAGGGTCACATCCCCTCCGGGCAGGAGTCTTCTCTCGGCGGCGTGGGCATGGCGAGCCGCCGGGCCCGGGCACGCCGACCCGTGCGCCGGGCCTCGATGGCCGCGAGGTCCTGCAGCGTGCGGGCGCCTTCCTGCCGGGCCAGCTCCAGCAGCCGGTGCAGCAGCTCGGCCGTGACCAGCGCGTCGCCGGCCGCGCGGTGACGGCTCCGGTTCTCGAAGCCGAACCAGCGGGTCAAGCTGTCCAGGCCGCAGGAGCGGATCCCTCGCACCAGCCGGCGGGCCAGCCGCACGGTGCAGAGCCGCGGCCCGTCGAGCACCAGGTCCCGCGCACGCTGCAGCTCGGCGGTCACGAAGTTCCAGTCGAACCGGGCGTTGTGCGCGACGAAGATCCGTCCCGAGAGCGCGGCCAGCACCTGGTCGGCCGCCTCGGCGAACACCGGTGCCTCGCGTACCATGTCGTTGCTGATGTTGGTGATGGCGCAGATCGCCGCAGGGATCGGCCGCCCCGGATTGATCAGCGTGTCGAGCACCACCTCCCGCCGCCCTCCCTGCACCACCACCACGGCGATCTCGGTGATCCGATCGCTCCCGATGGCCCGCATGCCGGTGGTCTCGACGTCCACCACCGCGAAGCTGCATTGATCCAGCAGCGGAGAGCCCTGCGCCTCCGCCACGAGCCCCCAGCGGCCGTCGGCCAGCTGCCGCACACGGGGGTCGGCACCGAGCAGCGCGACGGTCACCCGCTCGCAGACCAGGTCCGGCGCGCCGGGCAGCCCGATCACTTCGTGGCAGAGGGTCGACGACAGCTCCGGACCCAGTCGCAGCCGCTGGTGGACCCGATCGACCAGCGTACTGGCGGGGTGCGCCATTGCGCCGATCACAGTGGGCGCCGCCGGAGCGGCAGGGTCATGCACCGCGGGCCGCCGCCGCCCCGGGCCAGCTCGCTGCCGTCCACCGTGATGACGGTCCGGTGCTTGGCCTCGCTCCAGTCATCGAAGGCGAGAAAATTCACCGCCGGCACCACCCGAAACCCTGCCGCCTCGAGCTCACACAAGGTGGCTTCGTTGCGGCGGTAGCTCACGATCGTGCCCGGCCGCACCGCGAGGAAATTGCACGACGAGCTCCACTGCTCCCGCTCCTGCCGGGTTCGGTTCCCGCCGCCGGAGGAGACCGGCTCCAGCGGCAGCCCCACCTCGCGCAGCGCGGTGAAGAAGTTGGGGCGCTCGTTCACACCCTGGACCCCTTTCCGCCGGTGCAGGACCGGGAGGCGCTCGGGCCCCACGAAGAAGGGCGGGTACACCACGCAGAGCTCGTGGTCGACCTGGGTGAAGATCATATCGAGATGGATGGCGGTCGGGGCCTTGGGCATCACCACCACGACGACGTCGGTGACCAGGCCCTGGGCGAAAACCGTGTCGCAGAGCTGGTCCAGCGCCGCCGGCGAGGTCCGCTCGCTGAAGCCGAGCACCAGGAGGTCGGGCCGGAGGTAGTGGACGTCGCCCCCCTCGAGGGTGTAGTTGCTCCGCCGCTCCTCCGAGCCGTCGTAGAGGAGTCCCGCGTTGGCCAGCTCGGGATGGAAGAGGAACAGCGCCTTGATCAGCAGCTCCTCGGTCCAGCGCACGCCATAGCGCATCGAGCCGACGACCGCGTGGCGTCCGACCACGATCCCGATGTCGCGGGGAAAGAAGAGATTGGGCAGCGGCGGAAAGGCGAACCCTTCCTCGTTGAGCGCGGCGGCCAGCGGGCCGCTCGGCTCCCGCGTCCCCTGAATCAGCATCTCGACGATCTGCTCGGCGGGCACGGTGCCGAGCTGGCGCGCCAGCTCGTCATCCGGCACCACGTCCATCGTCTTGGTGATCAGGAACCGCCGGGCCTCGGGCTGCTGCAGGATCTCGGCGAGCAGCTCGCGCACCTGGAGCACCCGTCCGAACCGCCGCAGCACCGAGACGAACTGGCGATGCTCGCGCTGCGCGATCTCCAGGTCGATGATGTCGTCGTAGAGAAAGTCCTCCCGATTCCCCGGCGTCACCGCTTCCAGCTCGGGACCGGGGGTATGGACGAGGACGGATTCCAGGGGAGCGATCTCGGAGGTGACTTCGACGGGCATGGGGCAAGCTATCCAGTTGCCTGCGTATCAGGCTAGTGGTTCATTCTGCGCGCGACTGAACTCCGTTTACGGGATGGCTCCTGCGGCGGTTGTTCACACGAAGGACACGAAGAACACGAAGAAAAGCAACAACATGTTTGGTGGGTGTGTGGGGCGGCTTCGTGTCCTTCGTGTGAACTGGCCGCACCCGCCCGGTCGAGCTACCGGCTGGCCAATGCGTAACTGAGCGTCTCGAGCTCCAATGCCAGGTTCACGGTTTTCACCACGACGTCATCGGGCACCGCGAGCTGGACCGGCGCGAAGTTGAGGATCGCCTTGACCCCGAGCGCGAGCAGCCGATCGGTGACCGCCTGCGCCGCCTCGCCCGGGGTGACCAGCACCGCCATGTCGATCGGCTGGCGCCCGAGCTCCTGCTCCAGCGTGTCGATTCCCAGGACGGTGAGCCCGTTCCACTGCCGCCCGATCTTGCCGGGGTCGCTGTCGAAGATGGCCACGATATCGAACCCGCGCTGGCGGAAGCCGCGATACTGCACCAGCGCGCTGCCGATCTTCCCCGCCCCGATGAGCGCTACCCGGTAGCGCCGCTTGAGTCCCAGGATCTCCCGCAGCCGGTCGGCCAGCTCGGGCACCGGATACCCCAGCCCGCGCTTGCCGAACGAGCCGAAGAAGGACAGATCCTTCCGCACCTGCGCGGAGGTGGTACCCCCGCGGGAGGCGAGCGCGCCGGAGCTCACGGTCGCCATGCCCTGGCCCTCGAACTCTTCGAGGAAGCGCAGGTACAATGAGAGCCGCCGGACCGTCGATTCGGCGACCTTACGCATGGCCCACCCAGTTGTGAAACATTTCACAAAAGCTACTTACCGGCCCAGCCCCCGTCAACGAGTGCGTGCCGCAACCGGACGAATGCGTCCGGTGCGAGGGTCTCCGGCCGTAGCGACGAATCCACCTCTGCCCGAGTGAGCACCTCGGCCACGCGATCGGCGGGCCATCCGGTGAGCTGGCGGACGCCGCGACCGAGCTGCTTCCGGCGAAAGCCGAAGAGACCGACCGTCAGTCGGCGGAACGTCGGCAGCTCGTCCTCGCTGACGAGCGGTCGAGGGAGCGGGGTGAGCCGCAGGACCGCGGAGTCCACCGTGGGCCGAGGGTGGAAGGCGCCGGCCGGAACCACGAAGAGCCGCTCGGCCCGGGCCACCGCCTGCACGCCGACGCTGAGCGCGCCGTACGTGGCCCCGCCCGCGTCGGCGGTCACCCGGTCGGCCACCTCCTTCTGCACCAGGAACACGATGCGTGGTGGCCTCGGTGGAGTGAGCGCCTTGTCGATGAGGGGAGAGGTGATGTTGTAGGGGATGTTGCCGGCCACCAGTGCGCCGGTCCCGGCGAGGGCATGCCAGTCGAGGTCGAGTGCGTCGCCTTCCACCACGGTTGCGCGGGGGAACCGTTCCCGAAGGCCCGGAACCAGGTCGCCGTCCTTCTCGATCGCGATGACCCGCCCGGCCCGGCTCGCGAGCGCCGCCGTCAGGCCGCCCGGGCCGGGGCCGATCTCGAGCACGGTGTCCGCGGTCGTGGGCTCGAGCGCGTCGGCGATCCGCTGCAGGATCCGCGGATCCGACAGGAAATGCTGGGCGAGCCGGCGCTTGGCGCGCGGCACGTCAGATCCGGAGGATCAGGATGGTGCGGTCGTCGTTCGGGTGGGCGCCGAACGTCTCGGCCTCGTCCAGGACCGCCTGCACGATGGTCTCCGCCGCTTCGTTCCGGTGCTGGCAGATGATGCTCAGCAGGCGGGTCTCGCCGAACGGCTCACCGGCGTCGTTGCGGGCGTCGGCGAGGCCGTCGGTCCAGAGCGCGAGCAGGTCGTGGCCGATGCTCCAGGGCACCTGCTTGCGCTGGATGCTGCCGGCGGTGGCGAGGCCCAGCGGCGGCGCCGTGGACTCGAGCCGCTCCGGGTCGCCGAAGCGCGGCACGCGGAAGGCGTATGGATGCCCCGCGCTGGCATACGCCAACCTCCCCGCGAGCGGATCGAGCACGCCGTAGAACACGCTGAAGTACATCTCGGTCTCGTTCAGCTCGGTGGAGAGGCTGTCGAGCAGCGCGCTCAGGGTCTCGTCCGGCGTTACCGAGGCCGCGGCGTGGATGCCGGCGGCCGACATCACCAGCGCCATGACCAGCGCAGCGGAGAAGCCGTGCGAGGCCACGTCCCCCAGCATCACCCCGACCCGGCCCCGGCCCAGCCTGGTGAAGGTGTAGAAGTCGCCCCCGACCGAGTCCGCCGGATAGCAGCGCGCCGCGACCTCGGCATCGCCCTGGAGCACGGCCGGCCGGGGCAGCAGCTTGAGCTGGAGATCGTGGGCCAGCTCCAGCTCGCGCCGGAGGCGCTGCTGGCGGGCGTCGCGCTCCACCAGGCGGGCATTCTCCACCGCCGCGCCGATCTGGTTCGCGACCGCGGCCACCAGTTTCCGGTCGCCCAGGGTAAAGCGGTCGCCCCCGATCCGGTCGGTGAGATTGATGACGCCGACGCAGCGGAGCGGCGCGGTGGCCGCGCCATAGCAGATCGGCACGCTCAGAAAGGCGTCGCCTTTGTAGCCCCGGTCGTCGCCGCACTCGGCGCCGTCGCCTTCGGGATGCGCCGGATCGTGGGCGATGATCCGCCGCTCGCGGTACACCCGGGCGGCGATGGAGCAGTCGTCCTCCACGCTCACCGGCTGCAGACCCTCGGTGCCGAACCCACGCGCCGCCACGGTGCGGAGCACGGCGCCGGCCTCGTCGAAGACCATGATGGAAGCCCGCCGCGCCCCCACCACCGCGGCCACTTCGCGCACGATGGTCTGGGTCGCTTCCTCCAGGCGGACCGTCTGCCCCAGGATCTCGCTGATGGCATAGAGGAGGTCGATCTCCTCGTAGCGGCTGGTGAGCTCTTCGGCGATGTAAGCGCGCTGCCGCTCGGCGTCGAGCAGCGCCTCGACCACGGGCAGGACCCGCTCGGCCCCGGCGCGCATGGCCTCCTCGCTCCCCGCCTGGACGCCGAGCCAGAACCCTTCGACCTCTTCGACCGGCGTGAGCCAGGCCGAGCCGTCCGGCGTGGGGACGAGCCCGGGGCTCCGCGGAATCGGCGGCGACCATCCCGGGTCGCCCCCGCCGGCGATGCGCAGCCCGCGCCCGTCGAACCGCCAGAGACGCACCGATCCCCCGATCAGCGCTCCCAGCCGGTCGAGCACGAGATCGAGCCGTCCTAGGGACGGCGGAGCATCATGCAGATGGAGTTCCCTTGCGGGTTGAAGTGGACCGCGTCCACCAGCTTGCGGATGAGGAAGAGACCGCGACCGCCGAGCTCGTCGAGCTGCTCCGGACGGATCGGCTCCGGCACGCTGGCCGGATCGAAGCCGGTGCCCTCGTCCGTCACGTACACCCGGATCACGTCGGTGAAGAGCTCGGCCCGGACATCGACCCACTTATCCAGCTCTTCGCGGTTGCCCCGGAGGATCGCGTTGCTGAGCGCCTCGCTGAGGCAGACCTGGAGGCGGAAGCGGGTCTTGCGGGTGGTCTCGTGGCCGGCGAGGCAGTGCCGCACCACCAGCTCGACCGCCTCCTCGACGCAGGCGATGTCGCTGGGCAGCCGCAGGGTGACGAGCGTCGCGGCGCCTTCCGCGTCCGAAGCCGGGGAGCGGCGGACGCAGAGGCGAAGGGGCGACGTCATGGCGGTCGGCTAGAAGCTGGACAGGGCCTGCTGGGGAGTCTCCGCGATGGCGAAGAGCGTGTCGAGCTTGGTGAGCTCGAACAGACTGCGGAGATCCTCGTTGAGACCCGAGAGCCGGAGCTCGCCGCCGGCCTCGCGGACCCGCTTGGAGATGGAAACCAGGGCGCCGAGACCGGACGAGTCGATGTATCCGGTCTGTGAAAAGTCGATCAGGATCCGACGCTCACCCTGGTCCAGCGCCGCGAAGACGAGGTCCTTGAGCTCCTGACGGTTGCCGACGATCAACTGGCCTTCGACCTTGACCACGGTCACCCCGCTGCCGTCGCGGGACTGGCTGAACCCCATCGCGTGTCTCCCTCAGCTCGTGGGACTGCCCTGCAGGGCCACCATCGCGG